>JAAYHF010000047.1 GCA_012727485.1 Eubacteriaceae bacterium
GAGAATACACTGTCACAACCGCCACATCACAGCCCTTGTCCTCGCTCACCGCATCAAGTTTATTCAACAAATCCTTTTCCTGCCCGTCGGTGAGGATATCGGCGTCGTCCACCAATCTCGGAAGAATTTTTTCCTGAGGTATTACGGGCAGATTTTCCGCATTAAAGGGCACTCCGCTTTCCGCTTGGGTCAAAAATCTGTCGCATAACCCCGCATAGGAATTGAGCGCTTCCGCATATCTTTTTGCGTCCAATATCGGCCCATAGGTATCGTACATATACTTTTGCCCCGCTTCGGTGAAAGCCGCTTCGCCTCGACCATAGGCATATGTTGCCCATTGCTTCGTTTCGATGTTTGCCACAAGCAATATGCCGTCCTTTGTGTCGCCTCTCCCGAAATTGCAGTTTTCATAAAGGGAATCGGCATATTCATCAGCCGACATTCCTTCGAAAGACGATACGATAACAGAGGCAATATCAAAATCATACCTGTCAGCGATACGGGTAAAATAAGCCTTTAACACCCATTGCTCATCATCGGTGAGCACATCGGCTGTGTCGATGAGCCTTGAGCCGTCGCCGTAGGAGGGGGGCTTAATATCCGCAAGCTTGTCGGAAACTATGTTCAGGTAAGCATCCACCCCATCGTAATAGGTTTTTGCCTTGTTATATTCGTCCCAGATTTTATCCTTATCCACCTCGCTGAATATTTCCCCGGTGTTCCCCGCACAGTGAACATACCAATAATCCTTTGTAACAAGGAATAAAATGCCGTTTTCATTTCCTGAGGCATTGGTATAAAAATTCTCGGCATATTCTATCGTGTCATTATCGACATATTCGTTGATCGCAAAAAGCACTTCGGTGCTTGATTTGATGGCAATGTTCAACGCTTTGTTATCGAGGGCGGCAAGTCCTTCTTCGGAAAAATACGAAGGATTCGAAGAATAGATATGATAACCGTCGTCCATTGAAGCCAAACCGGGCTCATGGGCCGAAACAGGCGTGCATACCGCAAGGCTTATTATTATCGCCGCTAAAACAGTGAATACTTTTTTATTCATCGCTCAACTCCCTACAGCAAATAGAGTAAATATGCCGCGCACATCACCGCCGCAGTTCCCGCCGCCGTAATGATGCCAAGATATTTTTTCAGTGCATTTTTATCCAGCGGCAGATCCCCCACGAATTTCCCCGTTTGCCCGTTCATTGCGAAGGTATATTTCTGCTTGTTCCATGTTGTATTCAATATCCACACCGGATAAAGAGCATAGACGGCTTTTCCGTTATAAAGTTGCACACCCATTTGTTGATTTGTAACTATGTCATAACCGGTAACTGTGCTTTTAAGGGCATCTCCTATGGTGTTTTTCACCCTGTTATTGGCCCTTTGCTCGCTTTCCTCAACGCTCACATCGTATTTATCGGCAAGATAACCCGCCAGATAGGCGGTTTGGAAATCAACCGCTTCTTCATAGGAAAAAGGCTCGATGGATTCCATAAGCTTATCGGGCATTTTTGTGGAACTGTCCACGGGGATATGCTCAAAACCAAGACTTCCCGCCCTATATACATCGTAATAGCTTGATTCGACATAATCGTAATTCTTATCGCTGTATTTGCGTATACGGGTAGTGCGGAAAATCGCCTGTGCCTCGGCACCTGCGTCAAGAAGCCAGAAAGGCACATATATTCCCTTTATCTCGTCCAGATGATTTTCGGTTTTGAAAACCTTGGGCAGCAGTTTCTTGCCCGTCAGATGTTTTTTGAATTGCTCTTTGGCTTGTTTTTTGTCATATTTGAAGGGAATAACCACATTCGGGCGCAGTCCTTGGGAGAATTTGCCGTTAATTACAACGGGATTGTCGCAATAAGGGCAGGATGTGGCTGCCGTGGTATCGTCCGCAATGATTTCACCGCCGCAGGATTTGCAGATATAAACCGTCATTTTTTCGGTTTCGCCCTCCTGCCATTCATCTGTGGAGGTTATATCCCACTTCATATTGTCTTCGATGGGTTTATCTGTCTCGCTGTCGAGAGGCTTTAAAGCCTCCATTTCAAATTCACTTCCGCAATAGGGGCATTTCATCTTCTGGACTTGACTGTTGAATTCAAGCGCACCGCCGCAGGAAGGACATTTATATTCCGTTAATGTGGACACTTTAACACCTCTTTTTCTTATAATCCGCCTTCGGATAACCTTTTTCCGATTTCAACGAATAAGCTCTTCAACTCATCATAGAATTCGCCGTGTCGATTGGTGGAAAGCATTGTACCGTCGCTCCAGCACACGCAAAAACCGTACATCGCCTCGTCCGTAACCTTCATCAGCTTTCTTTTCGGCTTGTTCTTTCTTAAAAACTTCGGGAAATCGTGCTCTTCGGAAAGTTTCTCAAAGGCTTTAATATCACCCTTTGAAGCGGTCATTTCGACAAGCTCGATTTTTTCGCCCGTGATTTCGTCATACCACAGCCCGTCGTACAACACCTCGCCGTTTTCTTCCCTTAACCAAAATGAGCAGGAACGGGAATTATCCATGTTTGAATACGAATAGCTCACCGAAGTGATTTCGCTTAATTCATTCGGCCCTTTGTTCGCACAGCCGAAAAGCGTCAAAACCATCCCCGCATACAGCACGATCATCACCGCCCCCGATATTAACCGATTGGATTTAGGCACTCTCACTTTAATAACTGCATGAACCTTTGCTTGAACACTTCCGTTTCTATGCGCTTAACCACATGGGCATTGGTTTTATTCACGACAGAGATGCCTTCATAATATTTATCGGTTTCATATACCACCACCTGTCCGTAGGTTTCTTCCTCGACAGTACAACAATGACAATAACAGGGCACACTTTCGAGGATAATATCTTTCCATAAAGCTATCCCCATGGCTATGGCGTCCGGCAGATCTATCACCTTTACCCCGTTGCGATTGATGTTGAATTCCAAAAGCTTCGAGGTAGAACTTATCAGGAAAGCTCCCAACGGCGAATCGGCTTCAATGCGGGCCATTTCCTCCTCATCAAAAGCCGCCGCCCCAACGCAAAGGTCAAAACCCGCAATGGTGAGGGGAATTCCGCTTTTAAGCATGATGGAATAGGCTTCCGCATCGGTGTAAACATTGAATTCCGCCACGGGAGTGGCGTTTCCGAGGCTGAAACCGCCCGTACCCATGGAGAATATTCCCTTAATGCCTCTCATGGCCTCCCTGTCCCGCATTATCGCCAGCGCAATATTCGTGGCGGGTCCAAGCTCCACTATTTCCAACTCTCCCGGATATTTCTTTGCCATTTCTATTATGAAATCCACGGCGTGTTTATCTTCGGGGCGACCTGCGGGGTGAATCAGATCCTTTTCGCCCATGCCGTCAGAGCCGTAAACGCTGACTGCGCTCAAAGGCTCTCTCACAAGAGGGCGGGCGGAACCGTTATAAACGGGAATTTTAGCGCCGCACAGCTCCAGAGTCATAAGAGCATTTGCCGCCGCACTGTTTAAGGGCACGTTGCCGTTCACAATGGTAATCCCGAGTATTTCCACATCCTCGGTTTTAACCGCCAGCATTATCGCCGCAGCATCATCGCCTGCGGTATCGGTATCAATGATGATTTTTCGTTTCGTCATTTTTTTGTCTTTCCTTTCGAAATATCCTACCTTTTTTATCTTCTTTGGCCGCAGTTGTTGCAGAAATTGCCCGTGTTCCTGTTGGCGCATTTCGGGCATATCCAAGATGAATCCTCCGGCTTTCTTTGACCGCAGTTATTGCAGAAATTACCGGTGTTCACAGTGCCGCAGGTGCATTTCCATGTATTCGCCGAAGCGAAGTCACTGTTTTGATTGACATATCCGCCCTGATTGGCATAGGTGTTATTTTGCATATTGCTCCCACTGGCGTATACGTTGGGTGCGCTGTAATTGCCGTAATTGCCCTGCGGCGCATTGTAGCCTCCCATTCCCCTGCCGCCTGTGAGGGTGTTTTTCAGCTCAAAGGCTTCCTGCTCATATTGTCTGTAAAGGTCGGTATAGGGGCTTTCCGGTTCCTCGTCGGAGAGCTTGAAGGTAATATCGTCAAAATAGGGATTATTGACAGTTAATCGGATATAGAAAGAATAGGAATATTCGTATCTGGGCGGGTCGTATCTTTCACGCTTGCCGTCCGAGGTATTGCGGTACAATTCCTTTCTGTTCTCCCTTATGTCCACCTCACAATTTAAAACATCGTCGAATTTGATTATATCGGGGTTGGCATCGAACCAGTCCGTAGCATAGGTAACGATGAATGTTCCGGCGGCATCGTCGATATGTACCCTCGGCGAGTGTCCGTATACCCTGTTGGGGCGAAAAGAGGAGAGAAATTGTCTGTTTTGCTCCCTGTAATTGAGCTGATCCTTTATCTGGTTGACGGTTGAATGTCTTCTTTCGTCAAACCAAGGGGAAAGCTTTTTGGCACATTCCTTGCACATATTCCCGTCTTCAAGCTTTTTGTTGCCTAAAAGACCGATCGACTCGCCGCAAATATCGCAGGTTTTTTTATCAAAAATACCCATAGATTTCTCCTTATAACTTATTTAGATTGCGTTTAACTTTGTTATTTTGAGCGCACGAATTTTCTGTCATAGCCCTCCACGGTCATGGTCATACTGTCGGTATTCTCATCAATGCTTATGTAGGTGCGCCACCAACCCTTGCCGATATTGGTATAAAGATATTGCCCCGCCGCATTCCATGAACCTTTGTTTTTTGACGAACTGCCGGAGAACCAATAGCTGTAAGCTCCCCCGGCGTCAAATTCGTAATACTCGCCTTCGCTCTCGCAATACCATTTTCCGATAAGAAAATCGTATTCGGCGGTTTCAAGTAATCCTTCGAGCGAACCGTTACGGGAATAAAACACATAGCCGTTATATGTATCGGCGAGAATGAAACAATCGCGGGCGAAAGCATATTCAAACCAATACTCCTTCCCGTCGGCGGCAAGTATTTTAATCAAACCGGAATTGCCTTCGGTACTCCATTTCAAATTGCCCCCGGGTATACCTGCGCTGTTTCCGAAAACAGCATAACCGGTGCCGTCATCGTTGAAGGAAAGCTCGCCCACTTCGTTGTCATCGTCCCAAGGACTGCCAAAGCAAAACATTTCATCATGGCTCATTCCGCTTTCAAGCTGCTGTTCGGAAAGATAGGAATATTTGATGTAGCTGTCGCTGTATACATCGCACAGCAAATATCGGCTCTCAAGGCCGGTAATATCGATCAGAAAAGTCAAGGTGACTTCATCGGCGGCGGCATATTCCTCGTTTTCTTCCATTGCCGGGTAGTAAACGCTCAATTCATAAATTTCCCCGCCCTTATTTGTCACGGCAGTCACTTCGCCGAATCCCCTGCCGAAACCGGCATTCCATTCTCCCCACATGAAGTAACCCTTTTCGCCGTAAGCCTGAAAAGCGATGAATTCGTTATTCGTATTTGACCATGCTCCCGCAAAAGCGGAGCAAAATTCATAGGGAGTATATACCCTGCCCTTTTCGACATTGCCCTCGCCGCCTTTACCGTCCGGATTCGAAGGAACCTTATCGCCGCAGGAACAAAGGCTTGTCAACAAGAGCATAGCGAGCAATAATACCGCAGTATTTTTAAAAGTTTTCATTGTTGTCCTCTTTTTATCAAGTTTAAGCGAGCCTAAGCCCAGACATCCTCTTTTGCGGGTTTTCTGATACCCATGATCAGAGAGGGGTATTCCCATATAAACCATTCATCGCCCTTTTTCCTGAGCTTCACCTGTCTGGGGGAATCGGCTCCTCCCGAAGAAAGCCAAAGTCTCATATAGCCCTCCTCGCAGGCTTGGGAGCTTTGTTCCGGCAGAAATTCAATCGTGTATTCGCGCGGGGTATAATTATTCTGCGGGGTTGCTCCTTTGAAAAAGGAAAGGGGAAGATGGGGTTTATCGTTCAGGCAATCCTTGAGCAAACCGATGGCGTGATTGCTGAGTTTTTCGGGGCCTTTCAAAAGATTTATCGCTTCCGTTCCGACTATGTTGTCTTTGCAAAAGACATTGAAAGCGCATATCAACAGGGCACAGGTGTATTCGGGAAGGCTGAAATCCTCTTTCAGAAGGAGCTTGAATTCCTCGAGGGTATCGGGTAGGGCATTAAGTGTTATCTTCATATTTTTCTGCCTTTGGTTATATTTTCTTATTGCTGATTCTTGCCCTTTCCGCAATTTTCGCAGAAATTCCCCGTGTTCTGTGTGCCGCAGGAGCAGACCCATTTGCCGTCATCGGGCTTTTTCTTGCCGCAGTTACTGCAAAAGTTTCCGGTATTCTGTGTGCCACATTCGCATTTCCATGTGCCGGCGGGGGAAGGTTTCGGTTTGCCGCAGTTATTGCAGAAATTGCCCGTATTCTCGGTGCCGCACTCGCACTTCCATGTGTTTGCCCCCTGTGTATTCTGCGAAGAGGGTGCGGTTTGGTTCTGACCCATGGCATAGAGGCCCTGGGCGTTCATTCCGCCTGCGTTTTGAGCCATTCCCATACCCACAAAGCCCGCCATTGCGCCGCCTTCGTTGGCCGCCGCGGTTTTCATGGCGTCCGCCTGTGCGCCCACAAGGGTCGCCACCGCCATCGTCGGATCTTTATACATGGCTGCTCTTTGGGCTTGTTTGATGAGTTCGGCGTCTTCTTCCGGAAGGGTTATCGGGTTCATTCCGATCGAAACAACGGATAAACCTCTAAGCTCGCCCCATTTTTTGCTCAAGCTCTCGTTCATCGCATCGCAAAGTTCCTGGGCATGGGCGGGAATGGCACTGGGCCTTATTCCAAGCTCGGAAATTTTGGCAAAAGCGGGCTGAAGGGCGCTCATGAATTCTGCCTTGAGCTGAGAGTCGATTTCCGACCTGTCGTATGTATTTTCGACATTCCCGCACACATTGGTATAAAACAAAAGGGGATTGGTTATTTTATAAGAATAAACTCCGCTGCAGCGTATGGACACATCAATGTCCAAATTGATGTTTTTATCCACAACCCGGAAAGGAATGGGATTGGGGGTTCCGAATTTGTTGTCGATCAATTCCTTTGTGTTTATGTAATAAACTCTCTGGTCCTTTCCCGGGCTTCCGCCGTAGGTGAAGCGCTTTGCCATTTCTTTGAAGGTGTCTAAAATACCCAGTCCGAAATCCCCCGTGAAAACGCTGGGTTCAAGCTGGGTGTCGTAGGTGTATTCTCCGCTTTCTGCGCAAAAATCCACCACTTCACCCTGCTCCACGATGATCATGCACTGTCCGTCGGCTATGGCGATTCCGCTGCCGTTTGAAATGACATTGTCGCTTCCGCCCGTATTGCCGGAGCGCCCTCCGATGCGCTTTTGTCCTTTTACCACCAAAATTTCCTTATCTATCGCCTCGCAGTAAAAAAACTCTTTCCATTGATCGGCAAGTGCGCCGCCCGCCGAACCTATTGCCGCTTTAATAAGTCCCATAATAAACTCCTTTCAAATTGTGTTTTATAAACAGGCAAAAGCCCTTTACAATGCCTCAAGCTTTGAAGCAAGGTATTTCAGGCTTGTGTCGTAATAAACGAAATCGTTTACCATGCCCCTTTGAACCGCCTTTATCGTGGCTTTGCGAGTCAAAGCATTTCCCTCGGGACATAGAAGCATTATTCTGCAAGATGGCCTCTTGGCTTTTATTTCATTCGCCAAACTCAGACATTCATCGAACACATTTTCTCCCGTTTCGGGTATTTCGAGAAGCACAATATCCGGCAAGAAGACATCGGCGGCGGTTGGAGCGCTTTTATAATTTGCCTCGGTACGCAAAATAAACTCGCTGTTTGCGCTGAGTTCATTATTAAGTGTTTCGCTCAACAGCTTGCGGTACATAACAAGCAGTATTTTTTTCAAATATCCCCCTACCTCCGTTTATCCTGCAATTTTCCAAACAGACTTGCCGAAGCGGATCGATTCTTCTCGACCTGCCCTCAAAGGTGCGTGTACATTTTCCTTGCATATTCATGGTAACAAAAAACAAAGCCCTGCGCCCCACCCGCCACGGGTAGTCCGTTAAGGCAAAAAGGAATAATAAAAAGCCAACGAAGGCAAGCCGATTCGTTTGCGCCCATTGGCCGGGAATGTAAGATAAGTTTATCGTTAATTCGGCAGGAATTCAGGGGCTGTTAATACCCGGACGATTATTCCGAGCAGTTGGTTAACCGCTTTAATACAGCGGATTGATCCAGCCATTTGTGATCATATAAAAGGCGAGATCCACGGAGTTTTCAAAGCCTGTTTTTGCAAGCATATTGGCCTTATGATATTTTACCGTGTTTTCGCTGATAAAAAGCTCCGCACCGATTTCTTTATTTGTCATGTGTTTACATAAAAGCCTGAGTATTTCCATTTCACGCTCGGTAAGCGGCGCCTCACCCATAGGCATCGGTATTTTCTTTGGCTCGGGGAAATAAGTGCCGCCGTTTAATACGTCCTTAACAACCTCTGTAAAAAAAGCAAGCGAACGGCTTTTATAAATAAAAGCATGAGCGCCTGCCTCTCTGGCTCTCGGCAGATACGAAATTTCATCAAAAGCACTCATGACTATAACCTTTATATCGGGCAGGGTCTCGTGTATTTGCTTTGCGGCCGTAAGTCCCGAAGCGCCGCCTTCGGTACATACATCCAAAAGGACCAGATCGGGTTTTAGTTTTTGGCAATAGAGCAGTGCATAAGCGGCGCTTTGCGTTTCGCCGACTATTTCGTAACCTTCGTTCTTGGTTAGACTGATCTTCAGCGCCTCGCGTATTGATTCATGGTCGTCAACAATAAGTATTTTAGGCATCTTCTCTATCCTTTGCTACTGATATTTCTATAACAAAACCCTGCGTTGTCTGGATTTTAATAACTCCGCCGATAGCGGAAAGCTTATACCGCATGGCGGTTATCCCGCCGCCCTCCTTGTAATCCCCTCCGGAAAAATTACCGTTGTCGCTTATCTTCATACAATACTCGTTTTTCGTTTCTCTGATTATAACAAAAACTTTGTCGGCAAAACCATGCCTGATCGCATTGGTCGTACCCTCGATAATTACATCGGTAAAGATCCCCATTATCTTTTCGTCGGCAATCAATTCACCTTCAATGAGCAATTCAACGCCTATTTTATTCATGGCGGCAATAAGCGCATTAAGTCTTTGACTTGCATCTTTAACTTTAAACGGGTGATCGAGTTCCTTAATTGCACCTTCTGCAAGCGAGGCAATGTTTGTATAGCGTTCATCGCCGCCTTCCCTTAATTCGCGCAGCATAAGCGCCAAATTATGACCGAGGCAGTCGTGCAAGCGGTTTCTTAATTTAAAGGTTTCCTCGCGAATACATATTTCGCGGATTTCGGACAGCATAGCTTTCAATTCATCGCTTTGTATGCTGAGACGTTCTTTCTGTATAACAAGCTTTTCGGGAAGCTCCCATTCACGGCTCACGTCAAAAGCCAATAGCTGAGTATATGATTTATTGTTTATTTTCAGCTCACTCTGCGTTATAAGCCAAATCGAACCGTCACTTAGGCGAAATAAAAGCTTCTCGTCTTCACTTATTTTTTCACTTTTGTCAGACAGTCGCAAGGCTGTTATGTCTTCATAAAAAGTATGAGCGTTATAATACTTTTTCCCGCACAGCTTCTGTATCATATTCTGCATTGTGGTATTCATTAAAGTAATATACCCGCTTGGATCATAAAAAAGTATTCCCGCATCAAGTGCATCTATGGCATATTTAACCGAATAAGCCGAAAGTTTGGCTTTAATAATTTTATCGTTTTTATAAATCAGGCACACGCTTCTGAAAAGAAAGTATATAGTTACTGCCAAATACAAATATGCATATATGCCGGCGGCGGCTTCTTTTGGTAACAGTAGAAGTATACTTGCCGGCAGCACGCCTGTGATATGTACGATATTTCTACCGAATATACTTAATGCCGCACCGAAAAAACATATCATCGCAAGGATCATAACTTGTATATATCCTTTTTCCTGCGGCAAAATCATTCCGTCCGAAGCGCCAAGCTGCACTTTTGCTATCATATAAACCATATAAAACAGCATGGCGAGAACCGCAAGTTCATTTCCTATTTGCAACTTTTGCATTGCGTCCTTTTTTATGTTTACATTAAATGTATACACAACCGACACTGTCTGCACTATTGTACATACAGCAACAAGCATACTTGCCATAACTCTAACCCATTCAGGCTGAACATAAAAGTCAAACATTAAGCTCACCCTCTTTCGGGAATTTCAAACTTGCCGCAAAAGCGTCGTCGAGCTTTCTGAAATCGATTCGGCCCCCAAAGCTCTCGACTTGCTTTGTGAATACGCTGTCACATAAAGTTTCGGTGTCGAAAATTACCGGGGAAAGTATATCCAACATTATTCCTTCTCGGTACGGTAAAAATCTAATCAAAAGATGTATGGGGTTTACTTTTACGCAAGCCTCTGTCGCACGGTATAAAAAGTCATATACCAACAAGCATATATCGCTTGATATGTTTTTATCCAAATCGCATACAGCCTTTGCATAGACACCGCCGTAAGAGCTTATCTGCGTCAATTCATCTATATACGCCACTAAATCCTCCGAAGGGATTGCGCTTTCTTCAAGCTTTCTTAAGGACAGACTGATATGACGCTTTATATAACAAAGCAGCATAGTTATTCTTGCGGCATAACTCTTTTTGTCGCTTTCATTTTCCAGATCGGTTAGCATTCCCGACAAAACCTTCGCTTTATCGCTTATTTCCATTTGCAGCATATTTGCAAGTTTGCTTTTCTCTTCTATGCTTGCCAAGTTTGCTTTCGCCGTCATTTCCTTTGAAAGCAGTGTGTTTGCCACCTCTGTTTTTGCAAGATTTTCTTTATATTGGACTTGCAGACGGTTAATTTCACTTATATCCTCCTGCCAGACAACAATTCCTCCGGGAATAATATCGGTGAAGAGTACAGTATCGTCGTTCAACTTGCAGGAGCTTTTGATCGCTTCTATTTGAGACGAAAGCTCTGAAGCCTCACTTTCGGCAACAGATGAATAAAGTATTGGTGCTTTATTTTCATCGGCTATTAAAATATTCAGCGTCGAATGAGAAAAAAGCTTTGTATACATGCTGTTTACGGGAATAATACCCAGCCTCATTATTGTTTCGTTATACAAAAGCAGGAATACGCCTACAGTCATAACAAAATCGCTTTCACGCGCGAAGGGTATACCGAGCACATACAAGGTACAATAAATAATCAAAACACAAGTATAAAGCATAGGTAAAACAAAGCCTCTGCGTTTCGGACTTGACCATGCGGTTTTTAAAAGCAAAAATTCGGATAAAAGAATACTTAAGATACAGTCCGCAAAAATTATGTAATACAGCCAACCGTAAATGTAGGAATTATCGACTTTTGAAACCGAATAATCAATAATAAAGACAAAGTTATGCATATCGTTCGTCAGCACACAAATAACCAGGGTCACACATAACCCTATGGAGATTTTTTCGGCTATGCGGCAAAATTCGGGCGCCTTTTCTTTGTACACAAATAAAGCTATCAAGAGCATACACAACGGCAAACCCAGCTGAAAGACATAATATAAATACCACAAATAGCGAATCAATGCACTTTCGCCTAATATCTGATATTTTAGATATCTGAGCAACACCCAGCAGATGCTTAACATCCCCGAAGCAAGCATTAAAAAACGCACCTTTTTATCGACGATACGGCTCATGAGCATACCAATCCAGACAACGGCGATCACACAGTAGATAACAGCGAACATATGATGTTCTATCTGATCGGCCGAGCTGTACAGGCGTGTATTGAATATATTTCTGCGTGTTACGCTTGCGTAGTGTGCGGTGTCATTTTCAAACGCGTTATAATCGCTTACTCTGCCTGCTCTTTTATACTCCGATAAACTCGGGAAAGCTCCATCTTCACTTTCGCCGTCTAGACCGCAGTTTATAAGTATATCATTCATATTATCCGGAAAATTGATTTCGGTGTTTGAAAGAATGCCGACTTCATAGCTTAAAGTACCGTCAGCGGGAATAATAAGCTCATAATTTCGTCCCTCGGCGTTAAGCGCTGCCGCCTGATAATCAAAACATACGATAATGGGACAGCTCATATCGTCCTTTTTCAGCCTGTGTTCAGCATTTATCCCAGCTAAAAGCTTTATGGCCGAATCCGACATATAGCTTTCTTTATCAAGAGCGTATGATATGGCCGCCAAAATAAAACGATTGTTCAGAAAGCCCACATCGCATTCGGTTTTGCAAAGATCGCTCCAATCATTGATGCTAATATCTGTTGCGTCACGGTCAACGGCAATGACCACCGTTGCATTGCTCAGCGGATACCAATAAGCTGCAATACCGTTTTTTACTGCGGGCAGTGCCTGCACATCAAGCGCTTCGCAGGCTTCGTTTCTGTCGAGATGGTAAATAAAAGAATAGGAGGTGGTTTTCACCTCATAATCGTAAAGTATATTTTCCGCCGCACTTTTCAGCGGATTAACGGCATAATTGCGAAAACAAACCACTTTATCGCTTGGAAATTCTTTAGCGCAACCGAACAACAAAGGCACACACAGTAAAAAAATAACAAACAAGCAAATCATTCTTTTATTCACCGTATCAGCGCCTCCCTTCAGCCGACATTACCTTTATTTAATTTTAATCAACTTTCCGCCTTATGAAGAATACGGGTTAACCATTTGGGTTAACGCTGTTTTATATCGGCGCCGCAGTTCCCGCACCAGGCCTTCCCGATATAAACTTTCTCTTTACAGCAGGGGCAAACAACATATATTTCGCTTATATCCTCGATTTTTTCACCCTTCTCATCGCAAGCTTCCAAGAAATCCGAAAACACCGAAACCGAAAAACCAAAAGGAAAAGTCGCACTGCTTCCTTCGCAATATATGAAAATGGATTCCTTTGAGCTGTAATCGACTTTGAGAGTCATTCTTGCACCCAAAGCCGTATCTCTTTTACTATGACCGTTGAATGCGGCGAGGTTATTATCTTCTATGAGACCTTGAAGCTCTCCAAACACCTCCGATTCAAGCCGCCTGTCCGAAGGAATATTGCTATTTGTGCCGCCTTCACAGTGGTATAGGCATTTATCCTCTTTTTTTATCAAAAAATATTCATAAAAGCGGTTAGTGTTCTTTACAGTTGCACTTCTCATATCGAAAAAGCTTAAATAGAAACGTTCAATGTTTTTTGAAACGATGCTTTTCGAAGCTTTTTTATCGGTATAATCCTCTGCCGCACCGAACTGCGTTGTTTCCCCAAATCCCATAACCCCTCCATTTCAGCATTATACCATACTACAGATGCCTTCGCCCTACCCACTGCGGGTAGTTGGCAGGCTTTACGGTATTAATTAA
Organism: Eubacteriaceae bacterium; assembly: GCA_012727485.1. GTDB lineage: Bacteria > Bacillota > Clostridia > Eubacteriales > Anaerofustaceae > JAAYHF01. The sequence continues at coordinate 13,438 of JAAYHF010000047.1, forward strand.
ACTGAGGAAGGTAAAAAATGAAACTAAGGAAATCACTTATTTATTACCCCTTCAATAACGAAAAACATAAACACAAACATCAAAAGGCAGGAAACAAAATAATAATTAAACCTTCATCGACAGAGAATACAGGCGGCTTTCGCAAGACGGGCTGTCGCGCAAGGAGAATAATCTCAATCGTTTGTTGGTTTTGTTGGCAGGCGGTTTTTGGAACGCTTTTGCGAGGGCGGGTCGAAAGATGACGGCTGATTGGGTCTAAAGGGAGGAGATCGGTTTGTTTTGGCTGAAGATAAAAAAATCGAAGTTCTCGGTTTAATTTGACTTTTACGGCTGTTTGGGGGTGTTTTGTTTTGGGTGGGAATTTAATCAATGGCTTTATTCTTAAAAACCACGAATAATTACGCTGAATCGAATAATGTAAAATGAGATAATACAGAAACGCTTGGGCTTTGCCTTTGATATTCTTGATTATCTATTCTTCAATATATACTGAGCTTTGCGTTAGTTAGCAAAGAGTTTCCGGTGACCCCAAAGGGATTCGAACCCTTGTAACCGCCGTGAGAGGGCGGTGTCTTGACCACTTGACCATGGGGCCAGCCAAGATATTATACATTATTTCCGATGAAAAACAATAGAAAAATGAAAAAAATGCGAAGACCATTAGCAATAATAGATTCTCAGAGAGGTTTCAAGGAAGAAACTCCCCTTGTTAGGTGCTTGTATTTCGTTCTTTTGACCGTAATACAATTCGATATTGTGCATAACTACAAATTATTGAAATAAATCATTTTAAAATTGATTTTGTTTTATTTTTGTGCTAAAATGAAAACAAATACAAAAACAGAGGATAAAAATGAAAAAACTGACAGCACTATTCTTGACTTTTTTACTGCTCTTAACCGTATGTGCGTGCGGCTCATCGGGTAGTGAAGGCGAAGGAAAAGACCCTTCGGGGGGAAAAGAGCCCAATGCTCCTTTAACTGTGGCCGAACAAGTATGTTACGATGAAAACAATATCAAAATAACGGTCACTTCCTTCGATGAAGACGGCTCCTTTATGGGCCCCGAATTGAAGATCTTAGTTGAAAATAACGGCGAAAAGAACATTACCGTACAGGTGCGTGATGTTTCGATTAACGACATCATGATAGACGGTTCATTATCTACCGATGTGGCCCCGGGCAAGAAAGCAAACGACGAAATATCCTTTATGTCGTCGGATTTGGAAATAGCGAATATTAAAACGATCAAGAAAATAGAATTATACTTCCATATCTTCGACTCC
>JAAYHF010000048.1 GCA_012727485.1 Eubacteriaceae bacterium
GGGTAGGGACATAAGGTAAAGGCGGGAGGTATGTTAATAGGGCTTTATGGAAGGGCTCCTTTTGTGGGGGCTTGTTTGGGTTTAAGTTGTATTGGGGTGTGAGAGAGGAAATGGAGGCGGTGTCGGGGGAGTAGGGGTTTTATGGTGGTGAAGATTGGGGGTTTGCGTTTTGACCTGGTCCTTTTGATAAAAGTGAGGGGCTTTTGAGATTCGAACGAGGTACTTTTTATTATTCAGACCAGGTCACTTTGGTAAAAAGGCGCGATAGAAGAACCAAATGTAGTGGAATTTTCTATGTTGGCTCTTTTTCACTTCTGACCCGGTCAGCTTGGAAAAAAAATAGCTTTCTTTTCTGACCCGGTCACTTTATAAAAAGTGCTTTTCCGCCCCAATCACTTCGATAAAGCTGCTTTCCTTTCTGACCCGGTCACTCCGGCAAAAATCCCTTTCCCACTTCCGCCCCGGTCAGCTTGCAAAAAGCAAACCTTCCCCTCCCCAATCCCAAAATCTCCCCACCAATAACGCGAACTTCCTTCTCGGTTGCCGTGTAACCTTTTAAAACCTACTTGCCGAGGAAATTCAAAAACTGAAAACATATGGTTTTTGCAATTCTGACCGGGTCATAAAGTAAAAACAATAGCAGTATCGAATGTCGGCAAAGGAATTGACGCAGTCACTTTGTAAAATCGACTTGCCTGCCCCGGTCACTTTATAAAAAGCGCTTTTCCGCCCCAATCACTTCAATAAAGCTACTTTCCTTTCTGACCCGGTCACCGGCAAAATCCCTTTCCCACTTCCGCCCCGATCAATTTGCAAAAAAAGCAAACCTTCCCCTCCCCAATCCCAAAAGCTCCCCACCAATAACGCAAACTTCTTTCTCGGTTACCGTGTAACCTTTGAAAACCAACTTGCCGAGGAAATTCAAAACCGAAAACAAATTATAGGGTTTTTGCAATTCTGACCGGGTCATAAAGTAAAAACAATAGCAGTATCTAATGTCGGCAAAGTTTATGGACGCGGTCACAACAATCCCCGAAAAACCCCACCCCGACCACTCCGCCCCCCTAATCCCAACCCAATCCCGTTATTCCCACTTTAACAGTTGATAAAAAAATCAAATTATGATAAAATTTAATAAAGACAAAGAACATACGACATATTTCTCAAAAAAGTGACGCTTCCCTCAGAAAAAACAGTCTTTCCCTGCGGCGGGGTCATGGAAACACCATTATAACAGACCGTAAAAAGGCGGAAAACAATGAAAAAAATAACGGCATTGCTTATGGCGGCGATCATCGCGGCGAGCTTCCTCCCCGGGGAAGTGTCGGGGGCTGAAAGGGAGACTCCCGTGAGGGTGGGCTGGTTTGCCTATAAGGGTTCCCAGGAAATCATCGGGGGCAATCCCTGCGGCTATAACTACGACTATCTCATGGAAATAGCCGATTACACGGGTTGGAAATACGAGTTTGTCGAAGCGAGCCTACAGGAATGTCTTGATATGCTCACAAAAGGCGAGCTGGATATTTTGGGCTGTTTATTCCGCAATCAACAGCGGCTCGATACCTATGACTTCGCTTCGCTGGAGTTCGGCCACACCTACACCACCCTTTTTACCGCACAACAAAGCGAAATTGCGGCCTACGACTTCAACGCCTTCAAGGGCGTGACCGTGGGGGTGATAAATAACTCCGTCAACGAGGGCTATCTGAAGGATTATGCGGCTTTAAACGGCTTCACCTATACCGCCGTACCCTTCGATTCATCGCAAAGCGTCGTAAATGCGGTAGTTGAAGAAAGGGTCAACTGCGGACTTTTGGGAGCCTATGTCAGCGACGAAAAAACCCGCATCCTTGCGGAATTTGCCCCACTACCCTATTACTTTGCCACCACAAAGGGCAACACTTCGATTTTAACCGGGCTGAATTATGCCCTAAGCCAGATAAGATTAGATTCTCCCTATCTTGAATTGGAACTTTATCAGAAATACTTCTCCGCCACCGAAAGCATCAGGCTCACGGGCGCGGAGCTGAAGGCGGTGCAGGCTTCCCACAGCAACCCGGTGGTGATAGGCATAGTGGACAACAGCGCCCCCATAAGCTATTGGGATGAGAAGGAAAACAAATATAAGGGGATAAGCATGGAGATGCTGGAGGCTATATCCATTAAAACCGGGCTTTGCTTCGAATATGTTCCGATGGATATTTCCCTTAGAGAAAAGGCGAAAATACCGCCGGATACTACCCCGAAACTTGTGGCGGCGGTGACAGACGACCGCAGTCTGAGCGGCGAGAGGGGCTGGAGCCTTTCCGAAAGCATCTTCTCCGATACCTTTGCCGTGGTGACAAAGCGGGGAACCAACATTTCCGAGGATCAAAGCGGCAAGATAATCGCCGTGGTCGAAGGGGCGGAGGCGGTCGGCCTTTATGCCCGAAAATACTTCCCCGAATGCAGTTTCACCGAATACGAGTCCCTCGAAGACAGCCTTGACGCGGTGACCAAGGGGGAAGCCGACGCCGCCGTTTATCTGCGTATATGCGCCAACTACCAATTCCAAAAGCCCCGCTTCGACTCCCTGGAAATTCTCCCCGCCTACGAGGAGGATATTGACCTTTGCGTGGCGGGCTTCAGCGATGAGGCCAAGCTTTATTTGGGGATAATCGATAAGGGTATGCGTATGATGACCGAAACGGAAATACGCGGAATAGCCATAAACTACACGGTCATGAACCCCTATCAAATGAGCATTGCCGACATGGTTTACAGATACAAAACTTCCTTCATTGTAATATTGATAATGTTCCTCGCCCTAATAGCCGCCCTTGTGTGGGTTATCCGTACAAGGAAAAAGAGCGCCGCGAAAATCGAGGAAGCTCTTGTACTTGCCGAGAAGGCGAGCGCCGCAAAGGGCAGTTTCATGTCCCGCATGAGCCATGAGATAAGAACCCCCCTCAATGCGGTTATAGGCTACAACACCATAGCCCGGGGGGAGCTGACCGAGGCGAAAACCGACGAGGAGCGCCGCAGGGCTGAAATGAAGGTGATGGATTGCCTCACCAAGAGCGACATCGCCTCCAAGCATCTTTTGACCATAATAAACGATGTTTTGGATATGTCCGCCATAGAGAGCGGAAAGATAGTGCTTCAAAGGGAACGCTTCGATTTCAGGGGGCTTATTTCTTCTTTGACCGCAATTTTCTATTCCCAGGCAAAATCAAAGGGAGTCGATTTCGATGTGAGTTTCGAGGGGGGCATGGACGAATGGATAGTGGGCGATCAAACGAGGGTCAATCAGGTGCTTACCAATATCCTCTCCAACGCCGTTAAATTCACCCTCGAGGGCGGAAGGGTTTCCCTTGTCATTCACCCGCAGGTGCGGGAAGAAGCCATTGATGTGCGTTTCGAGATAACCGACACGGGCATAGGTATGTCCGAGGAGTTCATCGAACGCATTTGGATGCCCTTTGAGCAGGCCGACCCCTCCATATCGAGGCGCTTCGGGGGCACGGGGCTCGGGCTTTCGATAACAAAGACCTTGGTGGATTTGATGAAAGGCTCGGTTTCGGTGGAAAGCAAGCTCGGTCAGGGCTCCGTTTTCATCATCGAACTGAGTTTCGGGCGCACCCTTCAACCCATAAATCACAGCCCCTATGACTTTTCCGCCATAAATGCGCTGGTGGTGGACGACGACGAAGCCACCTGCGATTATATGCGTTTCCTGCTCAACCGCAGTGAAGTGCGCTGTGCCTCCGTCACCTCCGGCCACGATGCGGTCGATGCCGTTTATGCGGCCATAAAGGAAAAAGACCCCTACACCCTCTGCTTTGTGGATTGGCGTATGCCGAAAATGGACGGTATTGAAACGATAAGGCGGATTCGCAACATCGCCGGGGAAAAGCTTCCCATAATAGTGATTACAGCCTACGACTTCACAGAGGTGGCGGACAAGGCCGCCGAGGTGGGGGTGAACACCTTCATTTCCAAGCCCCTTTTCCAATCCTCGGTTTTCAACCTTTTAGCCAATATCAGCGGGGGAAGACCCGAGGGGATCAAAAACGCCGCCAAGATAGATTTCGGCGGAGCAAGGGTGCTTTTGGCGGAGGACAACGCCATGAATATGGAAATAGCCCGGGGTATCCTCGAATCCGCAAAGCTCACCGTGGACTGTGCATGGAACGGAGAGGAGGCCCTGAAAATCTTCGAAGAAGCCGAACAGGGCAAATATAAGGCGATATTAATGGATGTGCAGATGCCGGTGATGGACGGTTACGCCGCCACTAAGGCAATCCGCGCCTCCGACAAACCCGAAGCCGCCACGATCCCCATAATCGCAATGACCGCAGACGCCTTTGCGGAAAATGTGGCCCAGTCCCTGTCATCCGGTATGAACGCCCATATATCAAAACCCATTGATTTGACGGATTTGTTTGATACGCTCGGGAGATACATAAAATAAAAACATAAAAAACCCTGCCGACGGAGAGAAAGCCCCCGTCATTGAAGAAAAGTCCCCCGCCGACGACAAGAAAAGTCCCCGCCTTGGCGGGGATTTTTCTTTGTAAAAGCTCACTCCAACCGGCGAGGGCGAAAAACAATAACGCAAAGCCGCTTATTAATTCCGCCGACAGGGGGAAAAGCGGCAAAGGCGTTTTAATAAATTCATCATAAAGAAGAAAATAAAATAAAGCAAAACCGCAACTCGAAACCCATTCACCGAAATGATTTTTCTTAGGTGATCGGGTCGGAGGTGTAAGACGCTTTTTATCGAGGGGGTCATGTCGGAAACGCAAACCGATATAAGCCGTAAAGGGATTAAACGGGCAAGTTTCTTTTTGCGAAGAGATTGGGGTAGAAAAGGAAGCCGCTTTTACCAATGTGACCGGGTCAGAAGTGAAAAAACTTTTGCTAAATGACCGGGTCAGAATCGAAAGCCACTTTTACCAATGTGACCATGTCAGAAATTAAAGGAGTCTTTGCCAAAGTGACCGGGTCAGAATCGAAAGCCACTTTTTACCATTGTGACCAGGTCAGAAATTAAAAGAGCCTTTGCCAAAGTGACCGGGTCAAAAACGAAAGCTACTTTTATCATTGTGACCATGTCAGAAATGAAAAGAGCCTTTGCTAAAGTGACCGGGTCAGAAAAGTAAAACTCTTTTTGATAAGCTGACCGGGTCAGAAATGTAAGAGCTTTTTACCGAAGTGACCGGGTCAGATAAGATAAAATCGACAGAGAAGCCCCGCCCCTGCATAATGTATAATTTCATTAATATGACCATGTCGGAATGATAAAACTCCCGACTTTTACCAAACTGACCGGGTCTTAATGGATAAAAGTCAACAAAGATGCTATAAGAAAATAATCACACTTTTAACGAAGTGACGGGTCTAAAGAGTGAGTATCGGCGAGGGCTTTTTACATTATGACCGGGTCAAAAATTAAAATAGCTAAACAGGTAGACTCTACCTTTTCGGTGATTTTTCACAAAGTGACCGGGTTTAAAGAGTAGAGCAATGGCGAGTATTTCCATTATGACCGGGTCACAAACAACACTATTGCTAAACCTAAAAAACGCTATCAACAGAATCCCCTTCGGAGTTAAGTTTTAGCAAAGTGACCGGGTCTAAATAAAAATAGGGAAAGCCGCCTCTCCATGTGACCCTATCGGAATAAAAAAAGCTTTCTATTCTTTATGCGGCGCCGAAGCAATTCTTTATATCGAAGTTTCAGAGAGGTATCCCCTAAAAAGACGAGCGAAAAACGCCGGGGTTTATCTTTTCGCCTATTGGGATATGCCCTCGGCGAATACCTTCAATCAACTTTCGCATTCTCCTTTCACTTTTCCGTATCACTTGAATCCCACACGACTCGGTGTTATAATGTATTCGCTTCAGGGCAGGGTGAAAATCCCGATCGGCGGTGAAGTCCGCAAGCTGAAAAAGCAGAACCGGTTTTTCCGGTACCGACGGTGACGTCTTAAAGACGAAGTCCGGATGGAAGAAGCTGGATATAAGGATATTTTCAAACAATGAGGGCGACTTCATTTGAGTGACAATGTCACTTTTTTCCCTGTAAAGCCGGCGGATTCCGGAAAGGTTTTATTATGAAAAACACAAAGAAATTCGTAACCATTGCAATGCTCGGAGCGTTGGCGACTGTTTTAATGACGCTCAAATTTCCCCTTTTCGTGCCTTTTTACAAATTGGACGCCAGCGAAGCCGTTGTACTCATCGGCTCGTACCTGCTCGGACCCATAGCGGGGGTGGCGATAGAAGCCATAAAGGTGCTTTTGAACCTGCTCATCGACGGTACGGTCACCGCAGGGGTGGGTGAGGCGGCCAACTTCATCATGGGTTGCTCCCTTGTGGTGCCGGCGGGGCTTATCTTCAAGAAGAATCCGACCCTCAAGGGTGCGATAATCGGGGGGGCTGTCGGTATTGTCTGTCTGAGTTTGACCGCTTCCCTTTTGAATCTTTATGTGTTGTTACCCGCCTACGCCGCGGCCTTCGGTATGGAGCTTAAAGCGATCGTCGCTTTCGGCACCAAGGTGAACGCCAACGCAGACACCCTCACTTCCTTTATCGTCTACATAACACTGCCCTTCAACCTCATCAAGGGTGCGGCAAGCGTCTTTCTGGCAAGCCTGCTTTACTCCAAGACGGGGGAATTGCTTAAGAAGTTGTTTAAGAGTGAGATTTAGGTTGGTTTGGTTGAGGGTATGCGTGTTGAAAGGTTGATTTTGCTTAATCTTGTGACAGATTTTGCGTAGGATAAATTATTGGCTTAAACAAAAGTACAATCTCTTTGGGAGGTTGTATTTTTGTTTTTGGGGTTGGTTTTCTTGTAAGGCGGGAGAGGTTCACCTTATATTCAAGTGACAGTCTTTAATATCCTGACCCGGTCATGAAGAGAAAAGGGAGCTGTCATAACCGAAAAACTAAAAGCGAATTATAGCAGGTTTTGCGATTCTGACCCGGCTATAATGTTAAACACCACGCCAATGGCAGAGATAAAGGGGATTTGGTTTTTAGACCCGGTCTGAATAATAAAACGGTAAAGTGTTTTTCGCTGTGACCCGGTCACAACGAGAAAAGGTTGCCCGGTAACTAAAAACTGAAAACAAATTATAGGGTTTTTGCAATTCTGACCGGGTCATAAGTGTGTTTATAGATATATAGCATAGGGGCAAGGGGGGCAAGAACCCGCAAACGCTATTTTGCTATACTTAAATAATCAAAGAGTTTATCGAGGTATTGCAATTTTAGTTATTGAGTATTGGAGGGTTGCAGGGGGAAACGCCTTTCAGACATTCGGCATAATACAAAGTCAGATCAGAGTCGCAGACGTTCGCGTCCGCCGTGGGCGGGCGTAGCCCGTACACACTAGTAAAAACAATAGCAGTATCGAATGTTGGCAAAGGTTATTGATGCGGTTACTTTGTAAAATCGACTTGCCGAGGAAATTATTATGTTTCCTTTTTAGCCAGGTCATAATGTTAAACGGCTCGTCAATGGCAGTGATAAAGGGGATTTGATTTTTTGACCCGGTCTGAATAATAAAACGGTAAAGTGTTTTTTGCTGTGACCCGGTCACAATGAGAAAAGGTTCCGGTAACTGATAAACTTAAAAACATAGTTTTGGCGGTTTTTGCAATTCTGACAGGTGCATAAGTGTGTTTATAGATATATAGCATAGGGGCAAGGGGGGGGCGAGAACCCGCAAACTCTATTTTACTATACTTGAATAATAAAAGAGTTATCGAGTTATTGCAATTTCAGTTATTTTTATTGGAGGGTTGCAGGGGGAAACGCCTTTCAGCCGTTTGGCATAATACTCAGATCAGAGCCGCAGACGTTCGCGTCCGCCGTGGCGGGCGTAGCCCGTACACACTATAAAAACAATAGCAGTATCGAATGTTGGCAAAGGTTATTGATGCGGTCACTTTGCAAAATCGACTTGCCGAGGAATTTATAATGTTTCCTTTTCTGACCCGGTCATAATGTTAAACGGCTCGTCAATGGCAGTAGTAAAGGGGATTTGATTTTAACCCGGTTTGAGTAATAAAACGGTAAAGTGTTTTTTGCTGTGACCCGGTCACAATGAGAAAAGGTTCCGATAACAGAAAAACTTAAAAACTTAATTTTGGCGGTTTTTACAATTCTGACCGGGTCACTTTACAAAAAAGTATCCCTTGACTATATCCGATAACATTAACTGTTTAGACGCTGTCGATAATAAATCAAACCAACACCGAAGCCCCTATTGCGACACACCTAACCCGAACAGCCGCCTCATAAGAAGATATATACTTCGCATACCTCGTCGCGATCCCTCTTAGGCCCTTCAAGCGAAGAAAAGCATTTTCTACCATATGACGAAGTTTATATAGATACTTGTCGTAACTACGCCGTTTTTACGGTTCTTCTCAGGCAGTATTACAACCGACATACCCGCTCCAAGTGCCTTCTTAAGCTTTTCCGGCCTTTTGGCAAAGGCTTTGGCTTGTTCCACCACGTCACTTCGTTTAAAAATCAAAACGCCTCTCCCCACAACTTGTGCAGGCGGCGATGAAGTCATACCGTTTTAGACCGCAACCGAACCACCGCCGTTTATACCGTTTATATCAACCCTATATCCTATCAAACGGTTAATGTTCGTTTTCCATTTTACATACAATCAGGCAAAAGGTTTCTCTCGTAATTTCGTAAAAGGAATAAGGGCAAACTAACCGTTCAAGATATGATATGTATCAAATAATACATTTACAATTTATTGTCATCTTTGTTTGAATTTTGATGTCTGTTACAAATACATTCAAAACGACTATGCCCGACATCAATTTTTGAATAGCGAAGTCAGACATAGCGTTAAATTCAAGACAATGTATAATTTTCATTGGATATTCATTAACCAAATTAACCGCAGGTTAGAATTCCCTTAAAACAGCGGTTTTCGAGAATATTTTTGGTGCGTTTCGGTGAATAAATGTTATAATTATGTCAGAAAAAGAGAGCAGATGACTCTCACAAACAGGAGGAACTAAAATGAGTTTTGCGGGAAAATGGGAATGCTTGACAAAGTCGGCCTATGGTGATAACATTTCGATATGGGAAATTGAGGAAAAAGACGGAGTTTATACCGGGACGAGCGATGCTTTCGGAGCAAAGGTACCCTTCCAGTCGGTCAAATTCGCAGACAATAAATTCACCTGCGAATTGGTCGCCCCCATCGGCGGAATCGAAACCAAGCTCACCATGGAAGGTCAGTATGTTCCCGAAACCGACATGATATACGGTGCGGCGGAATCCAACATGGGCAGCACCTCTTACGAGGGTAAGAGAATTAAATAAGGCTAAAAAGATAGGACATAAAAAGTAAGGCAGGAGCGCCGGTGCGAGAGCATCGGCGCTCTTGTTTTGGCGCGGCGGCGGTGCGTTGGAAGGGGAGGGGAAGTGAAGGGTGTAAGGGGGATTTGATTTTAACGGTTGTGAGTCGGTCAAAATGGTTAAGCGAGGGGTAATTGGCGCGGTCGTATAGGTGCGTGGTTTATATAATAGGGTACTATTTTGTCGATTAAACGAGAAAAGGAGAAAGTCATGAGCAGACCAAGGGAAGGTAGCGCGGCTTGGTATGTAATTGTGTAAAGCTTAAAATTTAGCTTTTTAATACCCGGCCTGAATGATAAAAGAGGGGGTTATGTTTCTGATCGGTTCAGGTGGAAAACTAACCCATGTAAGACACCCGTTCTCAGCAAAGCCGCACTGTTATTGATGCGGCTCTTTAATTTGCACAGATATTTTTACATAACGCCGGAAACTTGCGAATAAGAAAGAACTGTTTAACGATACGAAAACAAAACGGGAGGGTGTGACTCTGTATCTATTCGATATTTTGTTTTGTTAAAGTGACCCGGTCAGAATGGCAATTACTCTTTTACCAAAATGACCGGGTCAGAAAAGAAAACTCTTACTTTAACCTTCACCCAATCCTTTCCCCGGTTATTTAATGAAATGACCCGGTCATAATGTAAAAACCGATAAATCCATAAAATCGCTTTTTAACAAGATGACCATGTCATGACGGCAAATTTGTCCTTTTCCAAAATGACCGGGTCACAGAAACAAAATATCCCCGTCGTAATTTTATAGAATAAAAATTTGCGCTTTACAAAAAAAGATAAAGCGAAAGTTAAAGTGGGCGGGAAACCTCGATAAAAATAAACTTTAACAAAGTGATCGGGTCAGAAAGATAAGACCTTCGACTTATACAAAGTGACTTTAGAGCCTGTTCACTCTAACAACCACATCCACCACCATCGCGAAATAGATAAACCCCGCATACACCACATCCAACTTATCATACCGTGTAAAAACCCTCCGAAAACGCTTTAAACGCAAGAAATA
>JAAYHF010000049.1 GCA_012727485.1 Eubacteriaceae bacterium
AACCAAAAATAAAATAACCCCCCCCCCCCCGCGCACATTAATTCCCCCGACGATTACCGCGAACATATAGCTGTTTTTTTGCCCCCATGATGTATAATCAAGTCATCAATCGGCGGGGAGGGCAATAAAATGAATGTGGTGCTGATTACGGGAATGTTGGCGGCGGGTAAATCCATCGCCCTGAGGGCCTTTGAAGATATGGACTATTATGTGATAGACAATATGCCTCCCTCACTGATAAGATCCTTTTTGAACCTTCAGCGGGATACGGGGGTGAGCCAAAACGCCGCCTTTGTAATAGACATGAGGGCGGAAAGCTATTTTTCGGAGCTTTACGAAGCCATTGATTACCTTAAGAACTCCGAAGAATTTTTGTTTACCATGCTTTATGTGGACGCCAACGACGAAGCGCTGATTTCCCGCTACAAGCTGAACCGCCGCCGCCATATTTTAATGGAGGGCGATGAGAATGTGCAGGAAACCATACGCCGGGAAAGGGCGATGCTTTCCCCCCTGAAGGATATGGCGGATTATTATATAGACACCTCGGAGACCACCGACGCCCAATTCCGCCGAAAGGTGCTTCACATTTACGAGGGCGCAAGGGGGGATTCCCGCCGCTTTATCGTGAATATAATTTCCTTCGGCTTTAAATATACCCTTCCCAAGGATGCGGACATCGTCTTTGATGTGAGATTCGCCCCGAACCCCTTCCATGAGGAGGATCTGCGGCATTTCAGCGGGCTGGACGAGAGGGTGGCCGCCTATGTGACCCAAAGGGAGGAAACGGAAAAATTCCTATCCATGGCCTTTGATATGATAACCTACCTTCTTCCTTATTACGAAAAGGACGGTAAAAGTCAGCTCATAATCGGGGTGGGTTGCACCGGGGGACGGCACAGAAGCGTGGCGATAGCCGCAAAATTGAGCGAAATGCTCTCCGGAGACGAAGTATATGTGGTATTGAGCCACAGGGATATAGAAAAGGAAAATTGATGTTTGATTTATCGGATAAGAAAATAACCTTGATAGGTGGGGGAACGGGCAATTCGGTTCTTCTCAAAAGCTTAAAGGAAATAGGCCCGGATATTTCGGTGATAGTGAGCGTAGGCGACGACGGGGGCAGCAGCGGGGTGATAAGGCGGGATTTCGGCACGATCCCCCCCGGGGATATAAGAAACTGCCTTGTGGCCCTCTCCGAGGAGGATTCCCTCACCGCCAAGCTGATGGATAAGCGCTTCACCCAGGGCTTTTTAAAAAAGCAGAATTTGGGCAATATTATACTCACCGCCCTTTACGAGCTGACGGGCAGTTACAAGCAGGCGATAAAGGAGATAAGCCGCATTATGGCCTGCCGAGGGAGCGTTATCCCCGTCACCGAGGAATTTGTCAATCTTAAGGCCACCTATAAGGACGGCAAGAGCGTCACCGGGGAAAGCGCCCTTGCGAGCTACGCCCTGCGCCATAAAACCGCCATTGATAAAATAAGCCTTATCCCCGAAAATGCCAAGCTTAACGGGGACTGCATAAAGGCGGTCATCGAGGCGGATCTGATAATTTTCAGCCCCGGCAGTCTTTACACCTCCCTGATCCCGAATTTGGCGGTGGAAGGGCTTTGCGAGGCGATAGAAAAAAGCTGCGCCCGAAAGGTATATCTGCCGAATATCATGAGCGAGCCGGGGGAAACGGACGGTTATAAAACCAGCGATCTGCTGGATGCTCTGGAGCGCCACAGCGGGGGTTATAATATAGTCGATACCGTTTTATACAGCACCTCCGTAATTCCCGGGGAAATAATCGACCGCTACCGCAAAAAGAAGGCGGACATAATAAAGCCCTATTTCACCGATGAGCAAAGGAAGCGTTACTGCCTCATTGCGGGGGACATAGCCCTGATAACGGAGGGGGTCGTTCGCCACAACGGTCAGGCCATATTTAAAATTTTGGAGGAAAAGCTATGAGATACGACGGCAGAGAAGCCAACGATGAATTAAGGCAGATCAAAATAATAAGAGATTATTTGAAATATCCCCAGGGAAGCGTTTTGATAGAATTCGGAGACACCAAGGTCATATGCACCGCCATGGTGGAAGAAAAGGTCCCCCCCTTCCTTAAGGGTTCGGGGCAGGGCTGGGTCAGCGCCCAATACGCCATGCTCCCCGCCGCCAACGCCACCCGCAAACAGCGGGATATAGATAAGCTCAAGCTGGATTCCCGAAGCGCCGAAATACAGCGGCTCATAGGCAGAAGTCTGAGGGCGGCGGTGGATCTGAAGGCTCTGGGGGAGAGGACTGTTTGGATAGACTGCGATGTCATTCAGGCGGACGGCGGCACGAGGGTGGCCTCAATAACAGGCAGTTTCATCGCCCTCTACGATGCGGTGGGCACTCTTTTGGCGGAAAAACACCTCCGCAAAGACCCGATGATCCATTTCGTGGCGGCGGTTTCCGTGGGAATAGTGGACGACGAACTTTTATTGGATCTTTGCTATCATGAGGACAGCAGGGCGCAGGCGGATATGAATGTGGTGATGACAGATGCGGGGGAATTTGTCGAGCTTCAAGCCACCGGCGAGGGGCGCACCGTCACCCCAGGGGAGATGAGCGCCTTAATGGAAATGGCCGCAAAGGGCATAGGGGAGATAATCAGGATACAAAAGGAAACGGTGGGCTATAAAAAATGAAGACCATCGTCTTTGCCACCCATAATGCGGACAAGCTCAGGGAGCTTAAAGAGATCCTCCCTTCTTTTATCATTTTATCGCTTAAGGATTTGGGGATAAACGAGCCGATAGAGGAAAACGGCAATACCTTAAAGGAAAACGCCCTGATAAAGGCGAGGACGGCCCATGAGCTGAGCGGCATGGCGGCCATGGCGGACGACACCGGGCTTTTCACCGATGCGCTTTCGGGGCGGCCGGGGATCCACTCCGCCAGATATTCCGGGGGAGGCTACGAGGACAATGTTAAAAAGCTCCTCAGCGAAATGGAGGGGGTACCCCAAGAACGGCGGGGGGCGCATTTCGCCTGCTGCGCCGCTTTGGTCTGCGAGAAGGGGGAGATGACCGCCGAGGCGAGAACCGAGGGGGAGATAACCGAAAAACCCATCGGGGAGGGGGGCTTCGGCTACGACCCGATATTCAGGGAAAAAACCACCGGGCTGACCTACGCCCAAATGAGCGAGGAGCAAAAAAACGGTCTTTCCCATAGAAACGCCGCCTTTAAGAAGCTTTTGCCCTATATTTTGGAATTCGTCGGGGAGGACGATTGATGAAGCTTCTGATTTTCTCGGACAGCCACTCCGACACTTCCCTGATAAAAAAGGCCATTGAAAACCACCCGGATATAACCGCAATACTCCACGCCGGGGATTATGCCCGGGATATGAACCGCTTTTACGGCAGGGGGCTTGAAATATACAGGGTGAAGGGCAACTGCGACAGGGACGACCCCTTCGACGAGGAACTGCTCTTGGAATTCGAGGGGGTGCGCCTTTTGCTTTGCCATGGGCATGAATATTCGGTGAAATACACCAACGACGAGCTTTACGCCCGGGCGAGCCAAAGGGGGGCGGCCTGCGCCGTCTTCGGGCATACCCACCAAAGCCTTGTCACCTCCAAGGGGGGAATACTTTTGTTCAACCCCGGCACCGCAAACGGCAAAAAGCGCTCCAACGGGGCGAGCTACGGCATACTTGAAATAAAGGGGGGAGAAGTGGTTTCCGCAAAGATAAGGGGAGAGAACGAAAACTGATGAACCCTGCAAATAAAACCAACGAAACAAAACAGCTTTTAATGGAATGTGCGAAGAAGCTTTTCAACGAAAAGAGCTTTGAGCAGGTTTCCGTGAACGAGATATGCGCCGCCGCGGGAGTGACCAAGGGGGCCTTTTATCACCATTTCGATTCGAAATACGACATTTGCATTCAGCAATATCGGGCGATACAGAATAAATTCTTCGAGGACATCATGAACACGGCGGATATGCCCCTGCAAAAGCGCTTCCACGAAGCTATCATGTGGTATTCCCAAAACTGCACCATAGACGACATCAATATTTTCCGCAACTATTACAAGGCCATGCTCAATTCCGAAAAAAGCCGCTTGATGCGCAAGATAGACATAAACACAAGGGTTTTCTCGGAGCTTCTCTCCATAGGCATCAAAGAAGGTCTTTTTCGCCCCACGATCAATATTCCCTTTTACACCGAGGTGATAACCCGCTTCCTCTTTTCCATAGTGATGGATTGGGCCCTTCTCGGCGGGGAGATCGATTTGAGGCGGGAGGAGGCTAATCTTTATAGGAATATGATTAGTGTGTTGCAAGTCTAAAAATTCGGCTTTGCCGAATTTTTAGACAGTGAATGATGAATAGTGAATAGTGAATAGTTGCGGTTCAAATTCGACTTTGTCGAATTTGCCCTAATTAATAATGTGCGGGGAAGAAGCGGCGGCGTAAAAATTCGCCTTTGGCGAATTTTCAAAGTTCACGCCTGTGGCGTGAACTTTTACCATATCAGAACGACAAACCGCAGAGTTTTTTACTTTATGACCATGTCACACCGTAAAACCCTCAACGGTATTTCGAAAACGAAAAAATCCGCTTTCTCAAAATTTTAACTTCTCAAAAATTCACTTTTGCAAAAATTCACCTGCGGTGAATTTTGAAAGTTCACGCCTTTGGCGTGAACTTTTGTTCAGCTTATTAAGTATAAAATTCGACTTCGTCGAATTTACAAAGTTCACGCCAACGGCGTGAACTTTTGGTTCCCTTGCTTGACTAAACCCTCCCTACGGTTATAATAGATTTAATAAGCATCGGGAGGGAAAAATGAAGGAAAACTATCTTATAGTGGTGGATATGCAGAATGATTTTATTGACGGCGATTTGGGGAGTGGGCAGGCACGGGAGGCGCTTGGGAAAGCGGTCGCGCTTGCGGAGGATTTCGAGGGCAAGCTCATTTTCACCCGGGACACCCATTTTGAGGATTATCTCGAAACCTCGGAGGGGAAAAATCTGCCCGTGGTTCACTGTATAAAGGACACCCCGGGTTGGGAGATCTCAAAGCCCTTGGACGAGATACGCCTTAAAAGATCCTCCTTGGTATATGAGAAATACACCTTCGGCAGTCGCAAGCTTGCGGAGGATATGCTTTCGCTTTACGAGGCGGGCAAGGTGGGCGAGATACACCTTTGCGGGGTATGCACCGATATATGCGTGGTATCAAATGCCCTGCTTATAAAGGCGGCCATACCCGAAGCGCCGATTTTCGTGCATAGGGATTGCTGCGCCGGAGTGACCCCCGAAAAGCACGACGCGGCGCTGGAAGTTATGGCAAGTTGTCAGATAGCGGTGGTATAAATGAAAACCCAATACAGCGAAAGAAATATTTCAATGATGATGGATCTCTACGAAATGACCATGGCAAACGGTTATTTCGCAGACCGCGACAAGGACGCTCGGGTGGTTTTCGATGTCTTTTATCGCAGTAACCCGGATAAGGGCGGTTTCGCAATTTTTGCGGGGTTGGAGCAAATCATCGAATATGTGGAAAATCTGCATTTTACCGCCGAGGATATAGCCTATCTCAAGGGCTTGAACCTTTTCAGCGAGGGCTTCCTCGATTATCTCAAGGACTATCGCTTCACCGGGGATATTTACTCCTTCGACGAGGGTACGGTGATGTACCCCTACGAGCCTGTCATAACCGTGGTGGCCTCCCTTGTGGACGCCCAACTCATCGAAACGGCTCTGCTTGCCCAATTCAACCACCAATCCCTCATCGCCACCAAGGCAAGGCGGATAGTCAGGGCGGCTCAGGGGCGGGCGGTTTCGGATTTCGGCGCAAGAAGGGCCCATAACATAGATGCGGCGGTCTACGGGGCGAGGGCGGCTTATATCGGCGGGGTTTCCTCCACAGCCACGGTGCTTGCGGGGCAGATGTTCGGCATACCCGTTTCGGGAACGATGGCCCACAGCTGGGTGATGTATTACAAGGACGAATTTGAAGCCTTCAAGAACTACGCCGTGAACTACCCCGATGCGACGGTGCTTTTGATAGATACCTATAACGTACTGCGTTCGGGAGTGCCCAACGCCATAAGAACGGCCAAGGAAGTGCTTGAGCCAATGGGCAAGCGCCTTAAGGGGGTGAGGATAGACAGCGGGGATCTGGCTTACCTATCCAAAAATATCCGCACCATGTTGGACGAGGCGGGGCTGACGGACTGCAAGATCATCGTATCCAACAGTTTGGACGAATTTCTCATCACCTCCATATTACAGCAAAGCTCGGTTATAGACAGCTTCGGAGTGGGCGAGCGGCTCATCACCTCCAAAACCGACCCCGTTCTCGGCGGAGTATATAAAATAGCCGCAGTTAAGGAGACGACCGAAGGGGGTATTAATACTTCGAATGGAAGTTTTCAGCCTCGTATCAAGGTTTCAGAGAATGTGGAAAAGATAACCAACCCCGGAAGAAAGCAGGTTTATCGCATCTACGACGAGGCGGGGCAGTCCCTGGCGGATTTGATAACCTTCTGGGATGAGAAGGTGGATATGTCCGAGCCTTACAGATACATGGATCCGGAAAAGCCTTGGAAAAACCGCTATTTCGAGAATTGCAGGGCGGTGGCTTTGCAAAAGAAGGTGGTCGAGGGCGGCAAAAGGGTCAGCCCGGCGAAAAGTCTCGGGGAGATAAGGGATTATGTGAAGTATCAGCTCGATTCGGAGGTCTGGCAGGAAGAACAGCGTTTCGACAATCCCCATAAGCATTATCTCGATATGTCGCCGGAATACTATGAAGCTAAGATGGATCTGCTCAACGAGGTGAGTAATTTTCCTGCGCAGTAGTGCAAACTCGGGTGGTTCGGGGTGTAAATTGCTACGGGGCTTCTCTTAAAGTAAGTATGGCGGGAGGGACTGCGCTTCGGCAATCCGTGAAGACTGTTTTGATATGTGACCGATGTTAAAAGCTAAGACGGAATGCTCAACGAAGGGGGCAATTTCACGCAAGGCGGCGCAACTTCGGGGGGGTTTCGGAGGGAACGGCGGCTAACAAACCCATAACAAGCTAAAACAGCGGCTTGTACACAGCGGCGGCAATCAACGAAAACCGACAAGGTAAAAGCGGCTCTTTCCCTTGTGAATAAATATCGGCGGTTTCCCGAAGTTAGGTTTTTAAGGCGATAAAGCGAAGCGGCGGGAATATAAGGATTGCAAAGGGTTTAGAGGGTTTATGACGGTCATTCCCGGGGCTTCGGGGGGATAGGCTTCTGCGGGGTTTCTCTTAAAGCAAGTATGGCGGGAAGAACTGCGTTTGATAGCCTGTAAACACTTTTTGATATGTTGCCTATGCTTAAAGCTAAGACGGAATGCTCAACGAAGGGGGCAATTTCCCCGCACAGTAGCGCAAACTCTGGCGGCTTCAAGGCGAACGGCGGCTAACAAGCCTATAACAAGCTAAAACAGCAACTTGTACACAGCGGCGGCAATCAACGAAAACCGACAGGGTAAAAGCGGATCTTTCCCTTGTGAAAAAATATCGGCGGTTTCCCGAAGTTAGGTTTTTAAGGCGAAACGGCGGGAATATAAGGACTGTAAAGGTTTAGAGGGTTTACGGCAGTCATTCCCGGGGCTTCGGGGGGATAGGTTTCTGCGGGGCTTCTCTTAAAGCAAGTACGGCGGGAGGAATTGCGCTTCGGCAATCCGTAAACACTTTTTGATATGTGACCGATGCTTAAAAGATAGAACGGAATGCTCAACGAGGGGGGCAATTTTCCGCAAGGCGGCGCAACTTCGAGGGGATTTGGAAGGAACGGCGGATAACAAGACCATGACAAGCTAAACGGATTTGCTCAACGAAGGGTGGCAATTTCCCCGCAAGGTAGCGCAACTTCGGGGGGTTCGGGAGGGAACGGCGGCTAACAAGCCCATAACAAGCTAAAACAGCGGCTTATACACAGCGGCGGCAATCAACGAAAACCGACAGGGTAAAAGCGGCTCTTTCCCTTGAAAATAAATATCGGCGGTTTCCAAAGTTAGGTTTTTAAGGCGAAGCAGTGGATATAAAAGGACTGACAAGGGATTAGAGGGTTTATGACGGTCATTCCCGGGGCTTCGGGGGTAAAAGTTTCTGCGGGGTTTCTCTTAAAGCAAGTACGGCGGGAGGGACTGCGCTTCGGCAACTCGTAAACACTTTTTGATATGTGACCGATGCTTAAAAGATAAAACGGAATGCTCAACGAGGGGGGGCAATTTTCCGCAAGGCGGCGCAACTTCGAGGGGATTTGGAAGGAACGGCGGATAACAAGACCATGACAAGCTAAACGGATTTGCTCAACGAAGGGTGGCAATTTCCCCGCA
>JAAYHF010000008.1 GCA_012727485.1 Eubacteriaceae bacterium
GGGAGGTGGTGACAAGCCCCGCCTCTGTCGTAAAGGAAATGCTGGAAAATTCCATAGATGCGAAAAGCACCGTTATAAAGGTGACGACCCTTGAAGGCGGCAAAAAATTGATTAAAGTAGCCGATAACGGCACCGGAATTATGAAGGACGATCTGCCGAAGGTCTTTATGCGAAGCGCCACAAGCAAAATAAAGGACGATATATCTTCCATCTCCTCTTTGGGCTTCAGGGGGGAGGCGCTGGCGAGCATTTCCTATGTATCCAAAATAAAACTTACCACCCGCACCGAAAAAGACGAAACCGGTTTCACCTGTGAGGTCATTGCCAACGAGATTATCTCCCAAAAATCGGTGGCCTGCAATGTGGGCACCACAATAGAGGCGTCGGATCTTTTTTACAATCTTCCCGCCAGATTAAAACATTTAAGTTCGGATTCGCGGCAGACCGAAGCGGTAACGGATATTGCGGGAAAGATAGCCCTGAGCAGGACGGACATTGCCTTTGAACTGAATTGCAATAGCAAAACCGTCTTTTCGACCCCCGGCGACGGGAACATCAAAAATACCTGCGCTTGCATAATGGGAAGGGGAACGGTTTCGGGAATGATGGAAATTCAGTTTTCCGATTCTCCGCTTTATGTGAAGGGTTTGATAAGCTCCCCCGCATTTTTGAAGGAAAAAAGCTCTCGGCAAATAACCATTTTAAACGGCAGATATGTGGAATGCGAGCAGATTTCAAAGGCCGTGGAAACCGTTTATAACGAGTTGTACGGCAGGAGGGGCGCTGATTTTATTTTGTTCGTTACCCTGCCCTTCGAAATGACGGATGTGAATATCCACCCCGCAAAAACAAGCATAAGGCTTTTAAACGAATCCCTTATCACCATGCTGATTAAGCAGGGCTTAAGAAACTCACTGCGGGAGCAATTTGTGATCAAACAGCCCGCCCTGCCCGAAAAACCCATTCGAGAAACCCCCGATTCGAATTATCAGCCGCTGGTTTTCGAAGCGGCAAAGGAATATCTGCCGGACAATATTTCGACCCGCCCGAGGGAAATTTCTGATGTTGTCGTAAATAAGCCGATCAGCGAGGGCGAAAGTGACGGAGCCGTATCCGAAACGGCGGTGAGCAATGGGCAGGTAAGCAGTCCGCTGATCGATAAATCAATTCTTTTAAAGTTATCGAATATGGAGGTGATCGGAAACGCCTTCGGACTTTACGCTTTGATCGAATGCGGCGATGAACTTTACGCCATGGATACCCATGCGGCCCATGAGAGGGTGCTTTACGATAAATACCTAAAAGCCTTCAATGAGCGCTCCATAGTAAAGCAGGAATTGCTTTTGCCCCAGGTGACGGAGCTTTCCGCATCGCAACATTCGCTTGCAATGGAAAACATTGCTCTATTCGATGAGATAGGTTTTTCTGTTGAGGATTTCGGAGGGAATTACATATCCGTAAGAAGCATACCCGCCTATCTTTCCGACAGATCAGTTACACCTTTGATAGAGGAGCTGATAGAGCAACTCACCGAGCTTAAAAGCGCACAGGACATGAGAAACCGCAATGAACTGCTGATTAAAAGGGCCTGTCACGATGCGGTAAGGGGAAGGGAAAATATCAGCGCCGACCAAAGTCGGGCCCTGCTGAGGGCGCTTTACGAAACCGATATGCCCTTCACCTGTCCCCACGGCAGACCCATTCTCGGCAAGATTGATGAGAAATACTTTATGAGGGTTTTTGAAAGGATAAAATGAGTTTTCAGGGGAAATTGATTGCAATAGCAGGCCCCACCGCTTCGGGGAAAACCGATGCGGCTTATGCCTTAGCCGAAATGTACAAGGCGAGTATTGTTTCCGCGGATTGTTTTCAGTCTTACAAAAAGCTTGACATAGGCACTTCCAAGCCTCCCCGGGAGATGCTGGAGGTTGTAAAGCATTATATGATAAACGAATATGAGATAACCTGCCCGGTGAACGTTTACGAATATGCCAAGCGCTCCTGCGAATACATCGCATCAATTAAAGGGGAGGTTTGCATCGTAACCGGCGGCAGTGGGCTTTATTTGGACAGTATCATATATAGAAATTATGAATTCTCAAAAGAGAATTCGGACCGCAATTATCGCGAATATCTGATGAAATTTGTCGAAGAAAGGGGGGCGGATGCCCTTTACGACAAACTGATCGAAATAGACCCGGAATATGCCGCCAAGACCCACCGAAACAATGTCAAAAGGGTGATGCGCGCCATTGAATTTAATCACGAAACCGGCAAGAAAATGAGCCAAGCGGCCTGTGAGAAGGTTATGCGCCATGTCAATACCGATTATTACGGGCTTTATGTGGACAGGGCTGTTTTGTATGAGCGCATAAACAAGAGGGTGGATAGAATGGTCGAAGAAGGGCTGATAGATGAGGTTAGATCGCTTTACGGCGAATATAACAACAGAGATTTAAATGCCTTTAAAGCCATAGGCTACAAGGAAATAATAAGCGCCATAGAAAACGAAATAAGCTTTGATGATGCCATAGAACTGATAAAAAAGCGAAGCCGCAACTACGCCAAAAGGCAGTATACCTGGTTTAACGCCGATAAAAACATAAAATGGATAGACGCCACCCGACTTTCCTGCGAGCAAATAGCCGAGATAATATACGGAGGGGAAAATGTTTGATAATAAAAAGGTTTTCGATTTTATTGAAAAATGCGAAGCCGAAATGGTCGAATTATACGCCAAAAGAGATGAAATAGCCCTTTACAACCAAAATAAGGTACTCACCGCCATGCAATATCATCGTCTGGCGGAAAGGCATTTTTCCGGCTCCACGGGTTACGGCTACAACGACGACGGAAGGGATACCGCAGAAAAGATTTTCGCTGATGTATTCGGATCGGAAAGCGCATTGGTGCGCCCCCAGATAGTCGCGGGAACCCATGCGGTTTCACTCTGTCTTTACGGAGTGCTTCGCCCCGGGGACAGCTTTATTTCTCTGACGGGTCAGCCCTACGACACCATTTATTCAAACATCGGAGTAACTGACACCTGTTTGGGAATGGGTACTCTCAAGGAATACGGAATCGGTTACAAACAGCTGGAACTTAAGGAAAACAATGTCATTGATATTGAGGGCTTCAAGGAAAGCATAGACGAAAACACCCGCATGGCTTATTTGCAAAGAGCCACCGGTTATTCCTCAAGAAACGCCCTTTCCATAAGCGAAATTCGCTCAGCGGTAAAGGCTGTGAAAAAAATAAGGCCGGATATTATTGTTATGGTGGATAACTGCTACGGAGAATTTCTCGAAAAAGAAGAACCCTGCGATGCGGGGGCAGACCTGGCGGCAGGCTCTTTGATCAAAAACCCCGGCGGGGGAATCGCCTTAAGCGGGGGTTATGTCGTCGGGCGCAGTGACCTTGTTTCCCTTATCGCCTCCAGACTCACCGTTCCTTCCATCGCCTTCGAGGTGGGCGCAATTCCCGCCGGCACGACCCGTTCCTATATGCAGGGAATGTTCATGGCCCCCTCTGTGGTTTCGGGGGCTGTTAAGGGGGCAATGCTGACCGCAAAGGTCTTTTCAAAGCTCGGTTTTAAGGTTTTCCCCTCATACGACGACAACCGCGGAGATATTATTCAGGCCGTGGTTTTGGGCGACAGACAGAAGGTTATTGACTATTGCAAGGCTGTGCAGTTTTCTTCCCCCGTGGATTCCTATGTTTCCCCCGAACCCTGGGATATGCCCGGATATGAGGATCAAATCATCATGGCGGCGGGCAACTTTATACAAGGTTCTTCGATAGAGCTGAGCGCCGATTCCCCGATGAAAGAGCCCTATATCGTTTACCAACAGGGCGGACTGACCTATGAGCATACGAAAATTGCGCTTTATAACGCCGTGTGCGCCATGGAATTGCTGTGATGGGGCGGGGCAGGGGAGTGGTTGATAAAGGGAATAAACGATGATAAATACTGTTTCCGATTTAAAGGAATACTTGAAGCGGGAAAAGATAGGTTTAAGCGGCGGCAAATTGACCCATAAGGGAAAACGGGTCGGCACGCTTCAATGTGATGGTGAGCTTATTCGATCCATTCTGATTTTCACGCAATTTGACAGCTTTTTCCATGAGCTGATAAACGGGGATTTCAGCGATATGAAAAGCATCGCCTTACCCCAAATTACCCCCAATAACTGCCCGAGGTGCATTGAAGGAAAATGCTCCGTGACAAACATAAAACTTTCGCCCGACAGCATAAGAAAAGAAGAATTTGCGAAAAAGCTGCTCAAACTGCGCTGTGAAGCGATAGAAAACGAAGGCGTTCCCAAATGCAACTATATCAAGTTATCCTACAGGGATAAGAAGCCTCCCTGCAGGAAATGCGGGAAGTGTAATCCGGCTTGTAGGGCGCTGAAGAATTATTAATCGGCTCGGAAAAACGCACTAAAAAGATATAACGACATGAGCGAATATTACATAAAAACAAAACAGGTTTCCCGCCTTGGGAGGGAAACCTGTTTTGTTTTTATCATCATTCCGTATGATTTTCCGATTTTTATCACATTCTCCTGATAACCCCGATCACCTTACCCAAAATGGTTACGCTCTTGGAATATATCGGCGCCATCATCGGGTTTTCGGGTTGAAGGCGAATGGCGTTTTCTTCATGATAGAAGGTTTTGACTGTGGCTTCGTCCTCTATCATCGCAACTACTATCTCGCCGTTTTGAGCCACATTCTGGTGGCGGACTATCACATAATCCCCATCCAAGATGCCCGCATTTATCATACTGCTTCCTTGAACAAGAAGCATAAAACATTCGGCGTTACCCACAAATGAAGCGGGCAGGGGAAAATAATCTTCATAATTTTCAACTGCCAAAATGGGAGTTCCGGCGGCGACCTTGCCGATGATGGGCACGGTTACCATATCCATTTCGTTTATCGTGTTGTTTTTCTCGATAATCTCTATCGTTCTGGGCTTCAGGGGATTTCTGCGGATATATCCTTTTTGCTCTAAGTTATTTAACTGATACTGCACGGAGGAGGTGGATTTCAAACCCACCGCACCGCATATCTCGCGCACGGAGGGCGAGTAGCTGTGTATCTTTTTTTCGCTTTTAAGATATTCGAGAATTTGTATCTGAACTCCGGTTAAATCATCGTACATGGGATTCGCCTTTCTTCTTCATGAAACGATTATACATGAGTTTAGCCATTAAGTCAAATATTTGTTCTAAAGTATTGACAAATTTTATTTTATGCCGTACACTTGTACTAAACAAATGTTCGAAGCAATGAGGTAGATATGAAGAAATGTTCGAAGAAGAAATTGAGATTTAAGAGAAGCGCCCTTTCCGGTCTGAGGAAGTTTATTTCGGCGGTAGCCTTGGCGTTGGTTTTCCTTTGTCTTTTGGGAATTCCCTTTAAGGCGGTGAAGGGATTGAATGAAACCTTTACCCGTGAATATATCGTCAGGGACGGGGACACTCTCTGGGCCCTCGCCGAGGATATTTGCCCCAACGGCACAAGACTTCCGAAGGTTATCTATGAAATAAAGAAATTAAACCAAATGGAAAGCAGCGCAATTTATGCCGGGCAATCCTTATTATTGCCGATTTATTAGGCTTATTCTTTCCTTAACTTAACTTCCTTGGCCGCATCTCTGCGCCTGTTTTCTTCCGTGGCGGCATAATGCTTTCTTGTGGTATTCACGTCCTTATGTCCCAATATGTCAGCCACAAGATATATATCCCCGGTTTGGGCATAGAGATTTGTTCCGAAGGTACTGCGGAATTTATGGGGAGATATGTTTTTAAGCGGAACAACACCCTTTGTATATTTCTTTACCATTTTCTCTATACTGCTCACTCCCATTCTTTTCTTTTGAAGGGAAAGGAACAGCGCGTCCGCGTCCTTGGCGGATAGGGCTTTTATCTTAAGCCTGTATTCCTTCAGATAATCCTCTAATATCTCCTTTACTTCCTCCGGTAAAAATAAAATACTGCGATCGCCCCCTTTTCTCGTTACGACAAAACTGCCGTCCTCAAAATCAAAATCGGATATATTCAGTCCCGCACATTCGCTTATTCTGATTCCCGTACCGAGCATAAGGGCGATGAGGGCGACATCCCTCGGATAGGTCTTGGCGTGGTATTTCTTTTGGGAGCCACTGAGCTTTTCCCCGTCCTCCACCGCGTCCAAAAGATCCGCGACTTCATTGACATCCAATCTCACAATGGGCTTTTCGTGGAGCTTCGGCAAATCGACCAGGGCGGTGGGATTTGTTATGATAATCTCTCTTTTATAATAATATTTATAAAAGGAGCGCAAAGTCGAAAGTTTTCGGGATTTGCCCTTTGATGAATTGGAGTAGACGATTAGCTTTTCGGGATTGCGGTAATCGGGTAATTCATAATAGGAAAGATATTCGGAAAATTTTTCAATATCCTTGGCTTTTATTAAATCCAAATCCTTTGCTTCAAAATCTGTTTCGCTTAATCTGGCGATGAATTTATCGTTGTGATTTTTTAAATAATAGAAAAAAATCCTTAAATCATAGGCGTAAGCAACCC
>JAAYHF010000050.1 GCA_012727485.1 Eubacteriaceae bacterium
CCCCAATCTTGAATACAACCCCAAAAAGAACTTCCCCCCTAATTCCCAAACCCTGTTGATAACTCCCCCAAAAGCTGTTAAAATATAGTCAAACAAAAAGAGCTATGGGCATTATAATGGGCAAGTATTGGCAGCCGAAGTGAACTTGCCTTTTTTATTCCCTTGTTCAAGCCGTTTTTGCAAGGTCAGCGGGCAGGACGGGGGGAAAGGGAAATGTCGATAGTTGCGGGGGAAGTCATGAACGATATGTACAGAATATGGGAGGGAGCCGCCGAGTATCTCAGGGAAGAACTCAGCCCCATGGTCTATAATGAGTATATCAGCTCGGTCAAACCGGTCTATTTGGACGACCAGAGCATTGTTATTAAATTCGATGAGGACTATAAGCGCAAAGTCACCGTCAATTTGTACGATGTGTTGGTGAGAAAAGCGGTCAGATACGCCAACGAAGGCACGAACCTCAATGTCAAGTACATTGTGGAGGATTCCGAGTTCGCCCTGATCTCCTCCTCAGTGGTCTCCGGGGAGCTGACCGCCTCCGTGCCCCTCGTTTTCAACCCAAAGTATACCTTCGAAACCTTTGTGGTCGGCTCCAACAACCGCCTCGCCCACGCCGCCTCCGAAGCCGTCGCAAAGGAACCGGGCAAAAGGTATAACCCCCTTTTCATCTACGGAGGGGTCGGCCTCGGCAAGACCCACCTCATGCAGGCCATGGCCCAATATGTCCTGAAGGAAAAACCCTTCATGAAGGTGGTTTTCGTCACCAGCGAGAAGTTCACCAACGAGTTCATCGAAGCGATCCGTCAGGAAACCAACATTAAATTCCGCGCGAAATACCGCACCGTGGATATGCTCTTGATAGACGACATCCAATTTTTATCCAACAAGGAAGGCACCCAGGAGGAATTCTTCCACACCTTCAACGAGCTTTACAACGCGGGCAAGCAGATCGTCATAACCTGCGACAAGACCCCCAAGGAGATACCGTTTTTGGCGGACAGGCTCAAAACCCGCTTTGAACAGGGTCTTATCTGCGACATCGGCATACCCGACTACGAAACCCGCTGTGCAATACTGCGTCAGAAGGCCAAGGACAACGATTTCGACATACCCGACGATATAGTTGACTACATGGCTGAGCATTTGGGCAGCAACATCAGGGAGTTGGAGGGGGCACTTTCCCGCATGAGGGCCTTGGCGGAGCTTAGCGGCAAGAGTTCCCTTTCGTTGGAGGAAATCAAGGAGGCCTTCAGGGACATCATCGTTGCCCGGGAGCGCCCCGTTTCCCCGGAGATGATAATAAACGCCGTAAGTAAGCGCTTTTCCGTGAGCTACACCGATATACTCTCCGACAAGCGCACCAGCAACATCGCCCTCGCCCGTCAAGCCGCCATGTATTTGACCCGGGAGCTGACCGGTCTTTCCCTGCCCGCCATAGGGGATTTCTTCGGCAACCGTAACCATTCCACCGTTATCCACGCCTGCAAAAAGATAACCGAGCAAATGTCCACAGACCCCGCCCTCAAACGGGATCTGGAGAATTTGAAGGGGGCGTTGAGGGATAGTGGGTTTAATTTGTAGTGTTTCAAAGTTCCCGTCAAGGGGTGAGTACGCAAATAGAGTTCCTGCCTTTTTGGTGGGGGCTTTTTTTGTGTGGGGGGTGTGGTTGGGTTTGGGGGGGATTAAGTGAAGTGAGGTGGGATTATATTTTTGCAAAAACAAGTGAAAGCCTTGTGTTTTCTGACCCGGTCAAAAAATGACCTTCGTCATTTCGGAAAAAACTCGTTTAAGGGTCTGCCCCGGTCTGTAGTTAAAACTCTTTTTCATGTTTTGATCAGGTCTGATAATGACCTTGTCATAAAATGATTTTTGGTCGTAAAACGACTTTCGGTCGTAAAACGACCTTTGGTCGTTTTACAAAAAAGCAAGTGATAGCCTTTAAAATTCTGACCCGGTCAAAATGGAAAAACCTCGTTTAAAGTTTTGACCCGGTCTAAAAAGAAAACTACTCTTTCATTTTGTGACCCGGTCAGAATTAAAAAATCATGCTTAAGGGTCTGCCCCGGTCACTTCGCAGAAGTTCGGTCATCTCCAAAAAAACAAGTGACAGCCTTTAAAATTCTGACCTGGTCAGAATGGTAAAAACTCGTTTAAGGTTTTGACCCGGTTAAAATTAAAACTATTCTCCATGTTTGCCACATCGTAAAAACATGTTATAGCCTTTTATTTTCTGACCTGGTCACAAAACGACCTTCGGTCGTAAAACGACCTTCGGTCGTAAAACGACCTTCGCTCGTAAAACGACCTTCGCTCGTAAAACGACCTTCGCTCGTAAAACGACCTTCGGTCGTAAAACGACCTTCGCTCGTAAAACGACCTTCGGTCGTTTGGGAAAAAAGTTTCTTTTCTTCATGTTGTGACCCGGTCAGAATGATAAAACCATGCTTAAGGGTCTGACTTTGCCACTTCGCAGGAGCCCGGTCATCTCCTAAAAAACAAGTGACAGCCTTTAAAATTCTGACCTGGTCAGAATGGTAAAAACTCGTTTAAGGTTTTGACCCGGTTAAAATAAAACTCTTTTTCATGGTTGTTACATCGTAAAAAACATGTTATAGCCTTTTATTTTCTGACCTGGTCACAAAACGACCTTCGGTCGTAAAACGACCTTCGCTCGTAAAACGACCTTCGCTCGTAAAACGACCTTCGGTCGTTTGGGAAAAAAGTTTCTTTTCTTCATGTTGTGACCCGGTCAGAATGATAAAACCATGCTTAAGGGTGTGGCTTGGCTGCTTAGCAGAAGCCCGGTCATCTCCTAAAATCAAGTGACAAGCCTTTAAAATTCTGACCCGGTCAAAATAGAGAAAACTCGTTTAAGGTTCTGACCCGGTCAAGATTAAAACTTTTTTCATGTTTGTCACATCGTAAAAAATAAGTGACAGCTTTGTATTTTCTGACCTGGTCAAAAAGTAAAAACCTCGTTTAAGGTTCTTTCTCGGTCTAAAAGAAAACTACCCTTTCATTTTGCGACCCGGTCAGAATTAAAAAACCATGCTTAAGGGTCTGCCCCGGTCAAAATGGAAAAAACTGAATAATGTATATTGGCTAAGTCACAACGAAGGAACTTCGCTTTAAAGGTTCTGATTCGGTAAAGAAATATAATGATAACCTCTCCATTTTCCGACCCGGTCATAAAACGACCTTTGGTCATAAAATGACCCTTGGTCATTTTGTGAAAAGTGAGTGACAGCCTTTTATTTTCTGACCTGGTCAGAATAGTAAAAAGTATCTTTTCTTCATGTTGTGACCCGGTCAAAACGGAAAAACTGAATATGTATATTGGCTAAGTCACAACGAAGGAACTTCGCTTTAAAGGTTCTGATTCGGTAATAATGAAAAGGTTCTCTTTTGTGTTTTGACCCGGTCATAAAACGACCTTTGGTCATAAAACGACCAAAGGTAAGAGACAAGCCTTTAAAATTCTGACCCGGTCAGAATAGTAAAAAGTGCCTTTTCTTCATGTCGTTACCCGGTCTAAAAATGACTTGTTCAAAAAATGACCTCCCGTCGTAAAACGACCTTTGGTTGTTTTGCAAAAAAGCAAGTAATAGGCTTTTATTTTGTGACCCGGTCAAAAAATGACCTTCGTCATTTCGGAAAAGCCTCGTTTATGGTTCTGACCCGGTCAGAATGAAAAACCTTACTTAAGGGTCTGATTTGGCCACTTCGCAGAAGCCCGGTCATCTCCTAAAATCAAGTTACAACTTTGTATTTTCTGACCTGGTCAAAAAGTAAAAACCTCGTTTAAGGTTCTGACCAGCTCTAAAAATGACCCGGTCATAAAACGACCTTCGCTCGTAAAACCCTCATTTAAGGCTCTAACCCTGTCCAAAAGAAAACTCAGACCCGTTCACAACACAAAACTCATATATACATTAAAATCCCCAAAAATACTATAAGAGCAAAAATCACAAACTCATCTCAAAACAACACAAAACCCCCCCACCTTCTCGACCATAAGAAAAGCCCATTACCCCGCACACTACCCATATACACCGCAATACAACCTCCACAAAACACAAATAATACACAAAAATCACAACGGCGCAGTATATTATGTTATCCATCCAAAACCAAATACCATATAATAAACTATCAACTCACACAGGGGGGAAGAATGAAAACAGGCGACGCCGAAAGCTATTTCAAAAGGATAATCATTGCGGCCATAAGCGCCGCAGCGGGGTGGGCTTTTTACGGGATAAGGCAGAGCTGGACGCCCATCGCCGTTATCGGGGTTTTCTTCGATCTGGGCTACATAATAACGGTCTATATGCTCATACCCTTCGCCTTCTCCTCCCTACTGCTCGACATCGCCGAATATGCCCTCAACCGCTTCAACGGTTACGCCCAAAGGGAAATCGGGGTGGTTTTGTGTTATGTGTTCACGCTTGTCTTGGGCTTTTATGTCGTCGGTCCGGTCACGGGGGAAGGTGCGGTTTTGGCGATTTGTTTGGGGTTGGTGGTTGTCAGGGGTTCGTGGAGGTTGAGGTAGAGCTTTCGTTTTTGGAGTAACGGTTCAGCTTTCGAAATTCTATTTACGACCGTGTACTTTACGGTATTACAATTTAATGGCGCACACCTAAGCGTTATGTAAAGACGAGGTTTTCCGCACTTTGAAACCTTTTTTCATCAAAGATAAATCCTTTTATATACGAGATTCACGGCGGTGATGATTTGACATTCTGATCCGGTCATAAAAACAGAGTAAAAGGCACTTTTTCCAAAACGACCAAAGGTCGTTTTATGACCAAAAGTCGTTTTATGACCGGGTCAGAAAATATAAAGCTATCCCCCTCTTTTGTAAAAACCCCGTTCATTTTATAAACGATCAGAACCGAATCAGCATCTTAAGAGCAAATTACTTCGCTATACCCCGCTCAAACCATAAAAAGCACTTTTACCGAAATGACGAAGTCCATTTTTTGACCGTGTCACAACATGAAAGAGACACTTTTATAATTCTGACCAGGTCAGAAAATATAAGGCTATCACTTACTTTTAACAAAATAACCGGATCATGATTAACCGCCTATTTATGCGGTAACCCCAACCTTTGGGTAGGGGTTACCCCTTTCTCATAGGGGCGAAATTTCCCCACCACTCCCTATAGAGGAATAGCTAACCCGCCCGTTTTCACGCAATCATTATAATGGTTTTTTGTATTGGCAGTTAAGTTTTTCCATTGTGCCCGGGTCAAAATGCAAAAGCAGATTTTTCATTGTGACCGGGTCACAACAAGAAAGGATAATTTTACATTGTGATTCCGGTCAAAAGCGACCCGGTTACTTTGTAACCGAGTCACAGCATAAGAAAAAGCACTTTTTATCACTATGACCGGGTCACAACATGAAAAAAATTCCTTTCTTTTCCTTTTATTATCGTGACCTTGTTAAAACATAAAAATCCGTTTTTCTCAAACTGACCGTGTCAGAAAATGAAACAGTCAAACTATGTACCTGAGCGGAAAATATGGCTTTTCCTTTTTGACCGGGTCACAAAGAAAAAGGTTTAACAAGGCGACCGGGCAAAAGATAACCCCATTAGCGGTATGAGTTATTTTACAATAAACTGCCATGAGCCGCAGAATAAAACTCTTTTTACAAAGTGACCGGGTCACGAACTTAAAAGACTTCCTCCCGAAAATTTCTCTAAACAACCGAAATTTAAAACTTACTCTTAAATAGAACCTTGCTGTTTTCTCTCATCAAATCAAAACGAAAAAGGCGACCGACCCGAAAAGATAACCCCATTAACGGTATGAGTTAATTACAATAAACTGCCATGAACCGCAGATTAAAACTCTTTTTACAAAGTGACCGGGTCACGAACTTAAAAGACTTCCTACCGAAAATTTCTCTAAACAACCGAAATTTAAAACTTACGCTTAAATAGAACCTTGCTGTTTTCTCTCATCAAATCAAAACGAAAAAACGAAAAATGATAAAATCACCCCTCCCAAAGCACCCTAACTTCCCCTTCAACCGCTTCGATCTATAAAACCTGTTAAACCCGATAAACCATACCGAAACCATATACCCCAAACCTTATAGATAAAGCACATATCCCATTAAACAAATGAGAGGCCCCAAACACCGATTTCTAACCCATAACCGCACCCTACCCCACCAACCTCTCCGCAACCTTCCTCCCCCCCGCCGACCTGAACGCCCAAAAAACCAACCAAGCCCCAAGCAAATTCAAAATAAAGTCGTCGGTATCAAAGGAGCCGGCCATCAAAATGAGTTGGAGGCTCTCAACGGTGAAAACGCACAAAAAGACCCTCAGTAAAAAACCGCCGTGACCCATCTTGGGCTTGAGTACCCCGAGGAAAAACCCGAAGGGCGAGAAGGCCAAAAGGTTCCCGAAAATGTTGCGTATAAGGGAGGAAAGCAAAACCCTGCCCTCCATAAAACCCCTCAAAAAAAGCAGTATTGTCTCAAAGGGGATAAGGTTCATGTTCATCTCAAGGTATTCGGCCCTGCGCGCGGGGGTGACGGTGAAAATCGAGGTGAAACTCCTGCCGTAAAAGGGGTCAAAAAGAGTGAAAAAGAACAATATGAGCAGATATTCAAAATAAAGCCACCACAGGGCGACCCGCATACCCACCCCCCGGGTTTTCGCAGATAGGATAAGACCCGCCCCCGAAAGGAAGAACCAAATAAGCAGCGTCAACGGCCGGGAAGCACTGTCCAAAAAGATGCCGTAGAGCAGTAAAAACGAAGCCCCCAGCCCCAATGCCAAAAAAACCCGTGAAGCTGCCTTTTTCATGATGTCAGTATTTAATCCGCCGCGCCCCAACCCTATTCTCCTTTGTAAAGTACAGTGCAAAGCCTAAAGGTTATTATACAACCAAACAGGGCAAATACTCCTTTGATTTCACCAAACCTTCAAATATAGGGTATGGGCAATATGGTCGATTATGCTCGTCAATTATTTCTCGGGAAATAAATCAGCTTGTGGAGTGGGAAATTGCGGTATTGTATTTGGCGGAGGGTGGTGTAAGAGTCCTTCATTATATGTAAGTTTATCATTGTGACTCGGTACTTTGATAATTCTTTGTGATTTGGTCGTTTCGGTAAAAAGGAAAAATTGCAGTTATGACACAGTCATTTTAAAAATCCTTTATCTTTGTGGTTGGGTTACTTTACATAAAACTTTTATATTTGTGACCCGGTCAAAAAGGAAAGCCATATTTTCCGCTCAAGTGCATAGTTTGACTGTTTCATTTTCTGACCCGGTCACTTTGGTAAAAAACCATATTATTATGCTTTAACCGAGTCAATTTGAGAAACATTTCATTTTTTACCAAGGCGAAATGAAAAGAAAATTAAACGAAAGTTTGTAATTTTTCGACAGCAATAAGAGTTATTTGAAGAAGTCTTTTTCATTGTGACCCGGTCACTTCGTTAAAAAACCTTTAAAACAGCGATTTACAGTAATTTCTTATAATAAAACCAAGTCACTTTCGCAAAACTACGTCACATTTACACCCCGTTTAAACCCCTCACTTATGATACCTCCTATTCCCCAAAATCATAAACGCCCTATAAACCTGCTCACAAAGAATGACCCTGAAAAGATTATGGGGAAAGGTAAAGCTCGAAAAGGAGAGCAGCATATCCGATGCGCCGCGAACACTCTCGCTAAGTCCCGCACTGCCGCCGACAATAAAGCAAATATGGCTTTTGCCCCCGAGAAAAAGGGAATTGAGCTTCTCCGCAAAACCTTCGCTGGTGTAACGCTCCCCGTGCATATCGCAGGAAATGACGAAACTGCCCGGGGGTATGGCCGCAATGATGCTTTGCCCCTCCTTTTCGACGGCGGCGGGGTCGTTGTCGCAATCCCTGTCCGCCAGCTCGATGAGCTTGACTGCGGAAAACCGCCCGATCCTTTTCAGATAGTCCTCCGTAAGAGTGCGGTATTCGTCCTTCTTCAGCTTCCCCACGGTGATAAATGTAATCATGAAAGCATTATAACACAGCGCAAAGAAACTGTGAAAAACAACCCCGAAGACACGAGAAACGGCGAAAACGGCGAAAACGGCGAAAACGGCGCTTTACTATTTGTAAAGAGGGCGTACACCGTTTAAGGCTACTTAAGGCTACCCACACAAAGACGAAGCGCAGTAAATCGGTATTATGCCAAACCCGCAGGGGCGAAGGTTTCCACCTTTTCAATATCCGAAAACTACGGGGAGCATACGCAAGACAAACCGACCGCCTCTTTATCGTCCGATTTGGTCACCTTTGTTAAAGGGATCGCTCCCCAATGTGAGAATGAGGACGATCTCATTTTTTGTCTTTGTGACCTGGTCGGAATAGAAAAAGAAAGTGGTCTTGTCGATTTATACATTTATTAAAAGTTATCGCCCTCCCCCCCCCGGAATGAAAGCATGAATGTAATAATGAGAATAATCTTATTTTTTTATCTTTTTGACCGGATCAGAATGTAGAAGAATTTTTTCTATTATGACCCGGTCAGAATGTAAAAATACTTCGTTCCGTTTTCACATAGTGACCCGGTAACTTTGTAAAAAGAGACTTCTCGTAAATGGATTACCTTATGATCCTTCTTAAAAATAAGAATAATCTTACATTTTCACTTTGTGACCGGGTCGGAAATGAAAGTGACCTGCCTCTAAACCAAGGAGGAAATTATTCGCCACTCAAGCAGGGGCGAAACTGCCCCACCCGATACAATTTATTTTTTGACCCGGTCAAAATCGCAAAAGAAAAATTGCCTTGTTCCGCTTTAGTTACTTTGTTAGAAATAATTGTTTTCCCGGAATAAGATTATCAATGATAAAATGAGGACAATCTTACTTTTTATCTTTTTGACCAGGTCAGAATATAAAAGAAATTTTGTATTATAACCCGGTCAGAAGTGACCCGGTCACTTTGTAAAATGCAAATTACAATATAACCGCAAGTAAGCTCCACTCAATGCAGGGGCGGAGTTGCCCTACCCGATACAATTTATTTTTTGACCCGGTCAAAATCACAAAAGAAAAATAGCCTTGTTCCGCTTTAATCGCTTTCGCAAAAGTAATCACTCCCCCGGAATGGAATCATCAACATAAAAATGAGAACAATCTTACTTTTTATCTTTTTGACCGGGTCAGAAATAAAAGGAAGCTTTGCATTATAACCCGGTCAAAATGAAGAAATCATTGTTCCGATTTTTCACATTATAACCCGGTCAAAAGTGACCCTGCCACTTTACAAAATAACAAATCACAATATACCCACAAACAAACTCCACTCCATATATAAAAATTGCCCCACCCGATATAAAAAAGGTGCTCCCCCTCCCGATAAAGAAAACTGTTCCCCTGCCCGATGTAAGTACGATTTATGAATTTGTCCCTGCGATTGACGGTTTTTTTGAGGAGGATACAAGGAGGGAAAAAAAGGGATTTAATAAATATACTATATATCGAATATATAATAATATAAGCGAGTCACATTTCCCCACGGTCTAATTTCCCCCACGATTTGACATTTGAATAAACAAAGGTTATAATTAAATAAATCAGCGGCAACACCGCAAACGAGGTAAATATGGACACAAAAGCTATAAATAAACTGAGTTACGGACTTTATTTGCTCACGGTAAACGACGGCAAAAAGGACAACGGTTGCATAATCAACACCGCCATGCAGCTTGCGGGGGAACCCTTGCGTATAGGTGTGAGCCTGAACAACGATGTCTACACCTGCGAGATGCTCAAGGCAAGCGGAGTATTCAACCTTTGCGTCCTCCACGAGGGTACACCCTTCTCCTTCTTCGACCTTTTCGGCATGAAAAGCGGCAGAGATACGGATAAGTTTGCCCAATACACCGATTATGAGCGCAGTGCGAACGGACTTATCTATGTGAAAAAGTATGCAAACGCCTACATTTCGGGCAGAGTTTTGACCCAAACAGACCTTGGAAGCCACACCCTTTTCATAGCAGAGTTGACCGACGCCGAGCGCTTCGGTGAGGGTGAGAGCATGACCTATTCCTATTACCACGCCAATGTCAAGCCCAAACCCCAACCGACCGCCAAAGCTGCGAACGGCTTAAGAAGGTGGGAGTGCGAGATCTGCGGCTATGTCTACGAGGGCGAAAGCCTTCCCGAAGACTTCGAGTGTCCCCTTTGCAAACATAAAGCGCAGTTCTTCAAGGAGATATCTCCCGCCGAAGTGAAGACCGGGGAAGGTAATGCCACCGGTTTAAGAAGGTGGGAATGCGAAATTTGCGGCTATGTCTACGAGGGCGAAAACTTACCCGACGACTTCGAATGTCCCCTTTGCAAGCATAAGGTGCAGTTCTTCAAGGAGATAACTCCCGTCGAAACAAAAGCCGGGGAAGATAATGCCGCCACAGCTTCGAAAAGGTGGGAGTGCGAGATCTGCGGTTACATCTACGAGGGCGAAAGCCTCCCCGATGACTTCGAGTGTCCGATTTGTAAGCATAAGGCACAGTTTTTTAGGGAGATTTAAGGGGCGGAAGGAAAGAAAAATTATACATAGCGAACTTAAGGGCAAGCCGAGGTAGGGCTTGTCCTTTTTTGCGTAAGTGAAACGATTAAGGACAGGTTATGAAAAAGTGCTTTTTTTCAAGAGAGAAACTTTCAGTTATAGTAAAGAAGAAAGCGCAAAATGATCGAACTTTGTAATGGTGACCCGGTCACTTTGATAAAAACCGCTTATTTCAGCGCTTTTCTGTAAATGTATATTTCTATTACCGAATATCGCTTTACATAAGTAACGCTGATTTAAAGGGGTAGTTTTACTGGCTTAAGATGAAAGTTTAAAGGAAGGAAAGACGAAAGACTTATATAACAAGTTTAAAGACAAACCGGGAAGAGCTTGTCAATTTTACATAAGAGAAACGCTTAAGGTGAGGTTATGAAAGAGTTTTTTTTCAAGAGAGAAGCTTTCAGTTATAGTAAAGAAGAAAGCGCAAAATGACTGAAATTTATAATAGTGACCCGGTCACTTAGATAAAAACCGCTTACTTCCGCAATTTTCTGCAAAGGTATTTTTCTATTACCGAATATCGCTTTACATGGAAATAACACTGATTTAAGGGGTTTTTGATGGCTTAAGGTGCAAGTTTTTAGAGAGTATAAAGGAAGGAAGGACGAAAGACTTTATATAAAAAGCTTAAGAGCAAGCCGGGGAAGGGCTTTTCCTTTTAACATAAGTGAAACGATTAGGGGGAGGTTATGAAAGAGTTTTTTTTTCAAGAGAAAAGCTTTCAGCTATAGCAAAGAAGGAAGCACAAAATGACCAAATTTTATAATAGTGACCCGGTCACTTTAATAAAAACCTCTTATTTCCGCACTTTTCTGCAAAGGTATTTTTCTATTACCGAAAATCGCTTTACATAAGTAACGCTGATTTAAAGGGGTAGTTTTACTGGCTTAAGGTGAAAATTTAAAGGAAGGAAAGACGAAAGACTTATACATAGCGAACTTAAGGACAACCTATAACTCTTCAAGGGGCTATCTCCACCTCCCCCCTTGTAAACAAGAACCGATGGCGGCAAATCCAAATAGAAAGGAGTCTTTCGGCAAAGTTGTTTACAGCTTGAAAAGTTTGAGAATAAGGTATTATAAGATAGCGAACTTAATTTTGTGACCCGGTCACTTTAATAAAAACCGCTTA
>JAAYHF010000051.1 GCA_012727485.1 Eubacteriaceae bacterium
ACATACAGCTCCAAGAAAGATGAGCTTATCATCGGCACCGTTCAACGCACGGACAGAAACAACGTTTACATCAACCTCGGCAAGAGCGAGGGAATAATGAATTTGGCCAACCAAATGCCCAACGAGCAGTATTATCCGGGAATGAGGCTCAGGGTTTATTTGAGCGATGTCAAGCGCACGAGCAAGGGTTCCCAAATATATGTATCTCGCGCCCACCCCATGCTTGTAAAGCGGCTCATGGAAAACGAAATTCCCGAAATTGCGGACGGAACGGTCGAGATAAAGGCGATTTCCAGAGAAGCGGGCAGTCGCACGAAAGTTGCGGTTTGTGCGCAAAACGAAGATGTGGACGCGGTGGGAGCCTGCGTGGGTCAAAAGGGAATAAGAATCCAAAATGTACTCAACGAGATAGGCTCCGAGCGCATTGATGTTATCCAATTCAGCGAGAATCCGATGGTTTTCATAACCAATGCGGTCAGCCCCGCCCAGGTATACGATGTCATAATAAACGAAGAAGAACACATGGCGACGGCCATCGTCGATGAGGGTCAGCTTTCCCTTGCCATCGGAAAGGACGGGCAGAATGTCCGCCTTGCGGCCAGGCTCACCGGCTGGAAAATAGACATCAAAACCCCGGAGCAGTACGAAGCGATGCGCTCCGGCGGGGGAGTTAGCGAGGAGGTTTCCAAAGCCAACGAACTTTTCGCGGGAATCGACGAATTGGAAGAAGAAAACGAACAAGGCCCTTTAACCGAAGAAAACAGTCAAGAGAGGGAAGACGCCGCTGAATGAGTACACCCATGGGAACGAAAACGCCCATACGCACCTGCGTGGTGTGCAGGCAAACGAAGGAGAAAAAGGAATTATTAAGAATTGTAAGAACGCCCGAGGGCGATTTAAAAGTCGATATTACGGGAAAGATGAATGGAAGGGGCGCCTATGTCTGCGCCGGCGGGGTTTGCTTGAAAACAGCGAAGGATTTGAAAAAAGTCACTTCGGCGCTTTCGGTGAATTACGACCCAATCACATCAGAAAACCTTTTGAAGGAAATAAATACAGCTATACGGGAAAATTCGCACAGGGGGAAATAAATGCCGAAGAAAGTATATGATTTAGCAAAGGAATACGGAGTAGTGAGCAAGGATTTTGTCCCTCTCCTCCAACAGGCGAAGATACCTGTAAAAAGCCACATGAGCATTCTGACGGATCAGCAGGAAAAATATTTTAAGAATAATTATGGTATCTTGGACGGCAAGCTCGTCAGCAAGGCGGAAGCGGAGGCCAAGCAGAGCGCAAAGGCAAGAAGCGATAAACCCGCCGCCGAGCCTGTGAAAAAGCAGGAAGAAAAGCCCGCCGCAAAGGCGGAAAATCCCCGCAGCGAGCAAAGCAAGCCGACAAGCTCTCAGCAAACAAGGCCCACAGCCGCTCAACCTTCTCAGAACAGTAGGGAAAGCACTCCCGCCGCCCGCGGTAACACTCAGGGCAATTCAAATTATCAGCGCCGGGAAGGGCAAAACACCGGGGGTTATCAGCAGAGAAATACCAACACCTCCGGCGGGAATAATCAGCAGAGAAACTCCAACCAATCCGCGGGAGATAACCGCCAGAGAACCAACACCTCCGGGGGCAATAACCAGCGCAGGGAAGGGCAGAACACCGGGAGCTATCAGCAGAGGAACACCAACACCTCCGGCGGGAATTATCAGCAAAGGAATAATCAAACCGGGGGAAGCTATCAGCAAAGAAACTCCAACACCTCCGGAGGCAATTATCAGCGCAGGGAAGGGCAGAACACCGGGAGCTATCAGCAGAGGAACACCAACACCTCCGGCGGTAATTATCAGCAAAGGAATAATCAAACCGGGGGAAGCTATCAGCAAAGAAACTCCAACACCACCGGAGGCAATTATCAGCGCCGGGACGGACAGAACACCGGGAGCTATCAGCAGAGGAACACCAACACCTCCGGCGGGAATTATCAACAGAGGAATAATCAGTCCGGGGGAAGCTATCAGCAAAGAAACACCACCGGGGGCAATTATCAGCAAAGGAACAATCAAACCGGGGGAAGTTATCAGCAAAGAAACAATCAGACCGGAACAAACCGCTATCAGGGAAACAACAACAGACCCAATACGGGAAGAACCAATGCCGCCAAACCCGTTGAAGAAAAGCCGCTTGAAAAGCCCAAGACCGACAGATATAAAAACAGAGCGACCTACAACAACGATAAAAACAAAGCAAAGGACACCTTCTTCAGCGAAGATAAAACCTATATACGCCCCGACAACGCCAAAAAGAAAAGGGGCACCAAGAGCGAATACAAAAAACAAAAGCTCGATACATGGGAGAAGAGAGCCACTTCCGGGGTTGATGGGGTGGTTGTACTGCCCGATTACATCTCCGTTGCCGACCTTTCCGATATGATTTACATCTCCACCGGAGACATAATGAAAAAGCTCATGGAATACGGCATGATGGTCACCATAAACCAAACCTTGGATTATGACACCGTGGCTATCATCTGCGAGGAATTGGGCATCAGCGTGGAGTTGGAGCAGGAGCCGGATTATTTCGAAAATATGCTCGCCGAGCAGAATTCCGACGAAGCCAAGCTCATTACCCGCCCGCCCATCATCACGGTCATGGGCCATGTCGACCACGGCAAGACCTCCCTTTTGGACGCCATTCGCGACACCGATGTTTTCGGAGGGGAAAAGGGCGGCATAACCCAGCATATCGGAGCTTACACCGTCAGCATGAGGGATAAAATGATTACCTTCATAGATACCCCCGGCCATAAGGCCTTCACCGCAATGAGGGCAAGGGGCGCGGATGTCACCGATATAGTGGTTTTGGTGGTGGCGGCGGACGACGGCATTATGCCCCAGACCATCGAAGCCATCAACCATGCCAAGGCGGCAAAGGTGCCGATAATAGTCGCAATCAACAAAATAGATAAGCCCGATGCGAACCCCCAGAGGGTCATGGACGAACTGACCCAATATAATCTTGTTCCCGAAAGTTGGGGTGGAGACACGATATGCGTGAATGTTTCCGCAAAAACAGGCGAGGGTTTGAGCGATCTTTTGGACAACATTCTGCTTTTGGCGGAAGTGGAAAACTACAGGGCAAACTTCGAAGGGGCGGCAATCGGTACTGTGATAGAGTCCCGCATAGATAAGCAAAGGGGCGTGACCACCTCCCTTCTCGTCAAATCGGGAACCTTAAGGGCGGGAAACTTCATCGTTATAAACACCATCTACGGCAAGATAAGATCCATGAGCGATTGGACGGGCAAGAAAGTCGATCAGGCCATTCCCTCCACCGCCGTGGAGGTCTTAGGTCTTCCCGAGGTGCCTGCGGCGGGGGATAAATTCATCGTCGCCGCAGACGAAAAGGAAGCCAAACGCATCACCGACAAACGCAAGGACCGCATCAGCCTCCAAGCCACAAGGGCGACCACGGCCAAAACCTTGGACGATATGTTCTCCCAGATAAAGGAAGGGGAGATGAAGGATATAGATATCATCGTCAAAACCGATGTGGCAGGCTCTGTGGAAGCGATAAAGCAGGAAATAGAAGCCCTCAATGTCAACGACGACAACATAAAGCTTTCCGTCATACACAGCGGAGTGGGAGATGTCAGCGAAACGGATATTATGCTTGCCGCCGCTTCCCATGCTTTGATAA
This sequence comes from Eubacteriaceae bacterium, assembly GCA_012727485.1. Lineage (GTDB taxonomy): Bacteria > Bacillota > Clostridia > Eubacteriales > Anaerofustaceae > JAAYHF01. Next base: position 3,694 of record JAAYHF010000051.1, read on the forward strand.
TAGTCTTTAACGCCAAGGCGGATAACAATATTCGAGCCATGGCGGAAAAGGAAGCCATTGAGATTAAGACCTATTCCATAATCTATGAGATTGTGGACGACCTCAAGGCGAAAATGAAGGGCATGAAGGATCCGGTATATGAGGAGATCGTGACCGGACAGGGAGAGGTGAGGGCGGTTTACCGCATACCCGATTTGGGCCCCATAGCGGGAAGCTATATAACCGACGGAGCAGTCAAGCGCTCCGATAAGATAAGGGTGTTCCGCGCGGGCAAGATTATCCACGAAGGCAAGATAAGCTCCTTAAAGCGCTTCAAGGACGATGTGAGGGAAGTCGCCGCAGGCTATGAATGCGGAATAGGTATAGAAAAATTCGACGGCATGGCCCAGGGCGATAAGCTTGAATTTTCCACCATGCGTCTGAAAGAAGAAGACTGATAATTTGGCACACAGGATAGAAAAAATAAACGAGCTTATAAAAGATGAATTAAGCAGCGCCATACGCTTTTCATTGAAAGACCCAAGGCTTGAAAATAAGATAGTGGGCATAAGCCGCACAAAAACCACCCCGGATATGAAATATTGCCAGGTTTATGTGAGCATTTATGCCGATAGAGATGAGGCCGAAAGGATAATGGAGGTTTTGGAGGGGGCAAAGGGCTTTCTGCGAAAGAAAGTGGCCGAGGCCCTCACCACCCGCTATTCACCACAGCTCATATTCATCTACGACGATTCCTATGAGAATTACGAACACATCGAAAAACTTCTGCGGGAGATAAAAAACGATGAAAAGAATTGATGTTTCAAAGGCCATAGAGGTTATCGCCTCCTGCGAGAGCTTTCTGCTTTTTTCCCACGAAGCCCAGGACGGAGACGCCTGCGGAAGCATGACAGCCTTGGGGCTGGCCTTAAAGGCTTTGGGCAAGAGGGTGGATTATGTGGCGGACACCAATAAGCTTAACCTCAATAATCTTTTGGAGGAAACCCGCTTTTTCAATCAATACACCGACGGCTATCAGGTAGCAATTTGTCTTGACTGCTCCACAAGGGAATATCTTTTCGGCAACGATAAGCTCTCCCTTTGCGAAAAGATATTGGTCATCGACCACCACGGCTCAAACATGGGCTACGGCGATGTGAATGTTATCTATCCCACCGCCTCCGCCTGCGCGGAATTAGTTTATGAGTTGATCAAGGCGCTTAATTGCGAGATAACCCACCAAATAGCCCACAGCATTTATGTCGGTCTTATAACCGACACGGGCAATTTTGCCTATTCAAACACCACAGAGCTTTCCTTGAAAATAGCCTCCGAGCTTTATGAGCTTTTTGACGATTATTACCTCACCGCCGAATTCATCAAAATGAAGGACGCCGAGATAATAGATATATTGAAAATAGGCTTCGATAACTGCCGTATGTTCAACGGCGGCAAGTTAATCAGCGCCGCCCTGCTTTTCAGGGACGGTTACAGCGCCGACAATGTCACCGATGCGGATATTCTGACAAACACCATCAAATATATCAATGGTGTGGTGGTTTCCGTCACTATCCGCCAGACCGGGCAGGACTCTTTCAAACTGTCCATGCGCAGCGCCGATTTTGACCACGATGTTTCCCTTTTCTGCTCGAAATACGGCGGAGGCGGCCATATCAAGGCGGCGGGTTGCACCTTTAAGGGAACCTATGAGAGTCTCATGGAAGTTTTAGAGGATTATGCAAACCGATTATAACGGGCTTGAGTATTAAGCATTTAGGATTTGCATAGTTGACATATAAGATAAACGGTAAATTATGAACGGAATTATTCTTGTGGATAAGGGTGAAGGCATGACAAGCTTTTCGGCCTGCGCCTCGGCGGGAAGGATTTTAGGGGAGAAAAAGCGGGGTCATGCGGGTACCCTTGACCCAAACGCCACGGGGCTTTTGGTGGTTTGTCTGGGCAGTGCCACCCGCCTCATCGAATACTTTCCCGAGGATAATAAGGAGTATATCGCCTCCGTGCGTTTCGGGATAACCACCGATACCCAGGATATATGGGGCAATATAACCGGGCGTGCCGAGGCTGATTTTTCCTTGGAGGATTTTAAGCGTGCCTTGGAGGAATTAACGGGCACCTATAACCAGCTCACCCCCGCCTATTCCGCCCGAAAGAAGGCGGGCAGGCCCTTATATGAATATGCGAGAAAGGGCATCGCCCTTGAGCTTCCCGAAAAGGAAATAACAATAAGCTCCATAGAAATATTAAGCCATGATTTGCCCCAAAGGGCCTTAATTAAGGTGAACTGCTCCAAGGGCGCCTACATCAGAGCCCTTTGCGACGATATAGGCCGCCGCTTGAAATGCGGAGGGACAATGGAAAGCCTAAGGCGCTTGAGCTGTTGCGGCTTTTCCCTCGGGGAAGCCCACACCCTTGAGGAAATAGACGAAATAAACAAACGGAAAGACGCGGAAAAGCTGATCCTTCCCCCCGACAGGGCTTTGACCCATATCCCCGCGGTTCATGCCCCCGCAGAGCAATTAAGCGGCATTTTAAACGGAATGAGCCTTAAGGAAGGCTCTTACAGTTGCCCGAAGGCCTTGGGCGAGGGGGAAATCGTTCGTATATATTCCGAAGAAATTTTTGCTGCAATGGGCTCTTACAGCATGGGAGCAATCAAACCAAAGAAGGTCATATATAAACCCAATGAGAATAATAACCGACCCGAATGAACACAGCATCGACGATAAGCTATGCGCCGCCCTTGGCTATTTTGACGGATTTCATATAGGGCATATGCGTATTCTTGAAGAAACGAAAAAAAGCGGGCTGAAAAGCGCTGTTGTCACCTTTTCCAACCGCCCTTCGGACTATATACAAAACAAAAAAGCTTCCTGCCGCATAATGAGCATAGCCGATAAAATCTCCTTTCTCGAGCAGTTCGGCATTGATTATCTTTTCCTTTACGAATTCGATTCCCGAATGATGAATACCTCCGCCGAGGACTTCGTCAGGGATTTTTTATTATCAAACAATGTGAAGCGGGCTGTGGCGGGCTATAACTATACCTTCGGCAAATTTGCCGAGGGCAATACCGATATGCTCGGGAAATTATGCGCCGTGTCGGGAATTGAAGTGAAGATCGTGCCCGAGGTGCTTTTGGAGGGCAGGGCGGTGAGCAGTTCCCTCATAAGGGCCAATATTGCCGAGGGGAATGTGGAGCTGGTCGGAGAGCTTTTGGGCAGGGCTTACAGCCTTTCGGGGAGGTTTTCCCCCGGGGAGATTTCCAAGGGGTGCGCCGACGGGCAAAGGGAATACGAATTAGAGGTTTCTTCGGAGCTTATCCTTCCGAAGGCGGGAGTTTACTATGCCCAAACCGAAATTAAGGGCAAGTATTATCCCTGCGCGGTTTGTATTCGGGAAGACAGGGCGGCGGGAGCAAACCGCCCTTCGATTAAAATACATATATCGGAAATAAAAGAGGATTGCAAGGAACTTATAATAGAATTTGTTTCAAAAATTTCGCAGGGAGCGAAAAGGGGGGAAGCCGAAGATGGGGCGCAGTATCTCCCGAATTTCGCCCCGTCAAGAGGAAACTGATGCGCTTTTATATCACAACCTTAGGCTGTAAGGCCAATTTAGCGGACAGCGAAAGCATCTCCGAGGCTTTGGCGAAAAGCGGTATGCAAAGAAGCGAGAATAAAGATAACGCATCGCTTATCATCGTGAATACCTGTGCGGTCACAATGGAAAGCGAGAGAAAATCCCGCAATATGCTAAGGCGCATGAGGGCCGATAATCCGCAGGCCGTCATAATCGCCTGCGGCTGTTGGAGCAGGGTGGGGGAGAATGCGCAATCTGTCAAGGAAGTAGATTTGATAATAAAGCACAACCGCCCCGGGGATATTGCGGAGCAGATAACTGCCTATCTGACCGAAAACAACTATTTTCAACCCCAAAAGGAAGAAGCGGAAAATCGCTTCGGAGTATATTTCGAAACCAAGACCCGTGCCGCATTGAAAATACAGGACGGCTGTAACCGTTATTGCACCTATTGCATTATCCCCTATGCCCGGGGGGAGCTTTTCAGCGAGGATATAAAGAAGCTGACCTCAGATTGCCGCCGCTTGGCGGCTCAGGGCTTTAAGGAGGTCGTTTTAACGGGCATACACATCGCCTCATATTCCTATGAAGGTCACACTCTGGCTGATGTTATAGACTGCTTGGCCGAAACGGATATAAAAAGGATAAGGCTCGGCTCCCTTGAACCCCTTCTGATAGATGAGGCCTTTGCAAAGAGGGCGGCGGCATCGGGAAAGCTCTGCCCCCATTTCCACCTTTCCCTGCAAAGCGGCTCTGACAGCGTTTTAAAGAGAATGAACAGGCATTACACCGCCGAAAGATACTCACAGAGCGTGGATATAATAAGGAAATATTTCGAGAATGCCTCATTAACCACGGACATCATCGTGGGCTTCCCCGGGGAGACGAGGGCGGAATTTGAGGAAAGCATGGCATTGGTGGAAAAGGTAGGTTTCGCCCATGTACATATCTTTCCTTATTCTCCCCGCAGGGGTACTCCCGCCGCCAAAATGCCCTCCCAGCTCACGAAGGCTCAAAAACACGGGCGGGTTATCGAAATGGAAGAATGTTGCTCGGCGGCGGCGGATAAATTCAAGCGAACAATGATGGGAAAGCGCCTTGAGGTTTTGCCCGAATATATGAACGAAGCGGGGCTTTATGAGGGTTACACCGAAAACTATCTTCGCTGTGAATTTCCCGCAAAAAAAGATCAAACAAATATCATCACCCCCGTTAAAATAACCGACATAAGGGAAGGGGTTCTATTGGCAGAGATGATCGATTGATTTTCCCGCTTTTTTATGTTATGATTTTTTCAAACAAAAATGGAGGCAGATATGGAAGATTGCTTATTTTGTAAAATAGTCGGCGGCGAGATCCCCTCGCAGAAGGTATACGAAACCCAAAGGGTTCTTGCCTTTAAAGACATCAACCCCCAAGCCCCTGTGCATATTTTGATCATTCCCAAGGAGCATTATAAGGATATTCTTTCCATTCCCCGGGAAGATGATATATTATCCGAAATAAAAGAGGCGATAGAAAAGGTGGCAGAAATATGCGGGGTAAAGGAAAGCGGCTTCAGGGTTGTCACCAACTGCGGAGAGAATGCGGGGCAAAGCGTGGCTCATTTGCATTTCCATCTTTTCGGGGGAAAGGTTCTTGCCTGGCCCGCCCTTTGAAAATTTAATTATTAGCCCCGGGTTATTGACTTAGATAATTGTTTTGATATAATTATATTTGTTGTGTAAATCGCAATAAACCAATGCAGAGGGGAGGGTTGAAAATGTCTGAAGTAAAAGTGCGTGACGGAGAATCTCTGGAAAGCGCCCTGAAAAGGTTCAAAAAGAAGACTGCATTGGCTGGCATTATGGCCGAGATAAGAAAAAGAGAACATTATGAAAAGCCCAGCGTAAAGCGCAAGAAAAAGTCAGAGGCCGCCAGAAAAAAGAGAAATAAAAGATAGCAAAAGCATCTTCCGCATAAGCGGAAGATTTTTTATGGGGGTATATTTATGAAAGTAATCGTTTCTGCCTGCCTTATGGGAGAAAACTGCAAATACAACGGCGGGAACAATAAAAACGAAGCGGTTTGCCGCTTTATCGCCGATAAGGAGTTTATTAC
>JAAYHF010000052.1 GCA_012727485.1 Eubacteriaceae bacterium
ACTTCCATGGGCTTAAAGGAAGTCATGGAGGTGATAACCTCCGGGAACACCTATAACCCCCATGCCTTCTATGTCACCTTCCCGGAAGGCTCGGATATTCCCGATATTGCCAAAATCGTGGAGAAAAACACCGACACCAAGGCGGAGGATTTCATCGCCGCCATATCGGATAAGGATTATCTTAATTCGCTGATTGAAAAATATTGGTTTTTGACCGATGAGATATTAAACGGCGAAATATATTATCCTCTGGAGGGTTATCTTTTCCCCAACACCTATCTTTTCACGGGCAAGGATATGGCACCCCGGGATATGGCGGCAATGATGCTCGAGCAGACCGACGCCACCCTGAGCGAATTCAAAGAGCAGATAGCCTCAAGCGGTTACAGCGTTCATCAACTGCTTTCTATGGCCTCCATAGTGGAAAAGGAAGTGGGCAATGCGGTGGACAGGGCAGGAGTGGCGGGGCTGTTCTTCAACCGCCTGAAATCCGGCTGGTCGCTGGGCAGTGATGTAAGCTGTTACTACGGCATCAGGGTCGATATATCCGAGAGGGATCTGTATTTATCGGAAATAAACGCCTATAATCCCTACAACACCCGCAGTCCCCAAATGGCGGGCAGGCTTCCCATCGGGCCGATATGCAACTCGGGCAGGGGTTCAATCGAAGCCACCGTCAACCCCACGGAATCGAATTATTACTATTTTGTCACCGATATAAACGGCAAAGTATATTATTCCCGCACCATCTCCGAGCATAACGCCTACATCGCTCAGCTGAAAAGTCAGGGATTATGGTTTGTACACGAATGAAAAAGACTTTGGAAATAGGCAAGATAATCGGCGCCCACGGCATTAAGGGGGAGATAATCCTCTTTCCGATTACCGACGAACCCGAAAGGCTCAAGGAATTGGAGTATTTCCTTATCGACGGCACGAGATATGCCGTAAGTTCGGTGCGCTTCCATAAGGGCAATGCTCTTGTCAGCTCTCCTGATGTGGCGGACAGAACTGCGGCGGAAAAGCTCAAAGGCCGCTTCGTCTCCCTTTACAGACAGGACGCAACCCCCCTAAGCGAGGGTGAATACTATATTCAAGATTTGGTGGGGCTTGATATTATTGATAAACAAAGGGTAAGGCGGGGAAAAATAACCGACATCATACAAAACAAGACATCGGCGGATATAATCGAATACGAACTCGAAGGCGAAACATACCTCATGGCCTTCACCAAGGAGAATGTCACCTTAGTTGATATAAAGGGGGGCTTTTTGGAAGCCGACTTCGGCGCGGGCTTGAAAACATGATATTCAATGTTTTGACCCTTTATCCCGAGATAATAAGGCAATACAGGCAGACGGGGATAATCGGCAGGGGATTTGCAAGCGGGGCGATAACAATCAATGCTTTTAATATAAGGGATTTCTCGCTTGACAAACATTCGAGAACGGACGACTACGCCTACGGAGGGGCCGACGGTATGCTCATGACCCCCCAGCCCGTGTACGATGCGGTCATGGCGGTGAAATGCGGCAGGGATATTCCCGTCATATTCTTCAGCCCCCGGGGGAAAAAATTCACCACGGCGACAGCCAAGGAATATTCAACCAAAAGCGAGGTTATTTTGCTTTGCGGGCATTATGAGGGGATAGATAAAAGGGCGCTGGATTTGACCGTAACCGAGGAAATTTCCATCGGGGATTACATCGTCACGGGGGGGCATATTCCCGCCATGTGCTTCATGGATGCGGTGAGCCGCTATGTCCCCGGGGTTTTGGGCGGCTCCCAGAACGCCTTTAACGAAAGCTTTGAAAACGGCCTTTTGGAATACGACCAATACACCCGCCCCGCAAATTTCATGGGCAGAAGCGTTCCCGAGGTACTGCTTTCGGGGAATACGGCGGCCATAGCGAAATACAAGGCGGAGCAAAGTTTGGAAATAACCCGTCGGCTTCGGCCGGATTTGCTGAAAGACGATGAGGATTAAAGCATATTGACGGACAGGCCGCTCTGTTGCTTTGAGCTTTTCCCCAAAGCTTTTAAAAGCTCGAAAAGCAAACGAGAGCAAAACCGACAAGCCCGATAACGGGGTTTGTGCAAATGCGGCTGTAATTGCTTAGCTTACAAGAAAAGCAAGTTTAAATAAAAATATGAGGAAACGAATCGCCGCAATCTTAAAGAGCGCATTATCCTTTATTCATCGGGGGTCATTGCGAGTTTACTCTTGATTTTGCGCCGCTTCGGCCTCCCTTTTGGGATAATTGCCTCCACTTTCCTTCTTCTTGGTCGATAAAGGCAATCGGTCAGCTTTGTGACTGCTTCGGGAATTAACTTTATCGCTTTGCTCTTAAAGTTTTCTTTTAAATCTTTACTTTTTGCCGTTTGATATGTTATACTCTCATAGTTATCACGGCGCTCCGCTGTTAAACCCAAGGGGAACAAGAACGCCGACACTCAAGGAGGAGTCATATATGGATTTAATCAAGCTCGCGGAGCAGGGTTCCATAAAGGAAGGAATCCCCGAATTCGCAGTGGGCGACACCCTGAAGGTTCATGTTAAGGTTGTCGAAAACAAGAAGGAAAGAATACAGATATTCGAAGGCACCGTCATCAAGCGCCAAAACGGCGGATCCAAAGAGAATTTCACGGTAAGAAAGCTTTCCTCCGGAATAGGAGTTGAGCGCACATTCCCCCTGAACTCACCGAGAATCGACAAAATCGAAGTCATTCGCAGAGGTAAGGTCAGAAGGGCTAAGCTCTACTATCTCAGAGACAAGGTCGGCAAAGCCACCAAGGTCAAGGAAAAGGCAAGAACACAGAAATAATACAAAGCTCCGATTTAATCAAAAGATTAAATCGGAGCTTTTTTCTTCATGGCATTCTTCAAACGCCCAAAAGACAATCTCGCAAATCGAAAGCGCATGGGGATAAATATACTTCAACGGTTTAAGGAAACAACGCACAATTCGGCTTTGACCCACCGAGCCACCCCGCACAGGTAAGGCTACTTTTTTTTTAATCGCTGTTTGAAACGGTGATAAGGAAATCAAAAGCACCCCCCTACGGAGTCAAGCGTGGAAACGCAGAAGCTTTTCACATATTGCCTATCATTCAGACAGACAGGTCGGTCGTTTTTCAAGGTTTAATGTGGGGTGCATTTTTAAAGCTATAACTCACAAAATTAAACCATGAAAAAGAAACCTTAACTCTTACTTAAGATATAAAAGGCAATCATTTTTGAATCTTACTTGCCCTTGAATAGGACTGCTTTCCTGCGATAAACTCCTTAAATAGTCTTTTGATCTCATTTTCCTTTTAAATTTATATCATATTGTGTTGTGTAATTCCCGATTATGCGGCGTTGCCTTAACCGTATAAGCCCGTAGTATACAATATTTCCATGCGTTTCATACAGCGATTATCTTGCAGGGATTTTCCCGTCGGACGGTGCGGCACTTACGCTTCAAAAATTCCCACAAAAGCCTTTTCACAACAAACGCCCGACCAAGCGCTTAACCCGGGAATTGTTTATGCGCCGGTTTGAATCAAATTAAGCCCGAAGGGCTTTTTATGCGGAAGAAATGCCGTCACTGCACAAAAAATCATATTAGAGCCTGTTCACTCTAACAATCACATCCACCACCATCGCAAAATAGATAAACCCCGCATACACTACATCCAACTTATCATACCGTGTAAAAACCCTCCGAAAACGCTTTAAACGCAAGAAATACCTTTCGATCTCATTGCGTTGCTTATACCGTTCTTTATCGTAAGGCCAAGGTTCTTTGCGGTTTATCTTTGGTGGAACTACCGCTTCAAATCCACACTGTGCTACCTTC
>JAAYHF010000053.1 GCA_012727485.1 Eubacteriaceae bacterium
CCATATACACAAGGGATAGCTGCATGATTACCAATGACGGAGCCATTCTTTTCAACATGGGAAAACCGCAACGTTCCGGTGAAGCGGCCGCCGCAGGCAGATTTTTCAATGAAATTGGCCTCCCGATTGTTGGGTGGATTCAGGGTGAAGGCACCATGGAAGGTGGCGACACTGCCTGGCTTGATCCAGAAACGCTTGCCGTCGGCATCAGTTATAGGACAAACGACGAAGGAGTCTTGCAGCTTAAACAGTTTGCCCAAAGAAAATTTACCGTTTTAGATTATCCGATTCCCCACTGGAATGGCCCGGCGGAATGTCTCCATTTAATGTCCTTTATAAGCCCCGTAGATCACAGGAAGGCTGTTGTCTATTCGAAGCAAATGCCCGTTACTTTCCGCAAGGAACTGCTTCGTCGGGGTTTTACCCTGATCGAAGTTCCTGATGAAGAATATGACACCATGGCCTGCAATGTGCTTGCATTAGAGCCGGGATTGGTTCTCATGATCAAGGGCAATCCCATCACGAGGGATCGAATGAGAAAGGCGGGCCTAGAAGTTTTGGAATTTCCGGGCACTGAGATATGTTGGAAAGGCGGCGGCGGGCCTACTTGCCTCACACGCCCCCTTCTCAGGCAGCATTAAAGAAAGAGGCTATCATGGTATCGTTTGGTAGTCAATCCATGATCGCACCGCTTCGATCTGTGCTCCTAAAGCATCCTCGCGATGCTTTTCTTTCGCAGGAACATCTCAATGCAGAGTGGAAACGCTTCGGTTATCTTAGCTGTCCCAGTTTTGACAAGGCGTTGGAGGAATATGGATACTTTGAGTCAATACTGAGACAGTTTGTTGACGATATCTTTTACCTTCCTTCAAACGAAGAAACGGGATTGGATTCTATTTATACTCACGACCCCGTGCAGATTACCAAAAATGGCGCGATCCTAATGAATATGAGCAAAGCCTTGCGTAGAAAAGAGCCCGCGGCTATACAGGCTTATTTAGAAAACCTTGACATTCCGATTTATGGTGCGATAGCTGAACAGGGAAAGATGGAAGGGGGCGACGTGTTGTGGCTGGACGAAAATACAGTAGCTCTGGGAAGGGGATATCGCACTAATGACGAAGGCATCCGGCAATTTTTCTCCCTTGCCGCTTTCGTTGAAAACCACATAATCTTTGATTTGCCGCACGCCAGAGGCCCAGAAGAATGCCTCCATCTAATGTCGATAGTTAGCCTTATAGACAAGGATTTGGCTGTCGTATATTCGCCACTTATGCCGGTGCGATTGCGTCAGTACTTGCTCGAACGGGGCTATTCGCTTATTGAGGTTCCTGAGGAGGAGTATAAGACCCTCGGATGTAATGTTTTGACGTTAGCTCCGCGAATTTGTGTACTTCTTAAAGGAAATGCGACCGTCTCCTCTGAATTGAGGCGCTTTGGCGCTGAAGTTTACGAATACCCCGGAGAAAATATTTCCCTTTGCGGCACGGGAGGCCCTACATGTCTTACAAGGCCTTTGCTTAGAAGTTGCTAGTAGCATAGCTGTCGAAAATACACGACTTCTAGGGTAGTTGCTATAAAGAGGAGGAGAATGAAGGTATGTGGCTATTAAGTTTTGTAGAAACACTTGTCGATTGGATGTGGGGGACGCCGTTAATCGTTTTAATCCTTGGAACAGGCGTCTTCTTCACGGTGGTCTCCGGATTCTTTCAATTCAGGCATTTTGGGTATGTCATCAAAAACACGATCGGGCAAATATTCTCAAAGAAAGTAGAAGAAGGGCCCGGGACTCTGACTCCCTATCAGGCGATAAGCGTGGCTATAGGATCCACTGTTGGTGTCGGAAATATTGGAGGCGTTGCTACGGCAGTTGCCGTAGGCGGTCCCGGGGCAGTTTTTTGGATGTGGATGGCGGGCATATTCGGTCAGATCGTCAAAATGGTGGAAGTAAGCCTTGCTCTTCATTATCGGATTCGTATCGGAGAAGAGGATACCTACGGTGGCCCCACGTATTACATAAGCCGCGGCATAGGTGAGGAAAGGGGTTGGAAAACTTTTGCCAAAATAATGTGCTTCCTCTTCCTCGTCGGATTCTTTGCCGGTTACATTTTTGACGCCCAAAATTACACTGTGTCTGAAGCCGTAGCCGGAACGTTTAATATTAATATGCTTGTAGTAAGCCTTGTTTTCCTCGTGCTCCTATATGCCAATATATGGGGCGGGATAAAGGCATTAGGAAGGATTGCCTCTTTGGTTGTTCCCTTGATGTGCCTTTTTTATATCGGGACTGGGCTCTTTGTGATATTCAAAAACACGGAAATGATTCCCCACACTTTTAAGATGATCTTTGAGGGCGCTTTTACCGGGACGGCCGCCATCGGTGGGTTTACAGGTGCTTCATTTTCAAAGATGATACAGGTAGGTATGGCCAGAGCGGTTTACAGTAACGAGGCCGGATGGGGGTCTTCGCCCATGATTCACGCTACGGCCAAAGTTAGTCATCCAATAAAACAGGGAATCTTGGGTATTTTTGAGGTGTTTACCGATACGATAATAATTTGCTCTGTCACAGCGCTTATGATCATCACATCGGGCGCATGGACTTCCGGCTTGGACGGCGCTACATTGACTTTGAATGCCTTTTCAATGGGATTCGGAAAACTGGGTGCAATCATATTAGTTATAGGAATGTTTTTGTTTGGACTTACCACTGCGACGGGTCTATTTGCGCAATTTGAAACACTTTTTACTTACATTGTAGGGGCACACTCTCCGCATTTAGGAACGATTTTAAAGGCCAATAAGATCATTTATCCCCTACCGGGGTTCCTGCTTGTGTTATATGCTTACGTTTACGGGCTTCCCACTTACAAGGTGTGGATGTTTATCGATGTCTCTATCGGGGTTCCAATTTTCATCAATCTTTTTGCAATTTTGTTATTGACGCCGAAGTTTCTTTCTCTCTTGAGGGACTACCGTGCCAGATACATGAACATTGGAGAGGTCGACCCTAATTTTAAAGTATTCTATGAGGAATAATTAATTATTTACAAGCCACTGCCCTTTCCGGCGAGCATGCGAAAGGGGGATTTTACAAGGAGGATAAAGGGATAAATGGAGGAGCGTATATATAGGCAACTGATGGAACTAGTTCGCATTCCGAGCGTCACGGGGTCAGAAG
>JAAYHF010000009.1 GCA_012727485.1 Eubacteriaceae bacterium
CAGTGCACAGGTCACATCGCTAAATTTTCCCTCTTTTAATTTTATTGTCTTTTACGCTTATATACCGCAATGCAAACAATAAACAAAGTCAGATACGCAACACTAAACAACGCCAAACCGATAATATCACCGGGGTAAGGCGATAAATGACGGCGTAGTACGATATTCACCGTCAATGCGATGGGCATGAAGGAGGAGAGCATGATATTCAAGAGTTTCACGGCAAGGGGGGCGGCGAGCTGTGAGGTCATTTTGGCAATGAAGTAACCGGCTATTCCCACCGCCTGAATTATCATTCCGCCGTAAATGCTCTCAGCGGTCTGCTGAGAATACCAACCCCCCATGGCGCAGAAAAGGCCTATGGCGGCAAAGGCCGTCGAACCCACATAAAGGGCGTTATAGCCCATATTTGAGCCTGCGGTTTGAGTGGCTTTATTTTCTATCCCCTTCAATAAATAGTCGGTGGTCACTCCGAAGAAATCACTTAATATAATAAGTTTATCCGCATCGGGCACGCTCTGTTCCGATTCCCATTTCGATACCGCCTGACGGGAAACCCCAATCTTATCCGCCAACTCCTCCTGGGACAAGCCCTTGAGCTTCCTTAATCTTAATATTCTGTCCGAAATATTCATACTCATATTTTTCCTTTCCTAAAGCTGGTTATTTCTAACGGCTTTACGGCATTATAATATCATTCCCACCGCAACTTTTCCACCCACCTGCCCTTGAAATGCGGCAACCGGGGGTTGCTTTGGGGGAGAGGGCGGTTGCATTTTGCTTTTTTCTTGCGTACATTGTGTTTATGTAAATAGCGAAAATGTCAAAGAGAATTTTAGTGTGAAATAATCGCATGCGATTATTTCGCATGCGATTATTTCGCATGATAGTTTAAGTACAACTATATTTTACTTTTTGACCGGGGCAGAACAGAAAGGCCATTTTCAGAAATGACCGGGTCTGCTTTTTAATGGAAAACAGAACCCTCTTTTTGCATTTTGACCTGGTCTAAACGAGAAGAATTATATCCATAAAATTTTATCAGCGTGACCCGGTCAGAACGGAAATACTTTGCGATCTGACCCGATCAAAATTGAAATTATAATAAATCTTTTTTCCCTTTTTCACCGGGTCACAACAGGAAATAATACCTTTACGAAGCGACTCGCTCGAAAAGTATAACTAAAACACGGTTTATTTATTTGCCGTCGTAATAATCATATGCAATGAAGCATCATCAATACTTCCTCCGTGAGAATAAAACCGGCTTTTTACATTTTGACCGGGTCAGAATGAAAAAACTCATTCGAAGCAGCCCGCTCTGAATGAATAACGGATAATAGCCTTTTCTTTTGGCTGACTAATAATACTACGGTCTTAAATATACTTAATCTATCCACTGAAAACGCCGTTTTTTACACTCTAACCAAGTCAAAAACGAATCTTTTACCATTGTGACCGGGTCACAAAACATAAAAGTATCTCCTTCAAGGAATTACTTGCGACTTAAACTTCTGTAATAAACAGTCTTTTTTCCCTTTTGACCAAGAAGAACGGGAGAAAAGCCTTTTGGAAATGACCCTGCCTAAATGTAAAACAGATACCTTGATAATTTCTTTTACTCAAATATAACCTATTAATAATATATACTTTGCAAATTTTGATTGTAAAAACGAATTTTGCCTTCCCTTATCGAAGGCAAAATAAATTTCGGATCAGTTTCCCGGTCACCAAAGCAAGTCTACAACTTTGTCAATCCGACAATCTACTCAATATATAAAGTATCATAACCGAATTATCCTCCTTGAAGCCGCAGGGGTGTTGTGATAGAATAATTAAGGATTTTTCGTATGATTAGGATAAAAACTACCGAAAGCGATAATCCGTTATTTATTATTATTAGGAGAGAAATTATGGCGATTGAAAAGACTTACATTATGTTAAAACCCGACTGCGTAAAGCGGGGACTGGTGGGGGAGGTCATTTCCCGCATCGAAAAGAAGGGTTTCACCATCGAGGACATGAAGATGATAACCTTAAACGAGCAAATCTTGAGGGAACATTACGCCCACATAGCGGACAAGCCCTTCTTCCCCTCTGTGTTGGAATATATGAGTTCCGGCCCGGTGGTGGCGATGATAATAAGCGGGGACAATGCGATAAAGGGCATGAGGAATCTGATGGGCCCCACGAAGTACGAAGAAGCCGTTGCGGGCAGTATCCGGGGTGACTACGCCACAAGCACCAGCGAAAACATTATCCACGGTTCCGACGGTCCCGACACAGCGGCGGCTGAAATAAAGAGATTTTTCGGGAAATAAACTTCAAAGAGCAAGGCTCGCAAGGGTTTTGCTCTTTGCTTTTGGCGGGGATATTTAAGGGAATAAAGCGTAATTATGGGGTTTATTCCATAGGGGGTATACTTATAAGTTATTGCAGGAGGTTTCTGAGCAAACTGTTTAAGGGAACTGACGGCGGGAATTCCACATTGCATGGCGCATTGGGGTTTATTGGATTGATCGGGGCGTATAGGGTGGTTTACGAGTGGTGGTGGAGTACGTTGAGAGATATTCTCATGAAATAATGCTTTTACAAAGTGATTAGGAACATCGCAACATAGTCACTTTGCGGCTTCGTTACTTTAAGGTCGGGTCACATCGTGATTTGGGCACTTCGTTAAAACGCATAAACTTTACCGACGAACATATAAAAATGTGACACAGCTCCCATTGCGAAACCGCCGATAGCCCCTGACCGAAGCTCCGCCATATTTTCCAAAGTGACCGGGTCAAAACGAAAAAAGAAAGTAAGGATCAACGGGGAGAAACGCTTCCTTAAGCTATTCGGTTTTAACTTTGCCCGTAACCGGTTTAACCATAACCCCGCATCCGTTCGACGGCAGACCTATCTTCCCTGTCCGAACACCATTCCCCAAAAACTTAAACATCACGGCGTCGCATCATTCTTTGTTTACGGCAGAATAAAAGGAGATTCAAATGTTATATTGCATAGGCGGCTCGCCCTGCAGCGGAAAAAGTACCGTTGCCGAAAGACTGAGCAAATTCGGTTTCCCGCAAAATGGGCAAACCCAACAAAATAGGCAAACCCATAACTATGGGCAAACCCATAACAATGGGTTGGTTTACTTCAAAGCGGACGATCATATGTTCCCCGGCATGGAATGGGCGCTCAAGAAGGGCTGCCCCGAGTGCGTCAAATATTTCGAAATGAGCGTCGACGAGATATGGCTGAGGGAGCCCTTTGAGCAGTTTCTTGCGGAAAGGGAAATATGGCGGGAGCTTTTCCCCTACATCAATTCGAAATTGCTCGAAACCTCCGCCGAAAACCCCGAATACGACATCATTGCAGAGGGTGCGGCTTTCATGCCCTCTCTTGCGGAGGCTTACGGAGTTGACCCGTCCAAATATGTGTGCCTTGTGCCCACTAAAGAATTTCAGCGGGAAAAGTACGCTCTGCGCACTTGGGTAAGCCAAATTTTGGAGGGCGTGAGCGATAAACAAAGGGCTTTTGAAAACTGGATGAAACGCGATGAACTCTTTGCCGAGGCGATGTTGGAGGAAGCCCGTGCATTGAAACTGCGCTTTGTGGTGAATTCGGGGGAGCTGAACGAGGACGAGTTGTTTGGGTTGGTGGCGGGGTTGGTGCGTTGATGGGTTTGTTGTGGCTTGGCGAGGGGAATTGCGGTTTGGGTTTGGGCTGTAAATGTGGGTATTTTTAAAGGTAGGGGGGATACCTTCGGGGAAACCCGGTTGCTGAAATCGGTTAGGGGTATTTTTAATGAGGTCGCTTTGGTAGGAAGCGGTGTTTTATCAATATGACCTGGTCAGGAACATAAAAGCACCTGTTTTGGATCACAAAAGCCTCTAACTTTTATCAAAATGACCAGGTCATAACGCAAACTTCCAAACTTCACCACCATATAACACCCATCCCCCCTCTCAATGCTCCATTTCCCTCTCGTACGCTAATAC
>JAAYHF010000054.1 GCA_012727485.1 Eubacteriaceae bacterium
ACTCTTTGAAAAATTTAAATTTTTAAAGTTTAGTTTCGATCCGGCTCTGAATTACATTTTTATTAATTGACTTTCGTCGAATTTAATTCGTCCTTATTACTCTCTATTCATTTTCCAATTAACGCGCCGACTGCTTTGGCGGTTTGTTCCCCCCGCAGTCAGCTTTCACATAATATCACCCACCCCGGTTTTTGTCAATCGTTTTTTGCAGATTTATGAATGTTTTTTGTGCTTGGGGTCGAATGCCTTACAATAACGCAATTAAGCGGTTTTTAGGGCGTATCAGGGGGCATCTCGGAGGGGGAGGCGAGCATTTGGGAAAGCAGATATTCCGTTTCTCCCACATCGGCAAGCTCCGTTTTCGGATATTGCTCGATTTTGTTCAAAAGCTCGTCGCATTTACCCCCGGTGAAATCCCTTTGGGGATTGCGGATTATTATGATGGGCTTATCCTCAAAGAGGCTTAAAGCCTCTATATTGCGGAGGTTTCCGTTTCCTATCGCCACATCGGTCAAAACTATGGCGTCCGCCAAGCGCATCAATTCAAGGTTCTTTTCGTAATTCTTCTCGGATATTCCCATATAGGGCAACTCCATCACGGTTTGAATCCCCAAACTCGAAGCGGCTTCGCAGTCCGAATCCCCCACATTCACCACCCCACAACTCACCGTATAACCCTTGTTGCGAAGCTCCTCCAAAAGGAACTGTCCGCTTCCCCCGCCGCAGATGACATGAATTTTCTTGCCCTCGTTTTCGCTTTGGGTCTGCCTTCTGCGCCTTATGGGGACTATTTCCTCGCTTTCGGTGAAGCGGTTGTATCTGACTATCAAATCTATGTTGTAGGTGTTGCCGATGATGCTCTCCGTCACCACCTCATTCACGCTCCCCGAAGCCACAATAGCCCCCTGCTTCATTAAAACTATCCTGTTCGCATAACGGGCGGCGGAATTTATATCGTGAAGCACAGCCAACACAGTCACCCCCTTATCCCTATTAAGGGAGCCGACTATTTCCATAATATCCAAATTATGATGAATATCCAGATGGTTGGTTGGTTCGTCCAACACCAATATTTCGGGCTGTTGGGCCAAGGCGGAGGCTATCACCACCCTTTGGCGCTCTCCCCCGGAAAGCTCGGTTATCTTTCTTTCTTTTAAATGAAGCACCCCCGTCTGACGCATGGCTTCGTCGGCTATTTCATAATCCTTTGCGCTTTCCGATTCCATTCTGCCCAAATAGGGGTGTCTGCCGAAAAGCACGATGTCCTTGACCAAAAAGCCGAAACTCGTTGAAAAATGCTGGGGTACAACGGCCACGATCCTCGCCAGCTCCTTGCGCTTAAATTGCTTTACATTCTTCCCCTTGACGAACACCTCTCCCCCCGAAATATCCACCTCCCCCAAAAGGGCGTTTATAAGGGTGGTCTTTCCGCTGCCGTTGGGGCCGATAAGAGCCACGAATTCGCCTTTTTGTATGGTTTGGGTGAAGTTATCCAGCGCTTTGTGTTCGCCGTAGGCCACCGTAACATTCTCGAAAACAAGCATTTCCTCTCCCATCACATCACCTCCGTTCTGCGCTTACGCAGAAGATAAAGGAAGAAGGGCGCGCCTATCATCGCCGTGACGATGCCCACGGGCAGTTCGTTTTTAACGAAGCTCCTTGCGGTGGTGTCGCAGAGCATCAGAAGCGTTCCCCCGAAAAGGAAGGAAGCTCCCAAAAGCTTGTTGTGCCTCGGGCCGGTGAAAAGCCTGACCACATGGGGAGCAACGAGTCCGATGAAGCCGATTATCCCGCTTACGGAAACGCAGGCGGCCATCATCAGGGCGGTTATGCCGAAAAGGTATCTCTTGACCTTTTCCACCTGTATGCCGTATCTCGCCGCCGCATCGTCCCCCAGCATGATAATGTCCATATCCTTTGAAAATACTCTGATGAGTACAAGGCCGATTATCACATAGGGGCAGACCACCGCAATCTGACTCCAGCCCTTGCCGTTGAAACTGCCGAGGGTCCAATAATAGACTTGGCGCATTTCCGAGCCGGAATAGAGCATTAAAACGGAGATGACGGCCGAAAGGAACTGACTGACCGCCGTTCCCGCCAAAAGCAGGCCCGTGAGCTGGGCGTTCCTCCCAACCTTCGCTATTCCGTAAACGAAAAATACCGCCAAAATAGAGCCGGCGAAGGCAAGGCTCGCTGTGGCATTAAGCCCGAAAAGGGAATCCGCAAAATCGAATAATATGCCTATGGTGGCTCCGAAGGCGGCTCCCGAGGATATGCCCAAAACATAGGGGTCGGCCATGGGATTTTTAAAAAGCGCCTGATATACAGCGCCGCAAATTGCCAGAGTGCCTCCCACTATGAAGGCCAAAAGGGAACGGGGGAATCTCACCTTCCAAATTATCGTCACCTTTGTGCCGTAGGAAGCGACGCTTTCCTTGAAAAGTCCGAAGAATTTATTTAAAAGTATCTTCAGGGTTTCCCCCAAAGTTATATTCACGCTGCCGAAGAATGTGCAAAGAATGAGACATACGGCGGCGATGGTAATCATCACTATCAGATAGGTCTTTTTTTTCATTAAGGGGTTTCCTTATAAAGTGTGAGCCGGTTTCGGCTCACACTTTTATTTATTCGCAGTCTATTTGGAGACAGCCGAAGAAAAATCGACTTCGGGGTAAATGAGTTTGGCTATTTCCACAAGGCCGTCCACAAAGCGGGGGCCCATTCTGGTTATCATATCCATTCTCTTGTCGGTGTAATCGAAATAAAGCACATTGCCATTTTTGAAAGCGGCAATATCGTCAAAGCCTTCGGGCTTGAAGAAATCGGCCTCGGAAGAACCCGCCAAATAGTATTCGGGATTGGCGGCAATGACAGCCTCGGCGGAAAGACAGGGGGAAGACGCTTCGTAATCGAAGGCTATGTTTTCAAGTCCCAATTCCTCAATGGTGTTTCCGAGGAAATCCTCTTTGCTGGAGGAATAAAGATAGCCCCAATCGAGGAATATCTTTTTCGGCTCTCCCGCGGGGATAAGCCCCTTGAGGGTTTCGAGTTGGGCTTTGAGGGAATCGTTTAAGTCCTTCGCCCCGGCTTCACAGCCCGTAAGCGAACCCAAATAGGTAATCTGATCGTAAAGATCCTCTGCGGTTTTCCCATTCACGGAGATGATCTCTATTCCCGCTTCGGTCAAGGTTGTGGCGTCTGTGCCGAAAGTGCCCGCAACGAAGATATACTTCGGATCAAGGGCGAGAATCTTTTCCGTATCCACCCCATAGGCATCTCCCACGGCCTCCAAAGCGAGGGCCTCCTCGGGATAGGTACACCAGGTGGAACGAGCCACCACATACTTCCCTGCGCCTATGGCGTAGAGAATTTCGGTCACATTGGGCGAAAGGGAGATTATTTTGAGATCCTTTTGCTCCTCGCCGCCTCCCGCGCCCCCGCAGGAGATCATACCCGCCGCCAAAACAACGGTGAGCAGAACAACTAAAAATTTTTTCATGCATTCTCCTCCTAATTTTTTGCTCCCTTTTCTTCACATAAAGAAAAGGAGCTTTTCACAGGGAGAAAGCTCCTTTTTTGACAAAAGGATAAAAAGCTCGCTACCCCTGAAGCATGATATTAACGGACAGTACGTTCCTGACTGACGCTTTTTCAAGCGAACACAGTAGCAAGGGTGCTGCTGCGGATTTTGACCGCATTCCATAAAGCCGCTTTGGTACGAAGATATTATAACTTATATTTTTGGGCTAAACAATAATTATGTCAAAATATATGGATACAAGCGAAGGGCCGAGGGCTGTATGGCCCTGTATAAACCTTCGGCTTTTCGCTTGGAATCTGACTTTTCCTATTTTGTTTTGCATATGAATCCCGTGTATTGTTTGGGCTTTGAATACGGCGACAACTTTGTCCTCAAATCGAGTTTCGCGGCTTTTTGTCCGCAGTATTCACGCTAAGGGGCAACCGGTTGTGTATATGCTTTTCGTGGGCGGAGAGCTTTTCCCCTTTGTGCTTACGGCAGACTGCACCGACATGGAGATTAGGGTTTGCGGGCTTTAAGCTTGTGGGTTAGCCTTTGCTTCGGCTTATTTCCGTTTGCAAAGAGAATCTATCCAATCGAAAAGCTCCATGGCATCGTAATCGCCGCCATGGGGACGACCCTGGGGGGATATGGAAATCCACATCACAGCCGCAGTTTTGGGGCTTAACTCCTTTTTCCCTTTGTGCTTACGGCAAGA
>JAAYHF010000055.1 GCA_012727485.1 Eubacteriaceae bacterium
CCTTGCCGGTCTGTTCGTTTCTTCCCACGATTCCGCCGATATCCCCACGGTACATATATATTTTTACATTTCTATTTACATCTCTTATGGCGCTCATATCGAGATTGCCGTTTGAAACTGCGGGCAGAGGATTAACCAAGCCCTTGCAATTAAGCACATCTCCGTAATTCCAACCCACTATTCCGCCGATTCTGCCGAAGTCCCCACGGATAAAAGCCTTAGCCAAGGTTGAATACTCCACCTTAGCCCCCGCCGCATTGTAACCGGCGATTCCGCCCAAACTTATGTTGCCCACTGCGGAAGTGGAAATAGTGACTTCTCCGGTGTAGCGTCCAGAAGTAGAATTATAATTCTGTTGACTTATATCTGTTATCTTATCATTTACCACGCAATAGGCGATATTGCCCGCATTGTAGCCGGCAATGCCTCCGTAGGCATATTTATCGTCGCCTGTGGCGTTAAGAGTGCCTTCGAAGATATAGCCCGTAATGGTAGCGTCTGCCGCATTATAACCCGCAATGCCTCCGGTGTAGCCTATGATGCCGGCATCGAGGGTGACTTTGGCTCTGAAATGGCAGAGGGTAGTATCCCAAGTCGAATAAACATAGCCTGCTTCGGGGGGGGTTGTAATGCTTATATCCGCGGAGTTATAGCCGGTTATTCCGCCGGTGTAGGCATTCGGGGAAGAACTCGTCACTTCGATTAAGGTTGTTCCGTCGGTTTTGCATTGGGTGAGGTCTGCCGTATTATAGCCCACTGCGCCGCCGATGTATTCCGCCCCCGCAAGGCCGGTTATCTTCAGGGTCTTGTCGCCGTTGAAGGTGATGCGGTCAATTATTCCTTCACTGCGCCCCGCCACTGCGCCCACATAGCCCTTGCCCTGCAATTCGTAGTTTTCCGTGACGCTTATGGTGCAATTTTCGATAGTGCCTTTATTATAGGAAGTTATCAGTCCGTTGTAATATTTCCCTTCATAAAGGGAATTGGGGGCGCTGACCCCGGCGGAAACGGTGCAACGGGTTATTCTGCTTTGCGCATTGAGAAGCATCGAGATAATTCCCGAGCCGAGGCCGTTTTCGGCCAAAACAGCGCCGCTGTTGGAGCAGTTTATAATGGTAACTTTGGCGTTATCGTCAGAAGTGCCGCCGATTATGCCGCCCGCATTTGTGCCGGTGGCGGTGACGGAGGCTTTGTTTGTGATATTTTGGATTGTTACCTCATTACCCGAGCAATAGCCTATAAAGCCGCCCACATATTCGGCGCCCCTTATGGATTTGGTTGTGGATACTCCCGAATTAAATGTACCTTCGAAAGTCCCGCCGTTCTCATAGCCGATAAGCCCGCCCACGTGTATTCCCGTGCCTTCTATATTGCAGGAGATTGTGGCAGAGTCGATTATCGCTCCGATTGCGTTGAAGCCTGTGACCCCGCCTATGTTCTGCTCGTAGCCGTAGATGTCGCCGTTTACGGTTGATCTTTCTATTGTTCCCGCATTGACGGCGGCTATTCCGCCCACATTGCCCTTGCCCACCACGGTGCCTTCGAGGGTGCAGTCGGTTATTGTGCCGCAGTTCAAGCCCGTTATTCCGCCCATGTTGTTCTTATCCCGGTTTCTGACCGAGCCGGCGGTGCAGTTTGTGACGCTTCCGTCTTCTGCCACATATTCGGCAATGGAGCCGGTGAAGGTGGCTTCGGGGGGGGTGTTGACGGTGGCGTTCAAATCCACCGTGCATTTATCCACGGTAACTCCCTTGCCCACATAGCCGATTATTCCGGCGCAGTAGGTGAGGTTTATATCCCCGGTTATTTCGGCGGGGGAAATCTTTCCTTTAAGAGTGGTATCCGTAAGCGCATTCGGTATATAGCCTTCGGCGGTTACGGCGGTTTCGTTTTTGATATTGGTTATGGTAAGATTGCTTCCCTCGGCATTGTAACCCACAACCCCGCCCACGCAGACGCTTCCGGTGATGGTTTTTACGCCGATTTTGGATTGGTTTGCGTCGTCTTTTTTACCGATTGTCATTATTATGTCGGAAGAAACAGCGGGGACATCTTTGACAGAGTTATAAGCATCTTCGAAATTCTTGGGGGTATCATTGTTTGTGACCGCAATAAGAAGGGAATTTATAAGAGTTTCGGTTGCATCATCATTTATCACAAGGCGGTTATATCCTATTACCCCGCCCATGAAAGCGCCGGTTTCTTCTGTCGGAGTTTGTTGCGAGGCATACACGGCTATTGAGCCGAAGGTATTCGCCACATTGGGGGCGAAGGAAAAAGCTTGCGTTGGGGCTATGACATTCGCTCCGGCTATCCCGCCCACGAAATAATAGCCTTCCACAAGGGTGGCGGAGGCGTTAAGACCTTCGTTGTCTTCAAAGAAATTATCCGCCGCATTATAGCCCACCAAGCCGCCCACGAAATACTTGCCGGATATGTAGCCTCCGGAAAGTTTCATGTTTTCTACTTTGGTGGTTTTATCGGCGTCGGTGGTATCTATTACGGCTTTGTTATATCCCACCAAGCCGCCCACAAAGCTTTTTCCCGCGCAGATCGCGGTGACGGAGATTATTTTTTCTTCTGTGGTGGATATAACGCCGTCGTTATATCCGGTAATCCCGCCCACATAATCGCAGTTTGCGCCTAATTGCTTGGCGGTGGCGATGGAGCCTATTCCCGAGGAGGAGTTGGTGTTGACATTGGTGGAGCAGTCGATTATTTCGGCTTTTCGGTCTGTCGATGGAACATTTGAGCCTACCGTGACATTTGCCGCAAGAATGGCGCTGTTAGCTCCGGCTATTCCGCCCGCGTATTTTTCGGTGGCGATGACAACTCCCTCGTTTGACCAATTTTTCAGCTCGCCGCCGTTTACCCCGACAATGCCGCCCACATATTTTTCGCCCAGAACATTGCATTTGTTTACACATTTGTTGTTTGAGCCGAGGGATAATGTGCTTATGTAATGCCCGACTATTCCGCCGACATTCTCACTTCCGACCACATAGCCCTTGCCTGTGTTGCAGTTTTCGATTATCTCTGTTGCATTACCTTCCACCTGTTTAGCATAGCCGACTATGCCGCCCACATATTTGCCGATTAAATAATCATCTATATGTTCAGTTAATTGAGTTTCGGTTATCCCTTTGGGAAGGGCGGGGGCGCTGTAACAATTCACGATTGGAGTATTGCTGTTCGCTTCCCCTGTGATGCCGCCGATATTTGTCGGGCTTGATATAACCTCGGTGGCAATCGCATGAACGAAGCCTGTGTTATTGCAATCTTCTATGGTGTATGTCGGGTTTCCCGCGGCGACGACTATCGGAGTGCCGATTATACCTCCCACATTTTTTGCGCCGACGACTTCGGCGGCATTGCTGAGGGATTTAAGGTTGGTGCAGTTATCTTCATTTAATATGGTGCCGCTTGTATTATTGTTGGGATAAGGCGGAGTATTGAGGCTTCCTATCAGCCCGCCCACATTTTCTTCTCCGGTGATCTTGCTCGTTTGATCCACGCCCTTTAATACGGAGCAATTCGCCACCGTGCCGAGGTTGTAGCCGCAAAAGGCGCCCACATTCTTCTTACCCGTAACCTTTATATCCGAAAGGGATATGCTGTCTATTACTCCCCTATTTATTCTGAAAAGACCGAAGCCGTCATTCCTTGGTTCGCTCTCAAATGTTACATTTTCGTTGTAATTCAAATTCAAATAGCCGATGGTATGCCCGAATCCCTCCTCGGAGGTGAGCATATAGCCCATGGGCCATTGGGCGACGGAGGGGAAAGAGCCGCTTTTATCTTCGATAACTATATCATTATTGCCATAGTTCACCACCATGGTCGAAGCGGTAATATCCTCGGTGTTAAAGAGCCACCCTGCGGCAATTAGCCCGTAATCCCCTCCCCAATCGAAGGAGGAGGTTTGGGTGAAGGTGCTTTTTATTCCCTCGATCGCAACCGCCCGCCTTAATTGCAGGGCGCTCGAAGCAGCTTCCTGATCCGCCATGAAGCGCAGATTGAAGAAGTTTCTGGCATTGCCTATTTTATAATCCTTTATCTCGCCTTCCTCTTGAGTTTCCACCACAGAGCCGTCACCCATGAGAAGATGCTGTCTTTGGGATTGTCTCCAACTGCTTGTGGTGTAATTCTCGCCTTCGGTTTGAATCTTGGCGGAAAGGAAGGCCTCGGAAAGATCCGTGATCCCCATGAGCTTAATGAGCTTCATGGCGGAGAAGGTGGCGTTGTAATTCCTGTTATCCTTATTGGCAATTTCAAGTTGGGCCGAAGCGCCTATATCCGCCGCATCGAGGATAAGATGCACGGAGAAATCTATATCTATATAGGATATAAGGGTTATCTCGCCTGTTTCGGCGGGCTGTGCGTTTCCTTCGGCGTCGTATTTATAAGCCGTGTAGTCGCTGTTTACAAGATGATTTAAGGGATTAAACGCATTCTCGTTGTCGGTAAATTCTATTTTATTATCTTCGTCCTCGCCGTTATTGAGCTTTAATTGCAGGCGCAGACGATTGGCGGAATCGTAGAAATTAATATTGTATGTAAGGTCTGCTATTTTTTCTCTGAAATCATCGGTCAGCGTCCAATTCAGATCAAGAACATCGCCGTTGGTGAAATCCACCTTGGCGATGGAGGGTTTGCCGAAGGAGCCGGGTATCGAGGCGGAGAGCATGGCGGAAAAATAACCCAAACCTATCTTTTTGCGCTCGGAGACGCCGGTTTTGTCGTTTCTGTATTTATCTGTGGAAATATCTATGTCTCCTAAGGTATCATAGCGCAGGGTTTCGCCCTTTTCGCAGTAGAAAACAGCCATGACGGTGCCGTCGGAGGGATCGAATTCCAAAACCACGGAATTATCCAAAACGGAGGCATCGGCAAGATAGCCCTCCAGCAAGCTTTTCAATATGGTTCTGTCTTCGGGGGTATCTTTGGTTGTATTAAGATATGTAACTTGCCATGAATAGCCGCTTACCGAAGCTTTATTGCCCTCGTCGAGGGTTGCGAAGGTGTCTTCGAGGGTTCCCGCGGATCTTTCCTCTATGAGGGCGTCCTGGGCGGCGAGGAAAATGGTTTTGGCGATCTCTGTGTTTTTCTTGTAGGCGGCAATCTTGAGATAGGCGAAATAACCGCCTATGGAAACGGTGAGGAAAATTCCGAGAATCACCACCGCCGCAAGCATTTCTATTAAGGTGTAACCCTTTTTATTATTAAGAGGTTTTCTTCCCATGGCCCATACTACCTTTAATTACATTTATTCAGGGTGATTATATCATATATTCATTCGGATTGGTCATGACGATGCAAAAAAAACATTTTTTGAAACCGTTTTTTCAATAAAAGCTTTTCGGAGCGAACCGAAAAGCCGACCGCTTATAATATGTCGGGAATAAGGGATTTACCCAACGAAAACAAGGGAAAATAAAAAACGCCCGCAAAAGCTGCGGGCGGGGTTCTCTAAGTTAGTCTAAAGTATTTACATTGACTGCTCTGAGCTTTGAAGAATCCTTGGGATCGGGCTCAACGTCAAATGTTACATGCTGTCCTTCTTTGAGAGTTCTGAAGCCGTCTGTGTTTATAGCTGTGAAGTGTACAAACACATCTCCTTCTCCGTTATCGTCGGAAATGAAGCCATAGCCCTTTTCCGCATTAAACCACTTTACCGTACCGCTGTTCATAGGGTACCTCCTGTCTTATTTTTCGTACCCAGAAATAGAATTAGGTCGCTCACGCAAACCTTGCTTTTTGATCCGCATAAGCGAGTAGAAAGCATATATCATGAATACGAGCTGATATTAACAGATACGGCGGATAAAATCAAGGGCTACGGAAATAATTTGACGAAAACTCAATATATAACCTTCGCCCCTTTTTTACCCTCATCAACCGTCGGCTAAAATCTTGATAAATAAAGGGAAAATCCTTTTTATTATAAATCTCAGGTAAAATGGCATCTTCAGCTCTTTAATAAGTTTTTTGTATCCGTCGGGGTAAAGCGAATACCTTCCCTTTTCCATTTTTCCTTCCTCCTTTGCCTCACAGACCTTCGACATATTCACAAACCGCCTTGAAATTCTCGCTTTTGGCGTCGTTTCGGTAAGAGAGCATTTTGTCCTCGGATAGGATAAAGCCCTCTTTTAGTTCATCAATTAAATATTTCACCCTATCCACGCACATCTCGGGACTGCCCTCCGAAAGAAGCCGACCGGTCAGCCCGCCCATAATGGCCACATTGGGCAGGGCGCGCCTGATAGCGACGGCATCGTCGTTTTCTATATGCAAAGTCAACACCCCCCGGGGAATATCCGCAAAATAATCCGCAAAGCGCATTATGGACCCTTCGGTAAAAATCCGCACATTCATTTTCTTTTCGGCGTAGGCGTCCAGAAGTTTTTTCAGATAGGGATAATAGAATTTTTCAAATTGCTTGGGATTCATTATATTGTGGGCGAGCATCATCAAAGAGGCGTCAAAGCAATATTTGTAATTCGGTCCCTTTCCCTTTTTAACCTTTTCAATAACCGGAGCGATGTACTGCTCGTCCCATCTGTTCACGAATTCTTCTATTAAGCCCTCGTCCCTTCTCATGGCAAGGGAAAGTCCCTTTATTCCCAAAAGATTGGCTTCCAACTCCTCAACGGCAAAGGTTATGCTCCCCTTCATCGGGTTATTGGGAGCCATGGAGGGTATGCCGTACTTCGCGGTGAGCTTGCCCATGCGTAAAATGAAAAACACATATTTTATGTATTCGTCGAAGGACTTCTGCCAGATGCTTATGTCCTTGTTTTCCCAATCGGGATATTTGGCGGGCAGAAGTTTTTCCCAAATATACCTTTCGGTGTCATCAAGGTATTCCATAAGAGTATCCGGGGTGCAGTGGGCGTGGTCTTTTATTCCCACAACCTCGTCGTCGTGGTAATAATAGCCCTCTCCAAAGGCACGGGTGACATTGAACTGATTTCTTATGCCGCTGTCGATAAGACCGTCCACCGGATACGCTTCAAGGAAATGCTCCACGCACCTTGCCATCACATCGAAATCCCCGAAGGCTTCGTTAAGGTTGTGACCCGCATCGAAGACTTTCCAAGTGACGGCGTTTGCAAAATGTGCCACCCTATCTGCGGGCTTGAAGTTTGCGGCGTTACGCATGAGGTTTATGCG
>JAAYHF010000056.1 GCA_012727485.1 Eubacteriaceae bacterium
AATGAGGATAGTTTTCGTCCTGCAAATCGCCCTGCTTGTGTTGAATATCGCCTTGAGCTTCATACAAACGGGAAGCCTTTTCCCCCGTCAGTCCGTGATAAGCTTTGTGGAAAACACCCTTTTGCTTTTGGCTTTCAACATCGGCCTATTGTGGTATACGATGCGAATGGGGATCAAAATCCCCGCAGGGGAGAATTTCGGAGAGGGCTACACGAGAATAATGATACCCTCCTTCATATTCATCATTTTCGCAGATATTTTCCTGACCGTCAGCTCTTTGCTCGAGGGGGGAATATTCAGGGACCGGCTGAGCAAGAAATAAAAGCCGAATAGAAATGACTTTCCGTAATAATCTAGCGGCAGTTTATCAAAGCATACCCATAAATCCGTCATAGTCTTTAAGCTCGCCCTCGCCCCTTGAGCTTTCGATTGCCCTTCGTGACGGGTTTATTTTATCTGCCCGACGGCTGACTGCCCCGAAAGTCGGCGGCTAACCCCTTTTCAAATAGGCGGTGATGCAATGCAAGGCGCCTTTGCCCTTGATTATTTCCGATATGTTTACTGTTCTGACCTTAACGCCGTTTTTCTCCAAAAGCTCCCTTGTTCTCGGGTTTCCCTCCGGCATTAGAATACTATTCGGTTCCAAAGCGACGAAATTACAGCCGAAGCTTTCCCGGGCTTCTGTCCTCGAGGGGGCTTCGAGGATTTTATATCCTTTTCTTTTCAACATATCCACTATATCGTAGGGCACTTGGGCGGCGTGAATCAAAACGGCTTCTTCGCTCACCGGGTTCATGATGCCGTCTATATGTATGTTGCTGTAAGGCTGTTGCATATGATAAACCTCCACCCCCATGCGGGTCAATTCATGGGAGAGCTGCTCATATCCGCTTGAATTGCATCTGCTCCCGGTGGAAACGACGCAGGTTTTCCTATCCACCCACATGGCGTTGGCTCCCTCGAAAATACCTTCCCCGCTGATCGTCTTTAATATCGGAACTCCCAACTTGCCGAGGGCTTGCGCCACATAGCGCTCCTCGCCCCGCCTTGAGGCCATTCCCGGTCGGGCGACAATCGCCCCCTCGGGGGTCATGAACATCAAATCCCTGCAAAAAATGGCGTTGGGGCGGTCATCTCTTTGTTCCTCCACATAGTAAACCTTAATGTCGTTTTCCCTATATATTTGCGCGACTTCGTCGTGCTGTTTTCTCATCAGCTCAATGTCAAGGGGTTCCTCCGAAAACCTTGCGTACTCGGCGTCAAAATCCTCTATTTCCCTCCCGGGCCTTCTCATGAGTACCGCACGCAGTTTTGTCACCTCCGAGGAAACTCCCCAATCTCCCCAATATTCCTTCATATCCTCCTCAAAGTCCGTCAGCTTCGGAAACCACCTTTCACCGGGTATCGCGTCTATATCCTGTTTATTTTCGGTCATTTTATTCTCCTTTTGCGTATAATTATTATTGATTTATGTTTAGTTATTACATCAAGATTGCTTTGCATCTACATTTTATGCCTTGTCAAACCGTTTACCAAGTAAAATTCATATAAGCATATATATTCTTTTATTTGGCATTACGGGGCTTGCCTTTGATGTGTAAAACTGTAATTGTCCATCGCCTTTTTCGTATAAATCATAAAACAAATTCGTATAAATCATAAAACAAATCGGATTGAAGTCTTGTTGTTTAATTTCACGGGAGTAATTGGGAAATATCGGTTAAAGTAAACCTTCGGCGCAAGTCATCGGCAATACCTTTAAGAGTGCTAATATTTAAAACCCATTAAATTATTGGCGGGATATATTTTGTTAAATGTTGTGATATTTATTACCTAATGTTTGCAGTTTAATATTTCGGTATTATAATGTATCTATTAAATAAAAGGGGTATCTATGCTTAAGGACGAACTGATAAGAATAATAAAAGAAGCGGGCTTTGATGAATACAGGGAAATATCTTCTGCGGATATAATTTTTTCGGAGGCTGTATTTGCGGAATGTGCAAAGAACACCTGCGGTAATTACGGTAAAAATCACGCTTGCCCGCCCAAAAGCGGCAGTATGGAGGAAAACAGGGCAAGGTTTTTGAAATACGACAACGGACTGCTCATAAGCAAGTTGGTCACCATGAAGGGCGAGATTGAAGAAATGATGGAAAGCTTTAAGGAGATGGGAGAATCCTTAAACAAGCTGAGGGAAGCCACCGAGGATATGCCGGTCATGGTGGCGGGGCCGGGGGGTTGCAATGTCTGCCCCGAATGTTCCGCCAAAAACGACGAACCCTGCCGTTTCCCCGATAAAACCCGCTATTCCATGGAGGGCAGCGGAATGGATATCATGACCATGTCCATGAAGCAGAAAATGACTTATAACGACGGTAAGGGCGGTTTGGGTTATTTCTTTATGGTGATGTATTAGAGCGTGTTCACGCAAATTGACAACTCCCACTCCCCCATGTTATAATCCAATCATGGAAATCACAAAAGAACAATTCGAACGAA
>JAAYHF010000057.1 GCA_012727485.1 Eubacteriaceae bacterium
CCCCCACCCCGACAAATTTTTCAATAAATTCGGAGCCGCTGGCATATATGAAACCCGAATCGGTTTCATAGGCAAGGGCCTTGGCGAGCATGGTCTTGCCCGTTCCCGGAGGGCCGAAAAGCAGGACTCCTTTGGGTATTTTCGCACCGAATCTTCTGTATTTTTCCGGATTTACGAGGAAATCGGCAATTTCCATTATTTCCTCCTTGACCTCGTCAATGCCTGCTATGCTCTCGAAAGTATACTTCATTTTAATCCCCCTTCCCTTTACCGAATTATTTTAGTCATTCATTAAATATATATTCACGAATGATTAAAAATCAAACGCCCCCATGGAGCCTATGATATAATATCTCAGGAAGGAATGGTGAGAGAATATGGCAAATGACGAACTTAAAAACATCGTGGATACCCTTGTGGACAAATCCAAGGATGTGGCAAAAAAAGCGGAAAACTACGCTACCAACTTCATAGGCAACGCTAAAACGAGGATCGAAGCGGAAAAGATAGAATACGCGATCAATAAAAAATACAGGGAATTGGGCAAGGCTTATTACGAAGCCCATTCAAAGGGATTAACCTTCGATTCGAAGCTGATAACGGAGGAAATAGACACCCTTTTCGATGCTCTGGGCAACCTGAACATTCAGCAGAAAGCCCCGAAGGAAAATCAGCCGGAAATAAAGAATGTTTCGCAACAGCCCGACGACATAAGCAAGTTCTTTGATGAGAAAAAGGAATAAGAGCCGATATAATCAGGCACTAAAAAGAACCCGCACCGAAATGCGGGTTCTTTTTGGTTTTAGCGCAATACCGCGCGCTATGCGGTGAGAATTATTTGTCAAACACCTCGGGAAAAAGGTGCATGAGCCATTTATCTTTGCCCCTTATCATAGGGCTGTCCCTCCGCCAAAGGCGCTTGGGAGCGTTTGGAAGTGAAAATCAACACCAGCATGGTGACCACATAGGGTATGCACTGATATATATAGGAAGAATTGGTTATGTTCTCGAATTTGGGAAGGAAGGGTATGCTTCCCGAATAGGAGCTGATAACCTTGAAGAAGGCGAAAAACATCGAAGCGCCGAAGATGCTCAGGGGCTTCCAATTTCCGAATATCATCACCGCCAAAGCGAGGAAGCCGTAACCGGCAACCGTGGATTGGAAACCCGACCCCGCCGCCACGGTGAAGGCCAAGCCGCCTATACCGCCCAAAAATCCTGAGATTGTGGTGCCTATATAACGCATCTTATATACACTTATTCCCACGGAAGCCGCCGCCTGGGGGTGTTCCCCGCAGGAGCGCAGTCTTAAGCCCAATTTTGTTTTATATAAAATCACATAGGAAGCTATCAGCAAAATAAAGGCGATGGGGGTTGTAAGGTAAAAGCTCTTGAATATCAGATTCTCAAAGAAGCCGGGGGAGGCGCTCTGGGCAAAACCGAAATTCGCCTGAGTTATCCTCACCCAGGTGGGAATGGTTATGGAGGTTTGTCCCTGTCCCTGTATTGCCCAGGTCAAAACCACGGCAAAGGCGGGGGCGAATTGATTGAGGGCCGTTCCGCCTATGGTTTGATTGGCCTTTAGGTTAATCGCCGCAAAGGAGAGCAGAAGGGAGAACACAGCCCCGATAACTCCGGCGATGATAATTGCGATGAACATGGCCGTTTGCGGCGAATTCACTCCCCAACCCCCCAAATTGGCGGATCTCAGGAAGAGACAGCCCGCAAGCGCTCCGATAATCATTATCCCTTCCAAAGCAAGGTTTATCACCCCGCTTCTTTCGGCAAACATTCCTCCCAAGGCCACAAGCAGGAGGGGAACTCCGAAAAGTATGGTTGAACCCAGTAAATCGGCGGCAATTCTCATTTTTCTTCCTCCTTAGGGGCATTGACGGCTTCAAGCGATGCGCCCGCAGACTGTCTTAAAGCCGCATTATCTTTCTTCTCTTTTTTTGCTTTCAGCATTTTGGTAATAAATTCGTTCATGAGAACGGAAAGGGCGCTCAGATATATTATGCAGGCGATGATAATATCTATTATTTCCTTGGCATATTCGGGTTGAAGGGCTTCTCCGCCCACCTGTATATAGGAGATGAACAGGGAACTCAATATAATCCCGAGGGGGTTGGAGCTTGCCAAAAGAGCCACGGGGATACCGTTGAAGCCCATTGCCGGCAACACCTTGATTATCGAATATTGGGCTGTACCGCATAGGTAATAGATACCTCCGCCTATGCCGGAAAGAGCCCCCGCTATCATCATGGAGAAAACCACATTTCTTTTGGCGTTTATCCCCGCATAAAGGCTCGCCTTTTGGTTGAAACCGCAGGCCTTTAATTCATATCCGAAAACCGTTTTATCAATTATTATATATATCACAACGGCGATAATCGCCGCGATGAAAAAGCTGATGTTCATATAGGGCGAATTAAAGAGCTTGTCCAGCCAGACCTTGGGGATTAAAGCCGTCGGGTTGGCGGCGGTGATGTTGGCGGTTCTGTCCGCGGTGGCTGCGCCGTAGAAATTCGCCAACGCCGAGGGTATGTTTGTTAAGGTGAGGTTCACCAAAAACAGACCGATCCAGTTGAACATTATGGCGGTGATGACCTCATTCACATTGAAAAGGGATTTGAATAGCCCGGGGAATACGCCCCAAAAACACCCTCCCAACATTGAAGCGAAAAGGCATATATACCAAGGGAGCTTCAAGACCACCCCGCAGATTAAAGCGAAGAAGGCTCCCACGAGATACTGCCCGCTTCCTCCGATATTGAACAAACCCGTTTTCATGGCGAAGCCCACGGAAAGCCCCGTCATCATAAGGGGAGCCGCCTGATATAAAACCTTTGCAAGCTTTTCCTTTGTGGAAAAACCGGTGGATAATATTTTTATTATGCCCACATTAGCAAAGGCGGGGTTAAAGACGATGAGCATGATGTATCCGAAGATGAGTCCCAATACAATCGCCCCCACGGAAGCCAAAAATCCGGCAAAGGCGGCGTTCTCGCTGATGGGTTTTTTCTTTTTCATTCTCATTCCCTCCCCTCGGTCAAAACATCACTGCGCTTTGCTCCTGCCATATAAAGCCCCAATTCCTGAACGGTGGTTGACTTGGGTTCAAGCTGACCGACTATCTCCCCTTCGTAAATGACGAGTATCCTGTCGCTCAAATTCATCACTTCGTCCAGCTCCAGGGAAATCAGCAAAATCGCCTTACCCGCATCTCTTTGGGCTATAATTTGCTTGTGGATATATTCTATCGCCCCCACATCCATTCCCCTTGTGGGCTGAACCGCTATCAGCAGTTTCGGGTCATAATCGAGTTCCCGGGCAACTATCGCCTTTTGCTGATTGCCGCCGGACATACTGCGGGTTGAGGAAGAAGCGCCGGAGGAGCTTCTGATGTCATATTTTTCAATCAGCTTATCCGCATATTCATCAACCGCATTGAAATCAATAAAACCATTTTTCTGAAAATCGTCAAAGAAATATTTCTTTAAAACCAAATTCTGCGCCAGAGAATAATCCAATATCAAGCCGTATTCGTGCCTGTCCTCCGGAATATGGGCCAAGCCCTTCATATTTCTTTTACGCACGCTCTCTTTCGTGATGTCCTCTCCGTTAAAAAGCACGCTTCCGCTTTCTGTGTTCATCAGCCCCGTGAGGGCGTAAACCAACTCGCTCTGCCCGTTTCCGTCAATGCCCGCAATACAGACGATCTCGCCGCACTTCACATCAAAGCTGATGTTCTTAACCGCCTTTTTCAGATGGCTTTTCCCCGTTACATTGAGTTGCTTGACCTCAAGCACAGTTTGCCCCGGCTTCGCTTCTTCCTTTGCCACGGCGAAATCCACCCTTCTGCCCACCATCATTTCGGAAAGATCCTCCTTGGAAGCGGAGGCGGTTTCCACAGTGCCCACGCATTTACCCTTGCGAAGCACGGTGCATCTGTCCGCAACGGCCTTTATTTCATTTAATTTATGCGAAATAAAGAGGATCGATTTGCCCTCTGCGGAAAGATTCTTCATGATTTGCATGAGTTCGTCTATTTCCTGGGGGGTCAGCATGGCGGTGGGCTCATCGAAAATAAGCACCTCGTTATCCCTGTAAAGCATTTTTAATATTTCAACACGCTGTTGCATACCCACGGTAATGTCCTCTATCAAAGCGTCCGTGTCTATTTTAAGGCCGTAACGCTCGGAAAGCTCCATCACCTTTTTTCTTGATTCTTCCAATCTGAGAAAGCCCCCGCGCACCGTTTCCGCGCCGAGGATAATATTCTGCAACACCGTAAAGTTATGGACAAGCTGAAAATGCTGATGCACCATACCGATCCCCAATTCCGTAGCGGTATTCGGGTCCTTTATGGCAACAGTCTTACCGTTCTTTTTAATCTCCCCTCCCTCCGGGGTGTAAAGCCCGAAAAGAACATTCATCAATGTGGATTTCCCTGCGCCGTTTTCACCCAAAAGGGCGTGTATCTCTCCTCGGCGCAGTTGAAGGGTAATGTCGTCGTTGGCTTTAAGCCCGGGGAATTCCTTTGTGATGTGGAGCATTTCGATAATATAGTCTTCCATTTTACTCTTTCCCCTGCCGCATTTCGAAATAAAAAATATTGCGGCTTAAATTCGTTTGATTTTTAATAAAGAGGCTAAGCATCAGCCTAGCCTCTTTTTTTTGAAATAATACAGCTTACTGCTGATAATCAACACTGACTAATGTAACCGCAGGGGCTTCGGTGGTGACATTGGAGATGGCGATTTCTCCGCTGAGAACCTTTGCGTAAACCGCATTGTACTGTTCCACAGTGAAATTGGCGAGCTTCCATGAAGCAGCTTCGGTGGGAAGTCCCACGCTGTTTGTGGACGCGCCCAAGACTATGGTCTTGCCGGCATAAGCTTCGGGCCATACGCCGTTGTTCTTATAAAGCTCGGTGAGTGAAAGCTCCACCGAACCGGGGAGAAGCTTGAAAGCAGAGGTGACAATCAAATCGCTGATGGCGGACTGATCCGTATCAACACCGATTATCTTTGCGCCGTTGGTGGCTTCCTGAGCCGCGCCGATGACGGATTCGAGAATATCGCCGCCGCAGGAGAAGACTATCTCAACTCCGTCGGAATACCAACCGGATACCTTGACCTTTATGTCGTCGGAAGGATCAAAGGACATGGCATAGCTGTATTTGATCGTTACATCGCCCGCCGCAAGGCCGAGTTCCTTGGCCGCAGCTTCAGCGCCCTGAACATAACCGTAACCATAGCGCTTCACGGGGTCAACATCAATTCCGCCGAGGAAACCGAGTTTTCTGTAACCGTCCATGACGGCCGCATAACCGGCAAACCATCCGGACTGTTCTTCCTGATATTTGATGCAGTGAACATTGTTTCCGGTCTTGAATGCCGAATAGTCGGCGGTATGGGGTTCGCCGTCGATGAGAAGGAACTGGGTTTCGGGATACTGATCCTGTGCATCATAGATAACATCCTCGAAGAGGAATCCGGGGCATACCACAACCTTTGCTCCGCCGTCAATGGCGGTGCCGATGGTTTCAAGACGGGATGCTGCGGTGTCCTCGGAGGGACGATAGTAGGCATAGGTCTTGTTGTTGGCTTTGGCATAGGCTACAACGCCTTCCCATGAGCCCTGGTTGAAGGATCTGTCGTCGATGTTGCCCACATCTGTGATAAGGGCGATTTCATAGGTGGGATTTTCCTCACCGCCGCCGCAAGCCACAAAAGAGCAAACCATCAACGCAACCATAAGTAGAGTTAACAGCTTTTTCATTTGAATAATTTTCCTCCTGGAATTTCTTTTCGCCGTGAATATTATAACAAAATACCCGGAGGTTGTCTATCGCTTTCGTCTTTTTTTTGCTATTCGCCCATATCCTCGCTGTATTTTTCATAGGCCTTGGAGAGCTTTTCCACAGCCTTTTTTTCTATTCTCGAAACGTAGGAACGGGATATATTCAACTTTTTTGCAATCTCGCTTTGGGTTAATCTCTTTTTACCGTTAAGCCCGTATCTCTCGTTTATTATCTCATATTCCCTTTCATCAAGGGATTTTTTCAATATCTTCATCACCTTGCTCGACTCCATTTCACGGCTGATACGAAGTATATCGTCGTCGTCGTCGATGCGTACCACATCGGTGAAGGTGATGTTGTTGCCCTCCTCGTCCGAGCCTATCACATCGGAAAGATAAACATTTTTATTATGCTTTCCCTCGCTTCTTATCGCCATTAAAATCTCGTTGTCTATACATCTTGCCAGATAGCTGGCGAATTTCGTACTCTTTTCGGGAATATAGGTATTTATCCCCTTTATGAGGCCGATTATGCCGATGGAAAGCAAATCCTCCTTGCTGATGGGGCAGGTGCTGTATTTTTTCGAAACATGGGCCACCAGCCTCAGATTATGGGTTATGAGCTTTTCCCTCGCCAAAGGGTCCTTCTGCTCGCACATAAGCCTTATGTATTCCTCCTCCTCCTCTTTCGAAAGCCTCGCTTCGAAGGATTTTGAAGGGGAAAAATAGCCCAAAAAGAAAAATACACGGCGCAAAAGCGCCAACACACCCAAAAACATTTCGCTCATATAAACCTCCGCAATAAAAAATGCTCCTCTGCAACATAATATGAGGCAGGGAGCATCGGGATTCATTTATAAAGCTTTTTAAGGTTTTTCCGTGGGTATTGTCCGGGGGTTTCCCCGAGCTTTTCATATATCACAAGGCATCTGCGGCTCTTTGAATAGGGCAGCTCCAATTGAAGCGTATCCTTAAGGGGCGCTCCGAGCTTTTCGGAAATATCCGCCGCGGCAAAAATTTCTTCGCTCACATTCCTGCCCTTCATCGCTACGAATATCCCGCCCTTTTTCACAAAGGGTATACAA
Source organism: Eubacteriaceae bacterium (assembly GCA_012727485.1). Taxonomy (GTDB): domain Bacteria; phylum Bacillota; class Clostridia; order Eubacteriales; family Anaerofustaceae; genus JAAYHF01. The sequence goes on from JAAYHF010000057.1 coordinate 6,891, forward strand.
TATTCGCAAAGCATCGGCAATTTCGACACAGCCCTTGCCGTCAGTACATCGAAGGAATTTCTGTAAATCGCCTTGGTAGAAAGCTCCTCCGCCCGGCCATGGCATATATCCTCCACGCCTATATTAAGCTTTTCGCAGGCTCCTTTTACAAAATTAAGCTTCTTTAAGGTCGAATCGATCAGGGTGAGCCTTATGTCCTCCCTCGCTATCTTGAGAATGACCCCGGGAAAGCCCGCCCCCGTTCCCACATCAAGCAAGGAAGCCCCCTCGGGTATAAGGCTTAAGATGGAAAGACTATCCAAAATATGCAGCTCGATGAATTCGGCTTCTTCGGTAACGGAGGTTAAGTTCATCGTTTTGTTCGCCTCAAGCACCTCCCCCATATAGCTGAGCATCCGGGCCGCCTTTTTTTCGGAAAGCTCAATGCCCATGAGGCCCGAACCCTTGAGCAAATAGGAAAGCATATCATTCATGGCTCATTCGGCTATGGCTATCACCGCCACGGTTCCCGTTTCATGGGTTACGGAGACATGAATGGCCGTTATTCCCAATTTTTCGGCAGTCTTTAGGGCGGAATCCCTCAGGCAGATAAAGGGCCTTCCCTTTTCGTCCTCCCTTAAAATGATACTGCGGGGGGCAACCCCTGCAAAGCCTGTGCCCAAGGCCTTGGAGACGGCCTCCTTGGCACAGAAATAAACCGCAAGTTGCTGGTCTTTTTTGCGGGAGCTTTCATATTTTTCCAGCTCGTCCTCGGATAGCACGAATTTGGCGAAGCGCAACTGCTTTTCTTCGGGCATTTCGGTGTAGCGGGAAATGGCGGTCATATCTATGCCCACCCCCCTGATGCCCACCGTGTTGTCAAAACTTTTTATCATAATTGTTTATTCTTTCGCTTTTTATAATAAGAAAAAACCTGCGGGCGCTCCCGTAGGTTTTAAGACTATATTTGCTTTTAACCGATGCTGTTGACTTTCTTCGCAAACTGACTCTTTTTCCTATCCGCGACATTCTTATGAATGATGCCCTTTGAAGCTGCCATATCGAATCTCTTCGAAGCATTTTTCATTTCGGCCTGGGCCTTTTCGACTTCCCCGGATTCAACGGCGGCGTTAAACTTCTTTTCGGTGGTTCTCAGATTATTCATAATCATTTTGTTGCGAAGTTGGCTCTTCAGGTTAGTAACGGCTCTTTTCTTGGCCGACTTTATATTTGCCATGGTATCACCTCCAAACTACATTAGTTTACCATAACTTTCGCCAAAAGCAAGCGAAAAAGACCAAATACAATTAATTTTTACGACCCCATATTGATTTTTTTCGCCGGGGCGGTTTGGTATGCTCCACAAAGAGGTGTATATGAAAACAAATTACTTCTCAAAGGCCATCTCCGGCATATTGGCGGCGGCCATATCTTCCCTTCCCCACGGCTTTTTCAGTTCCGTGGGCGACAAAACAATCTCCCTCAGGGAGAATATTTTCAATTCCATCATGTGCGTGGCGGTTTCCGACGAAACCGATCCGGGCGCGGCGGGAGTGGATATAACAGACGAATTGGGCAAGGCGCTGCTCCTTTCAACCTTCCCGAAAACGGAGAACATCACCGAGGGGGTGATAAGCGAGCAACAGCCCCTCCTCCAAAACCCCGCCTTGACGGACACCGAGCCTTATCTTTCCGACGAGGCGGTACTCGGCGGGCAATACCACAGCGGCAAGCCCCTTGTGGCAATTTACCACACCCACACCACGGAGTCCTATATGATAGACGAGGACACCACCATCTACCGCAACGACGACAAAACCATGAATATGGTGATGGTAGGCACAATCATTTCAAAGGTGTTAAACAGCGAATTCGGAATAGAGGTGCTTCACATCACCGATACCTTCGATAAACCTTACAGCGGGGCTTACAACCGTTCCCGCACCGCGCTGGAGGGCGCCATGGAGGCCTACCCCACCATAAAATACGCCTTCGATATTCACAGGGACGGACTGAGCGTTTCCGAAAGCAACAGGAAGGTTTATCTGACTTCGGTGCAAGAGGCCGAATGTGCGAAGGTGATGCTGGTGATAGGCAACAAATCCGTGAGCGCCGCCCACAACATCGAATTTGCGGGGGATGTTGCCGATAAGATGAATGCGCTTTATCCAGGTTTATATAAAAGCATATTTTATCGGGATCACGCCTATAATCAAAACATTGCGGAAAACTCCCTGCTCTTTGAAGTGGGCAGCAATCTTTCCACCCTGACGGAGGCAAAAACAACGGCCGTATTCATCGGCAGGGTTTTGGGAAAATTAATACTGGAGGACATGAATGGCTCAATGTAAATGGAAAAACGGAAAATGCGGACAGTGCGCCGACACAGACCCCTTCACCACCCATAATTACTGCCATATTGCCGTTAAGCTTTATTTGGCGGACAACAATATACCCTGCCCCACCTGCAAAGACAAATACCTGAAATTAAACGAAGGGCATTACTATGAATGCCCTTCCTGCAACTACAATATTTACTTTGAGGATATACTCGGCTGATCCGAAAGGCTTAAGGATAGCCTTTATTCGTCCTTCCTGAAGAAGGTTATCTGCACATCGCCTATCTTCATTTCCACATTGCCTATGCCGTCGTCCTCGTCATAATCATCGTCGTCTTCCCGCACTTTTTCAGTCGGCTCAATGGTTTCGATGGTTATTTCGTCTATTCGGGGGGCGATCTTCGGCTCTTCGCGGGGAACGGGCGTTTCGCTTACTGTCCTTGAGCGTTCCTCGGTTATCCTCTCCACCACTTCAAGGGGCTTGACTATGGGATTCTTCTTAAATTTGTAGTAAGGATTCTCCACAATGTTCCCGTCTTTGATGATGTAGGGGCTTTCGATGTCTATTCCTTCCTCAGCCGCCTGTTCTTCCCTTGTGGTCAAAGTTTCTTGGACGGGGGCTTTGATCTCCTCGGTTTCCTCGAAGGTTTCCATCACCGGAGGGGGAGTGGGGGCGGCGGGGACGGCGGGAGAAGTTCTTATGGGGGTCTTTTCCATGATGAAATCCATCTTCTCCAAAGTGCGCTTCACCACTTCGCTTTCCCCGTTTTCCTCGACGGGGCTTTTTACCTCCTGCTTGAGAGGCTTGCTTTCGGGAATGACCGTTTCTGCAATTTCGGGAACCGCTGTTTCGGGAACTGCCGCCCTTTGGGGTGTTTCCTGCTTACGGACCTGCTCAAAGGACTGCGAAGCCAACCTTGCGAAGGCGCCGCTTATGGTGTTATCCTCCGGCTCGGGTGAGGGGACGGGAATGATATCGGGTATCTCTATTACGGGGATTTTGATCTCCTCTTTTTCCTCGGCGGGAGGCGCATAGGTTTGCTCAATTTCTACCGCTTCGGGCTGTGAGACCATCTCCTGCTTTAAGGGGGCAACCTCGGGAATCTCACGGGTCAACGGCTTTTCGGCCGCCGGTATGCTTTGATTGACCTGGGGCAGATTTGTTTCGTTGAAATCGAACAAAGGCTCGGCGTTCTTCTGCGAAGTAGCTTGGGAGAGTATGACGGGCTTTTCTTCCGCGGCTGTTTCGGTTTCTTCCGCCTTTACCTCGGGCGTCTCTGTCGCCTCGGGGGCCTGCGGCTCGTCTATTTCCTCCGCTGTAACCTCGGGTTCAACAATTTGCTCCGGAGTTTCGCTTATAACGGTCGGCTCAACAGGCGATTGCTCCTTTTCGGGGGTGGCCGCAACCTCTTGCTCGATTTGCCCTTCGGCTTGCTCCGCTGTTTCTTCGGGGGTTTCCTGCTCACCTTGCATAGGAACTTCGGCGGGAATTTCCTCCTTTACAACTTCAACGGCGGCGGGCGCGGTTTCTTCAACAACCGCTTCGGGCGCAACTTCGGGTTTTTCCTCCGCCTTTGGTAAAGCTTCATCGGTCGGCTCTTCGAATATATCTTCGGGAATCCGGGCGGGGGTCTGCGGGGCGGGCTTTTCTTCCTCTTTGCGCTTGGTTTCGTCGTATTGGGTGAAAAGTTTTGTGCCTATATCAAGGTCGCTGAAGTCAAAGAGCATATCGTCGTCGAATTTCTTTTCGTCGGAGATTATGGGCATCGCCACATCCTCCAGGGAGAACAAATCCTCTTCCTTTTCTTCCTTCTGCGGTTCTTCTTTTACTAAAGGCACGGTTTCGGCTTTGCTTTCGACCGCCTCGGGCTTATCAATCTCGGGCAGATTTTCGAATTCGTCCGCATGAATATCCTCGGCTTCGTTTTGATCGTATTCGTCCATGAAAGCCGCCAAATCCTGCTCGCTGAAATCCTCGCCGAAATCGTCCATGCGGAATTCCAAATCGCTGTCCATGAATTCAAAGGCTTCGTCGTTCCTCTTTGAGGCGCTTATCACATCCTCCGCGGAAGGTATACGGGCATCTATCCGCAATTCCTCCTCGGGGGCTTCCTCGGTTTCCTCGGGCAACTCAAACATCTCCGGTTCAACTTCGGGAAGAGGGGCTTCCTCTGTCGGTTCGGGAACTTCCTCAATTATTTCAAGCTTTTCTTCCGTTTGTTCTTCGGGTAATGAGCGCTCTTCAACCGGCAAGTTTTCTTCGCTCTTTGACGGCTCTTGAATTTTAAAATTATCCTCGCTCGGTTCGTTTTCCGACTGCTCAAAGAAAACCACCTGTTTTTCTTTTGAAACAGGCTCGGGGGTTTCTATTTCCTCGAAAATGACTTGCCCATCGGTTAAATCTTCGAAATCGGGAACCGCTTCGTCCAAGTTGTCGAAATCAATGAAGTCATCGGTCTTGAGAAGGTCGTCAAGCTCCTCGGCCATTCCCTCGTCCATCACGGACTGAATATCCTCGGAGGTGTTTTCCGATGTATCGGTATAGTCCTTGTTCGCCAATTCTTCTTCAGGCAACGCCTTGTCTTTGCCCCGTTTTTTATTTTTGCCGAAGCCCTTCTTTTCCTTTACCGGTTCTTCTTCGTATTCTTCCTCATAATCCTCGTCTTCGTAGTCCTCGTCGTCCTCATAGTCGTATTCATAGACAACTCCCATGAGAATGTTTTGGATCACCGCGAAAAGCCCCACCCCTATGACCAAAGTGCCCGGGGAGATGACTTGGGAGAATATCCAGGGCAGGGGTATGGGGATTATATTGCCCAAATAGGCCAGGGTGGTTGTGGTGGTGGCCAGGGTCATCGTGGAGGAAGCCTCCACGGCGGCTTGCTCGATATTCGTCAAAGCAAGGGCTGAGGGAGAAACGGGCATTTTGCCGCCATTGATGAATATAACTACGAAATTCATCAAAGCTCCGATGAGTATCGGGAACATCCAGAGATTTCCCAGATTAAGCAGAGCCCCCAACAGCAAAATACTGTAAGCCCCAAGGGTGATGAGCATGGCATATTGCCGTATCAAAGCGATTTCCAAGGCATCGGAAACACTCAGGGCGACAAAGGCCAATATTGAAACGATGAACAGATACCATGCCTTTGTGCCGTTTCCTATGATATTTGAGAAACTGCCTTTTCTTATAAGAGCTATTACCACAGACAGGACCGATAACAATACTAAAAACATTTTTAACCTTCCACAATAATGTTGATTACAGTAAATTGTAACACAAAAAGCACGAGAACATTACATTTTTTGAATTATTTTTACAACTTGACCTCGATTAATCCGTAATCCATGTCTTTTCGCCTGTAAACAACGCATATTTTTTCATCTTCGATATTTTGGAAAACATAAAATTCGTGGTCCAAAAGTTCCAGTTGGAAGCAGGCTTCCTCGGGGGTCATGGGGGAAAGCTCAAAGGTCTTGTTTTTCACGATGTTGTAGGTCGCCCCGGGGATCTCGGCGGATTCGATGTTTTCGAATCTTATGGAGGAATTGTCCCTTCTGCGGAGTTTATCCTTGTATTTTTTGAGTTGGGAGATGATTTTATCCACTGCCTTATCCCCTGCGGTACGCAAATTGTTGTCGGTCACTTCGCTTCGAAGGACATTGTTGCGGACATTCACCGTCATATCAACCTTTAAAAGCCCGTTCTTACTGCCGTTTATGGTGACATTAATGACGGTATCTTCCGTAAAGAACTTATTGAGCTTGGAAATATCCTTTTCAAGCTCCTCCCTGAGATAATTCTTGAGCGAATAGTTCCTTGTGTTGATTTGGATAATCATTTCGTTGCTCCTTTTCGTTTATATTTTCGCCGCTTGACGAGCCGGCAGTCAGTCGGGGTGATTTCGGTCATGCTGTCGGGTTAATTGCCCGACTTTTTTCGGATACGGCCGACTTTTCTATTATACTCAATTATCATGACAGCTTTATCATGATTATGCTTCTTGACGGCGGCATGGGCTTATCTTTGCCGATAATGTCCGGGTATAGCCTTCTTTCATATTCGGCGGAAGGCGCCGCCCTGCTCAATCGGATTCTAAGGCGAACTTGGCCGCGGCGTAAACCGCAAAGGACACCGAAAGAGCCTTTCTTTCTCTGAAGGGGGTCGCACAGGCGGTGAGGGTGGAGGCTGTGGTCACCACATCGTCGATAAGCAGAATCCTTTTTCCTTCCACTTCGATATTCTCCGGCACCTCAAACAAATCCCTGACATTTTCCCTTCTCTCCTCGAAATTCTTGCCGATTTGATCCTCGGGCATCCTTTTCATTCGAATCACATCGCCCGGATACATTATATTGCATATTCGGGAAATTTCGCGGGCGATCAAATCCGCTTGATTGTAGCCCCTTTCGGCTCTTTTCTTTTCGGAGATGGGAACACATAATACCATATCCGCCCTATTATGCAAAACTTCTTTATGCATTTCTTTTGCGATGAGCCTTCCCGCATAAACAGCCGCCTGCGAATAGCCGTTATACTTGAATTCCCTTATGAATCTCTTGGAAGTTTCGTCATAGTCAGTATAACAAAAAGAAGATGCAAAAACTTCCTTTAGCGGAGAACAATTCGCGCAAAAGAATTCATGGGGCAATATTACCCCCTTGCAACTGCCACAGACCCTTTCCGACGGAGGGGTTATTTTTCCTGCGCATTTCTCGCACAGGGGAATGTCTCCCGAAAAAAGCAATCTTTTACAGACGGCGCAGTAACTGTTATCGGGGAATAAAAGCTTTGCCGCCGCCTTCCTTAATTGCGCTGATATTGTTTTCATATACCTGATTATAAATATCAAGCGGCAATACCCGAATAAAACGGATATGCCGCTTGATAAAAAAGTTATTCCTATTCGTTTATTCCGTAAAAAGCATCGGCGGCTTTATAGGTGGCGTAAAGGTCGGCCTTGCTGATAAGCTCATAGGGGGCGTGCATGGAAAGCACTCCGACTCCCAAATCCACCACATTCGCGCCGTAGGCGGCCAGATAAAGAGCCACGGTTCCGCCGCCGCCCAAATCGGTTTTGCCTATCTCCCCTGTTTGATAAGGCACCTTTGCCTCGTTGAAAAGGGTGCGCAATTTATAGAGATACTCCCCGTTGGCGTCACTGCTTCCGCTTTTGCCCCTGCTGCCCGTATATTTGGTTAAGATAGTTCCGTAACCGGCGACGGCGCTGTTGAGCTTTTCGAAGGCTTCGGGATAGTTGGCATCAATGCAGGAATTAACATCCATGGAAAGGACATAGGAATTTTCCATGGCGCTTTTTGTCATCACATCGTTATAATTATCCTTCAGGCAACTGACGACCTCGGAAACCGCATTTTCGAAGAATCTGCCGTTAAGTCCGGTGGAACCCACACTGCCCACCTCCTCCTTATCCGCCAGCACGCATACGCAGGTTCTCTCGGGCGTCTCTTTTTCCAACAGTGCCGTGAGTGCGGGGTAGGCGCAGACCTTGTCGTCGTGGCCGTAGGCGGTGATCATTCCCCTGTCAAAGCCCACATCTCTGGGTTTTCCCGCGGGAACGAATTCTATTTCGGCGCTGAGGAAATCCTCCTCGGTCACGGAGAACTGCTCGTTTAATATTCTCAGGGTATTCAGCTTTATTCTTTCCTTGGCATCTTCTTCTTCAAAGGGGATATGCCCCACCACCACATTAAGCTGTTCTGCGCTCACCGCCGCAGAGGCGCTTTTGGCCATCTGATCCCCGGCAATATGAATCAAAAGTTCCGAAATGAAGAAAACCGGATCCTCCGGGGCTTCCCCTATGGAGAGGGTATGCTTTTTACCTTCGCGGTCGATCAAAATCCCGTGCATCGCCAGAGGAAGGGCAGTCCATTGATATTTCTTTATGCCGCCGTAATAATGGGTTTTAAGGGCGGCCACTCCCCCCTCCTCATAAAGGGGCACCTGTTTAACATCGAGTCTGGGGGAATCAATATGGGAGGCGGTGACATTCATTCCCTTGCAAATGCACTGCTTGCCTATCACGAAAAGGGTGAGGCATTTGCCGTGATGCTCCTTATATACCTTATCCCCGGGCTGTAATCTCTTTTTTTCCTTCAAAACTTCCTTTATGTTCTTAAAACCCTTTGCCCGGGCCAATTCGACGGCGCTTTTCACACATTCTCTTTCGGTTTTGTTATCGCCCAAAAATACCTTGTAACCCTCGGAATAGGCCATTATTTCTTCCTTGTCGCCCACCCATGCGCTCTTTCTTTTATAGGTCAGCTTTTCTTCCAATTCCTTTGCTTTCATAATTTATTCATTACCTCTTCTATTTCATCTGTTGTTTTGATTATATCAGTCAATACCTCGCAACCGTTGTCGGTTATGTAAAGATCGTCCTCTATTCTGATGCCCAGCCCGTATTCTTCTATGTAAAGCCCCGGCTCGTCGCTGATGATGTTCCCCGGGGTCATCGGGGTGTTTTTGCCCAGCGGATCGTGGGTATCAAGCCCTATGGAATGGGAAACGCTGTGATAATAATACTTTTCCAGCTCGTTGTCCTCTTTGATAAGATTGGCGGCTTTAAGCTCCTTTACGAAATATTTTTTTAATATTTCATTCAGCTCGAAAATCGTCATACCCGCCTTGGCTTTTTCGATGATAAGCATATTCCCCCCGAGGACTATATCGTAATACTGCTTTTGCAATTCGGTGAACCTGCCGTTCACGGGGAAGGTGCGGGTGACATCGGAATTGTATTTATCCAAGGCGGCGCCGCAGTCTATGAGAAGCATCTCGCCGTCGTTTAAAAGGCAATCGTTGGAAGTATAATGCAACACCGTGGCGTTTTTGCCCCCGGCGCATATCGTATTGAAGGCGAGGCGGGCTCTCCTTCTGTATACTCCGTATTCGAAAAGGGCTTGGGCTTCGTATTCGTAAATGCCGGGTTTAAGCCCCTTGAGCATCAAGGCCATGGCCTCTTTGGTTATCTTTCCCGCCTTTATCACAGCTTGTTTTTCCTCGGGAGATTTAACGGCTCTTAACGGCTCGCTCAGCTCAAGGAGGTTTTTAAGCTCCAAAAATCTGTAGTTGTTCGCGAATTTTGAGGCAAGCAGATTATCTTCCCCCGGGGGCGTGTCGCTTGTGACAGGGCGGCAATACAGATAGCATCTTTCGTATTTTCCCCCGCCTACCGCCGAGGTGATGTATTCGTCGAATCTATCCGCATACTCCGTTTTGACGACCCCGCTTATTTCGGTGAATTCTTCGGGGTATGGTATGTAGCCCGTC
>JAAYHF010000058.1 GCA_012727485.1 Eubacteriaceae bacterium
AAGGGCAGATAATCCTCGGGCAGAAGGGTGAGGGTTTTACCGGAGGCGAAAAATTCGCTCTTGTATTTGGTGAAGTCGTTCTTGAAATAAAAACTGGGGAAGGTGCTTTCGGTGAGGTTGTTCATTTGTTGCTCCTTTAACTCTTGAAATTTTGAAAGATAACATCGCGAAGATGCAATCTTAAAGATAGCATCGTAAAGATGCTATCTTTTGAGACGTTATCTTTTATGATATAATTTGCTTGCTAACCGTTAGATTATCGAATAGCCGCCGTCCACGGGCACCACAACTCCTGTGATGAAGGAGGCCTTTTCGGAGGCGAGGAAGTATATTACTTCGCCTATCTCCGAGGGTTCGGCAAAGCGTCCGATGGGGTGCAAAGCTTCCATGCTCTTAACTCTTTCTTCGGGAAGTCCGGCGATCAGGGGAGTTTTGACATATCCGGGGGCCACGGCATTGACCCTTATGCCTTCCTTGGCATAGGTCACGCCCAGGGATTTGGTCATGTTCGCCACCGCCGCCTTTGCCGCGGAATAGCCATGGGAGGAAGTCATTCCGCAAAGCCCCGCAATGGAGGAAACATTTACTATCGCTCCGCCGTTCCCCTGTTTCTGGAAAGCCTGAATGGCATCTCTGTTGCAGTAGAATACGCTGGTCAAGTCGGTGGAAATTATATGATTCCAACCCTCGGCATCTTCTTCATGGATCTTCACCGCACGGGCGGCTCCGGCGGCTGTCACCATAACGTCCAGCTTGCCGAATTTTTCCACTGCGAAATCCACAAGGGCTTTTACGGCCGCTTCATCGGTGGTGTCGCAGGCAAAGGCATAGGCCTTGCCCTCGGGTGCGCCGATTTCCTTTAAGGCCGCATCTCCCTTTTCCTTGTTTCTCCCCGCTATGACGACATTGTCGCCGTTGTCGAGGAAGCATTTTGCCGCCGCCAATCCTATTCCGCTGGTTCCGCCGGTCACTATAACGCTTTTATTCATTGCTTGTCTCCTTTATATTTATGTTAATTAACTGACTTTTTACGCTTGCCCATTACGATGAGCAATATCACAATGGCCACTCCCATCAATATACCCGCCCAGGTGAAGGCCATGGTATATGTGCCCTGAGTTCTCTTATAATAAGCCGCCAGTTGGGGGCCTAAAAGTGCGGAGATCGAATAGGCGGAGAACATTATGGAGTAGTTAAGCCCGGAATTTTTCACTCCGAAGCTGTCCGAAGTGATGGGGGGGAACATGACCAGCAAAGCGCCTCCGCAGGCACCGACCACGCACATTACCACCATAAACATTACCGGGGAAGTCATTTTCGATAAGAGCAGTACAGCCCCCAAATCCACTCCCAAAGCTATCAAAAGTGTATTGTATCTGCCCAGCTTATCCGAAACCGAACCGAAGAACAATCTTCCGAGGAAGTTGAAAACCGCAAGCAGGCTGACCGCGAGGGAAGCCATGGCGGGGGTCATTGCGGCCTGATCCTGACCTATGCTCGCCACCGCGCCAAGCATCATAAGGCTTGGGGTGCAGGCGAAGATGAAAAGAAGATAAAGCATATAGAAGGTGGAAGTTTTCATCATTTCCTTCCATGTATAATCCTTGGCGGAGGTATTTGTCGCCGCAGTCACCACCGGGTTATAACCCTCGGGTTTGTAATCCGGGGCGGGTACTTGCACCATCCAGCCGACGGCGAACATCAATACCGCATAAATGATACCCATTATGATATAAGCATAGTTCACTCCCGCCTTACCTAAAACCGCCGTGGCCACCGGAGCGCAGAACACAGGTCCTATTGCGGCCCCGCCCAAGAGCAAACCGGATACGAAACCCTTTTTATCGGGAAACCATTTGGAGGTATTGGTGACGGAAAAGTTATAAAGACAACCTCCGCCCATGCCGGTGACAACTCCGAAGCCCAACTGCATCATCCAGACTTCGGTGGAAAAACCCGTGATTATCCAGCCCAAGGCAAACAGGGCAGAGCCGATATACATTAAATTTCTTGCTTTGAGTTTCGGGCCGATGACGCCGATGACGATACCGAAGATGCATAACACGATGTTATAAATGGTGTAGGATAGGGCGATTGCTCCCTGCTCCCAACCCGTGGCAAGCATCATGGGCTTTACAAAGATGGAAAAGGCGCTTGTTCCCGAAAGGCAGAAGTTGAAGGTGAAGCCCGCAAGCAGCACAAGCCACCTGTTTACTTTTTTTTGGTCCATTTCTGTTAATTCTCCTTAGAATATTTGTTTATCCGTCAAAAGCGGCGGCATGCACACCTCTTTTGCTTTCGAGGTCATGTTAATCCCTACACCGACTGTAAGCGCAATACCCTTTCGCAAATTTTTTCAAATTTTTTGAATGATTATTTTAGGCTCCCCTTCGGCAAGCATTCAATTTTCGCAATTAAAAAAGCCCCTCTCCTCCCTTTTTTCGAAAGGGGTGAGAAGGCTTTTAGGCATTAAATTTATTTGAGTTACATCGGCTGTAAGTTCGTTTTATTTAACGGGAATGTAAGCGTCCATGTATCTTTTTTGGCTTGCTTGCTCGTCGTATGTATTGATGATTATCGTTCCTTCCACATCTCCCGCAAGCGAAAGGTTATTTGATTTCATGAAATCTCCCACGATATTCTCTATCATTTCCCATCTTATCGGGAGAGTCCCTTCTACAATAAAAATGGTATACAAACATTGCTTTTCCGGCTCGTAATAACTGCCGGGTATTTTATCGAAACCTATCTTCGAGGCGTATTCGTCGGGGAGCGTCATATCCCAGCGGTAATTGATTCCCCCGGGGTCCGAAAGTATATCCTCATAATCGAAATGATAGGAATACACGCAAAGAGGCATATTTTTAATACCCAATCTCCTTGCCTGAAGACTGCCCTCATCTTCGGCGTATTTTCCGTTTATGATATGGGTTCTTCTCCATACTGCGGGTTTTTTCATGTAAAAGCATTTGTTCAGGCAGAAATCTATCCTCTCCATTCTTTCCATAAGGTGGGCAATCCCCGCCTGTTTCATTTCCAAAGCAAGCCTGACTTGCTCAAGCTCGCTTTTTTTATTGCCGAGTTCTTCGACAATCTTTCCGATATCCTCCCTTTTAAAAAGCTCCTCCGTCTCGGCGACGGAAAAGCCTATGTTTTGATATTGGTTTCGCAGGGTGATTTTATATATGTCGTACATGGAGTATTTCCTGCGCCCTGTCGCGCTGTCCTTTTGCGGAATGGCGATTCCCTTGCTGTCGAAATATCGCACGGTCTGCGGATGCACGCCTATCAGTGAAGCCACCTGTCCCACAAGGAAGCGGGGCTGATTCATATCAAGCTCGTTTATCTTATCCTCTGTCATTTTCTCTCCCGGTTTACTGAAGGGATTATATCAAATGAAATTAATAAAACCTATCGTTTTCATTAAATTTTATTTCGGGTTTGTTCTTCGTATTTTTTCGGTTTTTCGGGCGACACGCCCGGGGGAAAGTTACAGCCGCTAAAATATCGTTGTGCTTGAAATTACGGCAGATATAGGATTGCTTAAGGCAACGCCGATCATAAGATGCTTACCCCATGGAAGCAACCCTATTCAAAGGCAAGAACGGTATTCAAGAATGATAGCCCTTTATATCTTAAGCAAAAGGCGAGGTTTCTTTTCCATGGTTTGCTATTGTGCGGTGCAGTCTTAACGGAGTCGGTTAAGCGGTTTAACGAACAGGTGCGGTTTAACGAACGGTCAATTCGTCAACCCCCAACCCACCCCCTAAACATTCGGAACCGGGTCAGATATGAAAGAGTGTTTACATCTTGACCGGGTCAGAAAATAAAAGGCAAACATTCACTTTTTCATTTTTGACCGGGTCAGAACCTTAAACGAGGTTTTTACTTTTTGACCCGGTCATAATTTAAAATCGGTTTCTAAAGCGGGATTGTTTTGCAGAGAGATTTCATATCTGACCCGGTCATAATGATAAAAAGTAAGATTGCTTTCGGTTTATAGCGCAAGGAGCATAAGGGAGGGGAAGTTTCTTCTGCCCCGGCCAAATCACAATGCCGAGGGAAGTGGTTTTATCTCCCCACAAAATAAGGGCGAGTCTCCCCGCCCTCCAATTCACCCCCAACCCACCCCCCTAAACATTCGGAAATATATTCGAACTGCAAAGCGCGGAAAAGCGCTCTTTATTATTGATCGCTATCTTATTTCTACCCGTTCTCACATAATCGTTTTCTCTGAGCCATCTCAATGCCCTTGCCACCTCCAACCTCGTGGTTCCCGCCACCTGGGCTATCTGCGCCTGGGTGAGGGATAATTCCCTGGTGTTTATGTCGTTTAAATATATCCAAAGAAAGTTGCATATCTTATTCAGAGAATTGCCCGAGGATAGATTGATGTTCTTGTAAATCAAAAGCATCATCAGCCCCGAGGAAAGCTCAAAGACCCGTCGGGAAAAATCCTCCTTTTCCAAAAGGGAATTCATGCTCTTACCCGATATTCTCACGGCGGTAAGGG
>JAAYHF010000059.1 GCA_012727485.1 Eubacteriaceae bacterium
ACCCACCGAATCACAATAAAGACGATAAACTCCCGCCTGTAAGCACATTTTCACATAGTTTTATCAAAAGGACCGGGTCAGAATTACAAACAAGTATACCTTTTAACTTTCGGACCGGGTCACAAAACCAAAACAATCCCAAATAAAACCCACCCCCCATATTTCACAAAATGACCAGGTCACAAACCCCCCTCAACAAAAAACCACCCCAAAACAAAAAAAACCAAAAAAACAAAAAAACCCTCACCCCACTCCCACAACCCCAACCTCCCCCACCCCACATCTCCTCAACCCCTCCCCCATATCCCTCGGCAAATCGCAAACCAATTTCAACCGACTCGAATCATACCAAAGGGTAAGGCCGAGCATATAACAATGGAGCGCCTGACGCTTCATTCCCAACTCAATGCCCGAAACACCGTATTTCATATCCCCGACCACAGGATAACCCAGCTGTGCAAGTTGGGCTCTTATCTGGTGTTTCTTGCCTGTTATCAGCATCGCCTTCACCGCCGTGTAACCGCCGGCGGATTTGATGGGGGCGAAAACGCTCTCCATTCTTTGGGAATTCTCCGAGGGACTGTCCGAAAGAAGCATCTTGTTATGGGCTTCGTCGGGCAGGGCATAATGAATGGCTTTTATGGTTTTGGTCAGCTCTCCCTTTACAATGGCTATATATTCCCTTTGTATTTTACCCTCGGCGATAAGGGCGCTCAGCTCTCTGGCGGCCTTGGGGGTTTTGGCGCATAAAACTATCCCCGAGGTGTTCATATCCAGCCTGTTTATTACCCCGGGTACATAAGAGCCGCCGCTTGAAATCACAATATCCTTTAAATAAAGTTTAATCCTCTCGGAAAGGCAATCCCCGCCCCTCTCGTTGGGCTGGCTTGCCAAAAGGGGGGGCTTATTCACGGCTAAAATAAAATCGTCCTCATAAATAACCTCGGGCAAGGGCAGTCCCTCCATGAATTCAACACTGCGACCTTTGACATCGGCGGCGTAAATGCGGATAATATCCCCCGCCGTAACCGACGAATTTGCATTGGCCTTTTTGCCGTTGAGCTTCACATCGCCCTTTCTGATCAATCGCTGTAATGCGCCATGGGGTAAATCCGTGTTTTTGGTGAGGAATCTGTCCAGACGGCTGCCCGAATAATCTTGACTGACGACAAGCTCAATCATCGCCCTTGCCGCCCTCTTTTTTGGTTATTTCGATGAAGCGGGAAATATCCCCGTCGTCCCCGGAGGAAACCTGTATTCTGTATTTCCTTTTAACTTTTCCCTCCTCGGTAATATCCTGCTTGGGTTCTTCCCCTCCGATAAAGGAAAGTTCTGTTTGCTTCGGGGTGATGGGCGCGGGAGAGGGCGCGGGCTCCTCGGGGGTGTGGTCTATTATTACCGATACATATTCGTCGCCGCTATCGTCGATGGTGTCCCCCTTGCTTTCCCCGTATGATGCCGACAAATTCTCGATGGAAATTTCATCGCAGGAGCTTTCCTGCGCCATATGCTCTTTGGGTATATCATTCTTATCGGCGTTCTCCCCGCCGTTTGTAAGACCTGTCATTTCAATGGCATCATCGGCGCTGTCCTCAATGGGAGAATAAGCGGCATTGCCGCCAACCGTCCCGCCGTCACCGTCCTGCTCTCCGACGGTATTATCCATAGCATTTTGACCGCTCTCTGTTTGCTCCTTTTCGCCTTGAGTAATGTCCGTTTGGGAATTCTCGCCATTATCCTCGCCGGGTTCTCCCGATTGCTCCGCCACTTCGGAAAGCTTTCGCTTTTCTATATTCTTGCGGGCCTTCTTTGAGGTTCTTTTCTTTCTTATCTTCTTCGCCTGAACGGAGATCCCGAAGGCACAGCCGAGGAAGGAAACAAAGACTATCCCCACAATGACTATCCCATAAATGATATAAACATTCTCCATTAAGGCCTCTCCGAAATAGGACATCACCGAGAAGGGGCGAAACCAAAAATTCACCGCCGAGCCGAGGAAGAAGAATTTTATCCAGCCGAAAGAGGAGTTGTCGGCAAAATAGGAGAGGGCGGCGGTTATGCCCGTGACGAGGGTTATGGGGATAACCGCAAGCAGGGAGAATAAAAGCCCCTTTGACATTTTGGTTAGGCTCGCCCCCAAGGATGCTATGGCCGAAAAAATAAACCAAATAAAAAGGGCCGTAAGGAAAACGGCGCCCTTTGCCGGCGCGCCGTCGAACATATCAAACCTACGCAAAAGGTAAACGCCGAGGCAAACGAGTAAATGCGCAGTATTTATTAAAAAAAGGTAACCGGTTATAGTTTTTTTGTTATTCATTTGTTCTCCGAAGTTATTATGCCCATTATCCTTTCGAGGTCGTCGTTGCTGTAATACTCGATTTTCAAGTAACCTCCCTTTTTGCCCTGCTCTATCAAAGAGGTTTTCGTTCCCAAAGCCCGGGAAAGATCCTCCTCAAGCCTGAGCAAATCGGAGGATTTAACCTTATTTTCTTTTTTCCCGTTCTTTTCCGTCTTTTTTTGGACGCCGTAGGTTTTGGAGAGGGCTTCGGCTTCCCTGACGGAAAGAGAGTTTTCAATTATATAAACAGCGAATTCACTGCGAAGCGATTCGTTTTCCAAAGAAAGCACCGCCCTTGCATGGCCTGCGGAAAGCTTTTTTTCACCTATCAGCCTTTGAACATCCTTGGGCAAGGTCAAAAGTCTCATGGTATTTGCCACATAACTGCGGGATTTGCCCATCGAACGGGCAATTTCCTCTTGAGAAAGACCGAAGGAATCCGCAAGCTCTTTGTAAGCAACGGCGCACTCTATATCGGTGAGGTTTTCCCTTTGTATGTTTTCGGTCAAGGCCGCTTCCAAAAGTTGTCTATCCTCGAAATCCTTTATCACGGCGGGCACCTCGGTGAGCCCCGCCTTAAGGGCGGCTCGCAGTCTGCGCTCCCCCGCCACCACCATATAAAATTCACCCTCGGGCTTAAGCAGTAAGGGCTGAAGAATACCGTGCTTTTTAATGCTTTCGGCAAGCTCCTCAAGCCCCTCGTCCTCAAAGGTTTTACGGGGCTGGGAAAGGTTTCTTTTTATTTTTTTAATTTCCACCGTCGCCACCCCGGGGGTGGGGGGAAAAGCATTCTTTTCTTCGCCGCTGTCGTCGAATTCGCTGAAAAGGGCGGATAGTCCCCGCCCCAGACCTTGTTGTTTTGCCATATTATATCCTTAACATTTTTCGATGAATTCATGGGCTAAGGCCATATAAGCCCTGGCTCCCTTGGAATTTATATCGTATTGCATGATGCTCATACCGTGGCTGGGCGCCTCCGCCACCCTGACATTGCGGGGAATTATGGAGTTAAAGACCTTTGAGCCGAAATAGTTACGCACTTCCTGAACGATCTGGGTGGAAAGGTTGGTGCGCTTGTCGAACATGGTCAAAATAACCCCCTTCACCTCAAGCTGTGCATTCAAGCTCTTTTTTACCAAATTGACGGTGTTTATGAGCTGACTTACCCCCTCCAAGGCGTAGTATTCGCATTGAATGGGTATGATGACCCCGTCGGAAGCCACAAGGGAGTTTATCGAAAGCATTCCCAGGGAAGGCGGGCAGTCAATCACCACATAGTCGTAATTATCTCCCACCCCCGTCAGAGCACGCTTTAATATCGTCTCCCTTCTGGGAACATTCGCCATTTCCACCTCCGCCCCCGCCAAGTCTATGTTGCTGGGCAGGATAAAAAGGTTTTCCGTTGAGGTGGGGATAATGGCCTGCTCGGCGGAAAGCTCCCCGGTGAGGACATTGTATATGCTCGCTTTAAGGGTCTTTCGGTTGATATTCAACCCGCTGGTGAGGTTGCTTTGGGCGTCGAAATCCACTATCAAAACCCTTTTGCCGAGGGAAGCTATTCCGGCGCAAAGATTGGCTGTGGTGGTCGTTTTGCCTACCCCTCCCTTTTGATTGAACATTGCATAAATCTTTCCCATGATCCCTCCGAAAATTTAAAGCCTATTTGGTTTTATTTTATCATAATAAGGTGAACTATATCACTTTTTTACCAAAACAATCGGGTTTTAACATTCATAAAAACCGATGGGTTTCTTTGAAGGGAACGGGGGTATGGTATAATCAATACTTGTAAGGCTTATATATGAAAGGATTTATCGGCATGAAAAGCATGACAGGATTCGGAGCAAGCGAATATTCGGACGAGGTGCAATCCATCAGTCTTGAAATAAAAACGGTCAATCACAGATACAAGGACATCTCCTTCAGGCTTTCCAGAAAGCTTGCGGGTCTGGAGGATACCATCAGAAAGATAATCTCCTCCCGCCTTTCCCGGGGTCATGTGGAAGTTTTTGCCAAGTATACGGGAACCTCCGCCCAGTCTGCGGGAATTAAATACGACGGCAGGCTTGCCCGAGCCTACTTCGATATACTCAATCAAATGGGAGGGGAGCTTTCGGGGATAGATACGAAGATAAGCGTGAACGATATAGCCCGCTTCCCCAATGTCATCACCGCAGAGGATACGGCAAACACCGACGAGGAATTGACCGGGATAATAAAGCGCATGACCGAAGAAGCACTGGATATGGTGGAAGCCTCCCGCATATCCGAGGGGGAAGCCTTAAAGGAGGATTTCCTGAAAAGGGTGAGGTATATTTCCGACAAAGTCAGCCTTATCAAGGAGCTTTCAGACCAAATACCCAAGGGTTATTACGATACGCTCATGAAGAATATTTCGGAATACACAAAGGGGATACTGAGCGAGGAAAGATTGGCCACGGAAATTGCAATTTATGCGGACAGGGTAAACATATCCGAGGAATTGGTGCGCTTGAACAGCCATACGGAAAGCTTCAACAAAGCCCTGGACGCAAACGAACCCATAGGCCGCAAGCTGGATTTCATGCTTCAGGAAATAAACAGGGAAGTCAACACCATCGCCTCCAAATCAAACAGCTTCGAGATAAGCTCCCTTGTGGTGGATATAAAGGCGGAGCTTGAAAAAATAAGGGAACAAGTACAGAACATAGAATAGGGAGAACAATGGGAAATTTATTTGTCGTCAGCGGGCCTTCGGGCAGCGGCAAAAGCACTTTATGCGCTCTTGCCGCGGATATGGATAAAAAAATAAAAATATCCGTATCCGCCACCACCCGCGCCCCCCGGGGTGAAGAAAAAAACGGGGTGGAATACTTTTTTTTAAGCAATGAGCAGTTCGACGAAAAGCTTGCCGAAGGGGATTTTTACGAATATGCCAATGTTTTCGGCAACAGATACGGCACCTTAAAAAGCCATGTGGATTCCCTCACCGCCCGGGGCTTTGATGTCATTTTGGAGATCGACTATCAGGGAGCCTATCAGGTGCGAGATAAAAACAAGGAGGCATATTTGATATTCGTCATGCCCCCCTCCTACGAGGAACTCAAAAAGCGCCTGACCGACAGGCACACCGAGAGCGAAGAACAGCTAAACATACGCCTGGCAAAGGCGAGTTCGGAGATGGAAGAAAGGGTCAATTACGACAAGGTAATAATCAACGACTCCCTCCCCGATGCCTTGGGAGAGCTTTTGAGCATCATAGAATCAAAAAGAAACTGACCGGAGAGGTTATGGATAACAATTCACCGATAGGCATTTTAGACAGCGGAGTGGGAGGGCTGACCGCCGCGGACTGCGTTTCCCGCCTACTGCCCGATGAATCCATCGTTTATTTCGGAGACGGGGCAAATATGCCCTACGGAAACAAAAGCAGGGAGGAGATAATCCGCCTTGCCAACAGAATGATATACTATCTCGAAGGCAGGGGGGTCAAGATGATCCTTCTCGCCTGCAACACCATTTCTTCCCTGAAAAGCTCACTTTCCTGCGGCGTTCCTTCCATTGATATAGTGAGCGCAGGGGCGGCGGCGGTGGGGCAGATCGCAGGGGCGGGCGAAACGGTGGGACTCATCGCCACGAAGGCCACGGTGGACTGCAAAGCCTACGACAAAGCCGTCGGTTCATTGGGCAAGGGCATAACCCTCATTTCCAACGCCAGCACCTCCCTTCCGAAGATAATAGATTCCCAACTCGAAAACGCCTCCCTTTTGGACGAAAAGATAAGGGAATGTATCGACCCGATAGTCCTTTCGGGCAGGGTGACAAAGCTCATTCTCGGTTGCAGTCATTTCCCGATAATAAGGGAGGAAATAAGCCTGATCTACCCCGAATTGGAACTCATCGACCCGGCTGAAATGCAGGCTAAAATGCTCAAGGATTATTTGAGCAAAGAGGGCAAAGCCGCCTTACCCGGCAAAAGGGAGGTCAAGCTTTACACCTCCGGGCCGCCCACCGAGTTCGACGCCACCCTGCGTAGACTCGCAATCGCCCCGGACGATATTGAAAGCGTCGTTTGGGAGGATTAGGGAAAGCCGGTTTCAAGAAAAACGAATTACTGCCGTTGAGTTGTGGCGGCAGTTTTTTGTTGCTTAATAGTTTGGCGAGGCTCATAGAGTCGCCGTGTAAGAATCAAAATTGCAGTTACAATCCGTAAACTTAACCTTTTCAAGCGCTTTGAGGATTACTCTCCTCAAACTTCCCTTTTCCGGATACTTTAAGGATCGCACCCCGCAAACTTCTCCCCAATCCGATTTTACTACCGGGCATAAAAAACCCTGCTTCAAAGGTTTTACCCTTTTGAAGCAGGGCCGTTAAAACGCACTACAACCCGCAATCATTCCTCAGTGCGCCTGAACCTTATCTTGCAGATGTCGCTTCCCTCGGCTATGGTGGATTCGAGCAGAAGCTTGCAACCGAAACTTTCCGCAATGCCCCTGTCCCCGCACATGGCGTTGTCGCAAAGCTTTTTTATTTGCTCGTCCGAACAACCCTGCTTTTGCCAAGCTTTCACCAACGGGCAGTAGTGGAAATCTATATCAAGCTCGTCGTCGGTGCATTTTTTTATATCCATTTCGAAAACCCATTGGGCAGCCTTGGTGAAAAGGGTCTTTTTAAGCCCCTTGAGGCTGTCGGCTCCCCCCGCCTTTTGTCTTAACAGACCCCCCTGATAAATTCCGCAGCGTTTTATCGCCTGCGGCGCAAATTCCTCCGGTTTCAAACCCTTTTTTTCCGCCTCGTCGCACAGCAGATACATCCACAGCGCCCTATGCTCCAACTGCTCTCTCACCGCAACTATCAGCGGATTTTTAATCTTAGCTTCGTTTTTAATGCCCATTTTAACCCCTTTTCATTTTTAATGCCCTTTAGAGTGACAATTCGCCCGTTTAATAAAGGAACTGCCGATAAGCCAAACAGGAGAGATAACCGAACAAGGGCTTCACAAGCGCCGCATCAAGCTTATTCAACCGCCCGAATAATTCGGCTTTTTAGTTCCTTTCCCCCCTTTATTCATAACGCTTAAGGCAATCCGTAATATATCCTTGCGGGTATTTTATCATTACAGGGCGGGGTAAAGCAACCCGCCCGCCCCCGTATAAATTCGGCGCTTCCCGAAGCCTTAGCTTGAACGGGCGCAAATCGGCAATTACGAAGGGGTTCAAGGCGGACTTTTACCGCGGCTAAACGCTTGTGATTTCATGGAAGATCGAGTTTTTCATAAGTGACCCGGTCCGAATGAGAAATACTCCCGAAGTAAGGGGGAGGGAGGTTTCGTAAAGTGATCGTGTCAGCCCGCCCATAACTTAACCGCCCCACCCATTCCCACCATGGCGATAACTCATAACGAGAGCTTGAACAAGGAGGAACATAACGGAAAGGGAAATCGGAGGCTTTGGGGCAATCCGCCCGAAGCATTTATCCGAAGAAAATCCTATTTATATCGGGATTGTTTCACCTTCTGACCCGGTCCGAATGAGAAATTCTCCCCTCCGTCACTCCCCGCCGTAAAGCTGTGATTTCCGGCTTGGTGCGGCTTCGCCCTTTCTTAATCCGTCTGCAAAATTACGACAAAAAACCGCCCCCTCGACGGCCGATTATTGCAAGGCCTTCTTTTTAATGCTTAAAATATGGGGTAAGTATTTATATGAATGATATAATACACAAATAAGGGCGACAATAAATCGTGTCCGATTAAAGCGATGGGGACAGACTACTCGGTATGCAGGGCAGATAAATATCCTGCCTTTTCCCCGCGGCGAAAGGAATAATCGAAAATGAAACAAAACAAGGAAATAAAAATACCGGATCCCAACGACCCGGCAACCTATACCAAAAGCATGATAATCGGCGGGATCATGGCTCTTTTGGGGCCTATTATGCTTGTTATAACATATCTTTATATATTGGGCAACTGGAGGTTTCCCATGCTCGTCTTCTCGGGTATGGCGGGCTTTTCGGGCATATCCGCCTTCACCAGAAACCTCACCATGTACATTATAACAAAAAAGCGTCGGGAGGACGACAATAAGGCGTAGCCTTAGGGCTTCTTGCAAAGGGAGATATATGATACAGCTAAAGGGAATTACAAAGGAATATTCGGCGGGAGATATGAGCGTAACCGCCTTAAAGGACATTAACATCACACTGCGACAAAACGAATTTGTCGCCATTTTAGGCCCCTCCGGAGGGGGAAAGACCACACTGTTGAACATAATCGGCGGACTTGACCAATATACCCGGGGAGATTTGATAATAAACGGTATATCCACCAAGGATTACAAGGACAGGGATTGGGACACCTACCGCAACCATACCGTGGGCTTTGTTTTCCAGAATTACAACCTCATTTCCCACCAGAGCGTGCTTGCCAATGTGGAATTGGCTCTGACCCTTTCGGGGGTGAGTTCCTCGGAGCGCAGAAGGCGGGCGATTTACGCCCTTGAAGCGGTGGGGCTGGGGGATCAGCTCAAAAAGAAGCCGAATCAGCTTTCGGGCGGGCAGATGCAGAGAGTGGCGATAGCCAGAGCCTTGGTGAACGACCCGGACATACTTTTGGCGGACGAACCCACCGGAGCCTTGGACACAAAAACGAGCATTCAGGTGATGGATATATTAAAAAAGGTGGCGAGCGATCGGCTGGTGGTGATGGTGACACACAATCCGGAATTGGCCAAAAGATATGCCACGAGGATAATAAGCCTGACCGACGGGGAGATAACCGGGGACACGGACAATTTCACCCCGGAGGAACTCATCGCAGAAAAGCCGAAAAAGCGCATAAGAAAGCCCTCCATGGGATTTATTCCCGCCCTTGCCCTTTCCCTTAACAACCTTTTGACGAAAAAGGGGCGCACCCTTTTGACCTCCTTTGCCGGCTCAATCGGGATAATCGGAATCGCCCTCATTCTTTCGCTTTCCAACGGGGTGAACGGCTATATCGCCCGCATACAGGAGGAAACCCTTTCTTCCTATCCGTTGGTGATAGAAAACACCGGCACAGACCTGACGGGAATGATGACCGCCATCATGGGCAGTGTGGAGGAAGCCGATGCCGAAGGGGATAGGGTGAAGGAGCTTCAAATAGTAACGGATATGTTCAGCCGCATAGGCACAAACGACTTGGGCGCTTTCAAAAAATTCTTGGAAGAAAACCCGGATATAACCGAAAATTATGTGAACTGCCTGCAATACAGCTACGGCATAACCCCCCGCATCTATTCTTCCGACCATTCCGAGGTACTTCAGCTCAACCCAAGCGCCCTCACCCCCGGCGGGGGCATTTCCTCGGCATATATGTCCTCCTCCTTTTTCAACCGTATGATGGACAACAGGGGGCTTTTGGAGGAACAGTACGATGTGGCGGCGGGGAGATGGCCCGATAAATACGACGAGTTGGTGCTGGTGTTGGAATCCCCGAACACCATAAGCGATTTTATGCTCTATTCCCTGGGGTTAAGGGATCAGGACGCCTTTGTGGATATGTTCACCGATGTGATGAACGGCGAGAAGGTCTCCTCGGATGTCAAGCCCATGGAATTCTCCTATTCGGATTTTCTTTCCATGGAATTCACCATGGTCTTGCCCTGCGATTATTACCAATACGACAGCCAATACAAGGTTTTCAACGACATGAGCGACGATGAGGATTATATGAAGGACTTGCTTGAAAAGGGGCTTCCCCTGAAAGTGGTGGGGATAGTTTATCCCAAGGAAGGCTCCGTCGCCGCTTCCCTGAGCGCGGGCATAGCCTACACGGGCAAGCTGACCGAATATATCATCGAGCAATCCCGCGACCGCGAAATAGTCACTATGCAGTTAGCCGATAAAAGCAAGGATGTTTTTTCCGGGAAAACCTTCGATGAGCTGAATGAAAAAGGAAGCGAAAGCGGCCTTGATTTTCAGGATATGATACAAATAGATACCGAAGCCATATCCGCCGCCTTCGGGCTCGAGGTTGACGAAAACGAACTGCGGGAAATGATGGGTTCGAGCATTCTCGCCATGACCGGGGAAATCTCCGCGGATACCTCCCCCGCCGAAACCGCCTTCAGCGATGCCTTCACGGATATTTTCAACGGCATTGTCAACTCCCGCATGGAAGAAGGCTCTGCGGTTTTCACCGCCCTCGATACCGCCGAAGCCACCGCCGAATATATGCAAGGAGCAGCGGCACAGGAGATACTTTCAAACCTATCCGCAACCTATCCGATACCCGTTGAGAATTACTCTCAAATATTCGGCTCTCTTTGCGGGAGCGCCATAGCCTCCGCCGCCCAAAGCGCGGGGGGACAAATAACCTTCACCCCGCAGAACACCTCCCCGATCATACAAGCGTCCCTATCAAACCCTTTAGCGGCGGGGACGGTGAAGAATATGGGAAAAACCATGGTCGAAACGAAGATGAAAGTTGCGGTGATGAACGAAGCCACCCAAATGGGAATGGGAATAATAACGGCGATGGCGGGGGGAATAAAAGTTGATACCGATGCCTTTGCTTCCGCCTTCCAATTCAAGTTGGAGGAGGACGAATTGAGCCGCCTCATGTCCACCATGACCTCAAGCTCGGCGGTGGAAAATACCGCCGCCACGAATTTGGCAAAGTTGGGTTATGCGGATATTCAAGCCCCCACCCGCATTTCCGTTTATCTCACGGATTTCGAGAGCAAGGACGCTTTTAAAGAGGTAATTGCGAAATACAATAAGGATATGGAGGAGGCGGGCAAGGAGGAATACGTTTTAAACTACACGGATATAACGGGAATACTCATGTCCTCGGTGACTTCCATCGTCAACACCGTCAGTTATGTGCTGGTCGCCTTCGTTTCCGTTTCTCTGGTGGTTTCCTCGATAATGATAGGAATAATCACCTATATATCGGTGTTGGAGCGCACCAAGGAAATAGGTTTGCTTCGGGCAATGGGGGCTTCCAAAAGGGATATATCCCGGGTTTTCAACGCGGAAACCTTCATTATCGGGCTTTGCTCGGGAACAATGGGCATTTTAATAACCGTTGCGCTTTGCTTCCCGATAAATAAGATAATGCGCTCCCTTACGAATATACAGACCCTAAGGGCCTATCTTCAGCCCGCCGCGGGGGTGATATTGGTGGTGATAAGCGTTATTCTCACCCTCATAGCGGGGCTTATCCCCTCCCGAATAGCCGCCAAGAAAGACCCCGTGACTTCCCTGAGGACGGAATAACCTATGATTTTGACCCCGTATAGGCGTAAAAAGCGCGGGTAACTTCGGAGAGCCTTTTTCTGGGTATGTTGATAATCTCTTTTGTGATAAGCTGTATATTCGAACCGGATATACGGCTTATTTTATCCATATTGACGATATAGGATTGATGAACTCTGATGAAGTTTTCCCGGGGGGCGAGCAGTTGCTCCATATCGGAGAGCTTCCCCTTTATTTCTATTTCCGGCTTGTTTTCAAGATGAATGTATATTTTCCTTTCCAGACTTTCCATATAAACTATCTGGTTGGTATTTATCTTATATACGCTGTCCTTCTCGCCGAGGCTCACCGTATCCGTCTCCTCCCGCGCCGTCGTAAGACGGGCGCTTTCGACGCTTTCGATGGCGCGGGCGAAGGAAAGCTCGTCTACGGGCTTTGTGAGCAGATAAACGAAGGCTCCGCTTATATCGGAGGCATCGGTCGAGGGGGAAGCGATAAAAATTATCATCACCGAAGGGTATTCGCTGTTCACCCGCCGGGCGATTTCAATGGCCCTGTTCTCCCCGGACATATCCAAAATAAGCACGCCGCAATCCCCCGGGAAGGTTTCCATATATTTGAAAAATGTCTTCGGGTCGCTGAAAATTCTCAGGGTGGCCTTCTTTTTGTTTGCGTTGAAATATCTGCCCGCCGCATTCTTCAATTCATCGGAGCTTGCGGGATTGTCTGATAGGATAACTGCTTTCATTTCTCAATAATTCCTCTGTGCGTTTCGTCAAAGTTTTTAAACAAAGAAAACTGCGGCCTTGACCCGAATATTCAAGGGAAAGCCTAAACCGCCGTATAAAAATAACATTGGCGCTTCGGGCTTTGGTTTATATCGGTTGTTTCTGCATTTTTCGGGCTTTTAAAGCTTTATTCCCTTCACCCCAAAGAAGTCGAAAATTTTTATGCAAGCGGGGAAAGTGGAAATTTGGACTTAATGACACTCAATGAATGTCATTTTATTGAAATCCTATCATATCTTCTTTTTATTGTCAATCACTGAATGTCAATAATTTGGAGTGGATATGTTTATAAACAAAACAGAACAGGGTTTAAACAACCTATGCGGGCCGAATGTGAAAAGGCTGAGATTACAAAGGAATCTATCCCAAAGGCAACTTGCCGAAAAGCTTCAGCTTGTGGGGCTTGATGTGGAGAAAAACGCCATTCAAAGAATGGAATGCGGGAAAAGGTTTGTGACGGATATTGAGCTTGCCGCTTTGATGAAAGTTTTCGGGGTCGGGGCGGAGGAGCTTATGGG
>JAAYHF010000060.1 GCA_012727485.1 Eubacteriaceae bacterium
AGAGACAGATCCATAACGACCCCGCACAAAAGCAAACCATAACAAGCGGCCGACACATCGACACCAAAAAGCTTGCGATCTTGAAGATATACTTTAAGTACCTCGCAAGTGTTAAAACTGTTTACCTTCCGACCCGATCACTTTAAATAAAATAAAAGAAAGAAAATCAGAACCTCATAAGCTTTATACTGCCGACAATACCCAGCCGACACTTTATTAAAAGACCCGATCGGAAAGAGTAAATCGGCACGACAAGAAACATAACTCCAATACCGCAGTTTTAGACTATTATATTAATAACTACCATGAGAGGGAAAAGCCTTGGTGTTTCCCTCTTTACTCCGGTTGTATTGACCGTTCATTTCATCTACACAATTTCGCAAGTAGCTCTTATCGTGACCCGATCGCTTTGACAAGCTGTATATTAAGCCGGGTCACTTCATTAAAAAGGCTTTCCCCTTTTAACTCGGTCAGAATGATGAAAAGTAAGGCTTTATAGAATGACCCGGTCACTTTGTTAAAGGAGGGGCGGCAGGGGGGTGAAAAAATGGCGGACGGGGCGTTTGAGGCTATAAGGGGTGGGGAAATCCCGCTTCTATGGGTTCTCCGCTTATTGATTCAATATTTGTATATATTAAAAATAGTTAAACATACACTGCCGCCGTTGACAGAAGGCCCTTTTTTAAGCTAATATATCAATGCGGGATATTACCTTGACTTTAAAACTTACATAAAATAATTGACTAAAACAAATAGACAATCCGATTATTTACACCACAGCGTAAACAAAATGAGCCATTATAAAACAGAAAGGAAGCAAAAATGAACACATTCTCCGTTAGCAGGAAAACGCAACTGATAATAACGGCAATATGCTTAATTCTTTTCGTATTGATCTTAGCAGACGAGGACAAAGCCC
The DNA here is from genome assembly GCA_012727485.1 of Eubacteriaceae bacterium. Classification (GTDB taxonomy): domain Bacteria; phylum Bacillota; class Clostridia; order Eubacteriales; family Anaerofustaceae; genus JAAYHF01. The sequence continues at coordinate 920 of JAAYHF010000060.1, forward strand.
TTACGCTGCAACGCGTCAGCCATGAGCCGCAATACAATAATGGGGTTATAACCGTAGCCCGCATAGCCTATTATGCCGTTCCCGTCGCCATTGTTATCGCCTTTCAAATACTTCTGTGGAAGAAAAAGAGAACACTGCCGGATAAGGGCGAAGTTTTGGACAGCGGATTTGTTATGAGCGTTAACATTGTCGAGATTATTGCCGTATTGATATTCCGGGCGTTAATAAGAGGGATATTGAGCTGATAATCTTGCGAATACTTTTAAGGACATCGACAAAGTTTATTTCAACTTCTCTTTTGTCTTTATGACCCGGTCAGGATAGCAAAGGTTTCCGAGGTTGGATAATTATGTGTTGGTTTCGGTTGCTCAAAAGTGGCAAATAATTAGAAAAAAGAATCCTCCGCCGACCGGCGGAGGATTCTTTTATGGTCAATACTTCTCCACAATATTATCCTTATCCTTATATATATGGTTTTCGGGTATAACGCCCCTCACCGATGAGGTGGGGTAGATATTGGTATGGCGGCCTATCACTGTTCCGGGGTTCAAAACGCTGTTGCAACCCACCTCCACCCAATCTCCCAAAATCGCTCCGACTTTCTTGCGGCCTGTGGGTATCTTTTCGCCATAACCCTTTATTTCCACATTCAGCCTGTCGCTTTTGACATTGCTGGTTATCGAGCCTGCGCCCATGTGGGCGTGGAAACCCAGAACCGAATCCCCCACATAATTGTAATGGGGAGTTTCCACATTGTCGAACAAAACGCAGTTTTTAAGCTCCACTGAGTTACCCACAACGGAGTTTTTACCCACAATGGCGCTTCCCCTTATGAAAGCGCAGTGGCGTACTTGAGCATTGTGGTCGATGATGCAGGGGCCGGCTATATAGGCGGAGGGGAAAACCTCCGCGTCCTTGGCTATCCAAACATTCTCCCCGATTTTGTCGTATTCGTCCTCGGGCAGGCTTTTACCCAATTCCAATATGAAATCGCTGATCTCCCCCAAAACCTCCCATGGGTAGGTTTTCCCTTCAAATAGCTTGGCGGCTATGGTTTTGGTGGTATCCAACAGTTCGGGAATGGTTACTCCCTTCATTTTCTGACCTCCACAAGTTTTCCGCTTTCCTCGAGGGCGGCTATCACCTCGTCCACCGCCTTTTCACATTCCTCGTCGGTGGGGGCTTCCGCCATGATGCGAAGTACGGGCTCTGTGCCGCTGGGGCGCACCAATACCCTGCCTTCTCCGGCGAGGGATTTTTCCACCTGCTCGATGCGTTTTGCCACCAACGGATCCTTTTGGGCGGTGGCCTTGTCTGTCACAACGCAGTTTTTAAGCACCTGGGGGTAAATGGTGACCGGGGAAGCGAGGGAGGAAAGCGAGCTTTTGGTATCCATCATCACCTGCATCACCTTAAGGGCGGTGAGCAGTCCGTCGCCGGTGTTGGCGTATTTGCCGAAAATGATGTGTCCGCTTTGCTCTCCGCCGATGTTGTGTCCGTTTTCCCGCATATTTTCATATACATATTTATCGCCCACTGCGGTTTTCTCATAGCCGATATTAAGTTTATCCAAGGCCTTGTAAAGCCCGATGTTGCTCATGACGGTGGTTACCACCTTGGTTTGGCCCATTTCGCCCTTTTCCTGCATATATTTGGCGCAGATATACATGATCTTGTCGCCGTCCACTATATTGCCTTCTTCGTCGCAGGCAAGACAGCGGTCGGCGTCTCCGTCAAAGGCGAAACCCACATCGCAGTTATTCTGCTTCACATATTCGATAAGCCCTTCGATATGGGTACTGCCGCATTTTGTGTTGATGTTGGTGCCGTCGGGGCGGTTGTTTATGATGTAGGTCTGCGCTCCCAGGGCATTGAACACACTGCCGGCTATCTGCCATGTGCTTCCGTTGGCGCAGTCCAAGGCCACCTTCATTCCCTTGAAGGAATGGGTTCCGATGCTTATCAGATAGGCTATGTAACGGTTGCGTCCCTCGGCGTAGTCTATCGCCCTGCCTATTTCCTCACCCACAGCGTAGGGAGGTTCGGGAATTATACCTTCCAAGTATTTTTCCACCTCGTCTATGGTGGCGTCGTCCATCTTTTCCCCTTGGCAGTTGATGAGCTTGATGCCGTTGTCCGTATAGGGGTTATGGCTGGCGGAAATCATTATCCCGCAGTCAAAGCCGTCGGTGCGGGCGATGTGGCTCACCGAGGGGGTGGTGGTCACGTGCATCAGGTAGGCGTCTGCCCCGGAGGCGGTAAGCCCTGCGGTCAATGCGCATTCGTACATATAGCTGGAAAGGCGGGTGTCCTTGCCGATTACTATCTTCGCCCTCTTTCCCCTTTGCGCCCCGTAATACCAACCCAAAAATCTTCCGATATCAAAGGCGTGTTTTGCCGTTAAATCCTTGTTGGCTTCTCCGCGAAAGCCGTCTGTTCCGAAATATTTCGCCATTCTATTTACCTAAAAGGGAAGCGGCTTCGTAATCCAGATAAACGGTGCAATCCGGGTGAAGCTGTAATACGCTGGCGGGAACGGCTTCCGTGACGGGCCCTTCCACCGTATCCTTTATGCACTGTGCTTTTCCCGCGCCTATCGCCATTAAAATAATACTCTTGGCGTGCATGACGGTGGAAATGCCCATTGTCACCGCATGGGTGGGAACTTCTTCCAGAGAATTGAAGAAACGCTTGTTCGCCTGCCGCGTGGAATCCGTCAGCTCGACGATATGGGTCTTACTGCCGAAGGGGGTATTGGGTTCGTTGAAACCGATGTGGCCGTTGTTGCCAATTCCCAAAAGCTGAAGGTCTATTCCGCCTGCTTGCTCAATTAATTTGTCGTAATCGGCGGCGGTTTGCTCTGTCACATCAACTCCGCTGGGGACATGGGTTTCTTCTATCCTCATATCCACATGGGAGAACAGGTTTTCATTCATAAAATATCTGTATGATTGGTCGTGGGTGCCTTCCAATCCCATATATTCGTCCAAGTTAAAGGAATGGGCTTTTGCAAAGGTTATTTTGCCCCGGGCACAAAGCTTTGCCAATTCGGCATAAAGCCCGAGGGGGGTTGAGCCTGTGGCAAGTCCAAGGACAGCGTCGGGCTTTGCGTCCAATAACTCCACATATTTTTCCGCCGCCTTCTGCGCGATTGCTTCGCTTGTGTCAATGACTATCTTCATTCTGTGCCTCCATTTAAATTTTTATGTTCCATATTATCATGCCGTTATTTTTCTGTCAAGATTTTGTGCAAAACAAACGCAATTTTAACAATCGGGTGTATTCCCGAAGCCGCGAAGGGTTTAAGGCAATGCAGCACAAAAGTAAGCCATGAAAAAGGGTTTATCCGACCAAGACGGCTTACGCTCCAAAAATTACTTTAGGGATAAAAGTTCTAATCTCGACTCCGACAATATAAAACAGCTTAATATGTTGCGACCCGCTCACTGCGATAAAGCCGCAAATGTTTCTTGTTGTGTTTGCTTCATATTCTGCCCGGTTACTTTAACTAAACTATAATATGGTAAAAGAATGCCTGAATACGCTTATTAATATTATTATGCGCTGTTAAGAAATATCCCCGACAGTTCCGAAACCGGAGAAAAACGGCAAGTATGCTCCGAGGCGTAAAGTGATAAATAACTTCTGACTTTATAACTGTAACTATTCCGACCCGGCTACTGTAATAAAACCGTTCTCCTATCGGAAAAGCAAACAATCCTTACCCTTAAAACAATTCCCCCTCCCTAAAGACCCAAAACCAAAACGAACAAACCAATGTCACCATTCCCCCCATAACTGACAACTTCGTTTTTTTTCTTAAAAGTATTGCGTTTGCATTGTGCGATGGTATACTAAATAAAGTGTTTTCAGACAGGTAAATATACTATATATGGG
>JAAYHF010000061.1 GCA_012727485.1 Eubacteriaceae bacterium
CCCCCGACATTCACAATTCCAACCTCATCAAAACCACCTCCTGCCACATACCGTGCCTTGAGAGAAAGGCCTTCGGGTTTCTGCCGTATTCGATGAAGCCGACGCTTTTGTAAAGGGATATGGCGCTCGTGTTTTCGCTGACCACTTCCAACTCGACCTGTTTGTAACCCGCCTTTCGGGCGCACTCCGGACAGGCATTTGTCAGAGCCCTGCCTATCCCCCTGCCCCAAAACCGTTTTTCCACATTTATGCCGAATTTCGCCCTGTGCCTTACCTTGTATTTCTGCCCCAACTGTGTAATCGAAGCCGAAACGGCAAAGCCCCAACAACCAAAGCCCTGCCGTTAATATTCAAACAAAATCAACTAAATCCAATCAAATCTTTCGCAATAAAATCCCTTTAAATCCCCTCCTGCGGCACAAACACATCCTCCGGAATCCTCCCCTGTCTTATGGCGTCCGCCTTGAAGGTATCGTAAATGGCGGAAAGGCAGGTTTGATAATAAGGAGTCACATAAACCGAAGCCAATCCCAAAGTGATGGCGCTGAGCAGGTTCCAGCCTATGAAGGAGAGGGAGAAAACGAAAAGCTCGCCCTTTCTTCCGTCCGTGAGTACCGCAGAGATCTTCAAAACCTCATTGGGTTTGATGTTGGGATTTTCCGCAAGAATAAAAGGTACAAAGCTGTAGGATATGGCCTTGATTATTCCGGGAATGATAAAAAGCAACAACCAGAGCGTAATTACGATGCTCTGCCAAAGGTAAGTGAGAAATACTTTGAAGTAGTAACGGAAGCCGAAGGCAAGTTCGTTGAGGTCAATTTCATTTCCCCGGGCAAAACTCAGGAAAAGCCTTGCGACGCCCACCATCAAAACTGAAAGAACAAAGATTTCCACCACGGTGGAAAAAGTAGTCGTAGTACGCAGGGTAAGGTATTCACCCAAAGCTTCATTGTAAACCACCTCTGACTTTGTAATATTGGTCAGTAAATCAACCAAGGCAATGATAATTCCCGCTCCCCATATGCTTCTGTTGGCTGTACTCAGTAGGTTCTTCGCCCATTCCTTTAAGGAACTCCTGTCAATTCTCTCAAAACTATACATTTAAAAGCACCTCTTTTCCACTCAAATATATCAAATGAAGGGAGTTTTGTCAACTAATAAAATCGTTTATTAATATTGCCTTATTAATAGTTAAGATCCCAAGATCACAAAGCGGTTAAGGTCTTATAACATAAGGCTAAACAACGGTTCGGAGTCTTTCGGACTACAGCATGGAAGATGTCCCGTTCTTCGTAGACAGAATCAATGCCGAGGAAAGCACTTAAGCTTCCACACCCCGAAGGAACCGTTCGCAAAGGAGCTGAACCGTCGATCTGCCATGTAACCCGTATGAAGTTAACGGAGTATAGGAAACATGCGTATGGGATTTGCGAATATATTTATATGCAAAAATTCGGCTGTGCCGAATTTTCAAACCGCAAGGTGGGAACTTTTATGCCGCAGGCTTGAAGCTTTTTCTCGTTCCGACCGGGTCATATAAGGAAACACCGCACAAACAGAAATTAATCAACAGAGAGCCTGATTTAAACCCCAAAAAGCAAAAATAAGCTATCCGACTCTTTAGATGTTCACCGCACGAAAGCAACCTAATACAAAATCAAAAATAATATTCATGAATATGTATCATAAGGTAGTTTTTCGGTATTTTTTTTGTGAGGTATAAGCCACTATTTTCCATCGCAGAGGCAATTCATTAATTATTCCTGTGTTTGGCGTTTAGGGGAAAGGGAGAAAAGAAGGGCGGTTATATTCGCGACAGGTAATAAAGGCAAATATCAAAATACAGACCGTAACATAACCGGGAAGTTTTATATCGCCGTTGACAGAATTCAAACTTCCCGCCACCGACGGAACTTTCAAGATTGTACTTTTTTGGTTCTTCTTTTTTATGCTTCGTGGAAAGAAATTCGGCTCTGCCGAATTTTAAAATTCACGCCAACGGCGTGAATTTCTGACCGGGTCATATAAATAAAACAAGGTAAAGACAATTCGTGAATTGACCCTGCGGTTGGCATTTTTAGGTCAAGGAGAAAAATTGAGGCTATATATTCTTGAATGGTAATAAAGGCAAAGACCTATTATAGGCAAACGAAGATTTAAACGAAAAAATTGAGGCGGGATATTCTTGACGGTTAATAAAGCAAATTCCGAATACAGACCGAAATATGACCGGGAGGGTTATGCACGGGTTATATAAATAAATCAAGTTAAGGACATTTCATTGGTTGGCGTTCTTGGGGAAAGGAGAAAGACGAAGAAGGGAGGAAATATATTCTTGACGGGTGATAGGCGCAAGACAGATGCCAAATATAAACCGAAACATAACCGGTAAAGTTTATATCGCCGTTGGCAAATTTTCAAACTTCCCGCCACAGACGGATCTTTCAGATTGTGCTTTTTTGATACTTCTTTTATTCTTCTTTTATGCTCCATGGTAAGAAATTCGGCTCCGCCGAATTTCCAAAGTTAAAGCCGCAGGCTTTAACTTGTGCTTCTTAAGCAGATATATTATAATTACACAATTCAAACAAAAGGAGGCGCACAAAAATGCTTGACGAGAAAAGCAAGGTGGTGTTGGGGGGTTTGCCCCAGCTCATACATATTAAAAGCGAAAACGAGGCAAACCCGGTGTTGCTTTTTTTGCACGGCGGCCCGGGAGTGGTGAACAGGCACGCCGTTTTTTCTTACGGGGAGCTTTTGAGCTGTTTCACCTTGGTAGGTTGGGATCAGCGGGGAAGCGGGGGAAGCTACAAGGGTTCGCCCGTTGAAAAGCTTAAGGTGGAAAGGTTTGTGGACGATGCCCATGAGCTGACGGTCTATCTTTGCGAAAGATTCAAAAAGGACAAGATTTTCGTCATAGGCGGAAGCTGGGGTTCGGCCTTGGGGACACTGCTTTGCCACAAATACCCGGATAACATAGCCGCCTATGTGGGCTTCGGTCAGTTTGTGGACGGGGAGAAAAACGAGGAAATAAGCTACGAATTTGCTCTAAACGAGGCTAAAAAAGCGAAGGATAACGCCTCGGTGGCCACCCTGGAGAGGATAGGCAAACCCGTCGGCGGGGTATACAAGGGGGGCTTTGATGCGATGATGGCGCAAAGAAAGGTGATGATGAAATACGGCGGCTATTCCAAAAGCGAGGAAAAGCGGGATTATTTCAATTCAATGGTGGTGCCGATGCTCAAAAGCGGGGAATATACCTTCGGCGAGCTTTGGGGCGTGATAAGGGGCTATAAAATCGTGCTTAAAGCCATGTGGGACGAGGTTGCCGGGCTTAACTTCCCCCGGGATATAAGGGAAATCAAAGTGCCCTATTTCGTCTTTGACGGCAGACTGGATTACAACACCCCCGCCCAGCTTGTGGAGGATTGGTTCAACGAGCTTACCGCCCCCGTGAAGGAGCTGATATGGTTTGAGGAATCGGGACATAACCCCATGAGCGACGAGCGGGAAAAATTCCTGCGGCTTCTGACCGATAAACTCGGCAATATAAGGGAGGAAGGGGTGAGGATATGAGGGAAAGCTCCATTAGAATCAAGCTGACCGAAAAGTTGGGTTTTTTCGCCTTTTCGACGGGAAGCAATGTGGTATACCAATTCAAGAGCCTTTATTATCTGTTCTTTCTCACCAATGTTTTGAAAATTGATGTTTTGACGGCGGGGACGATACTAACCATAGGAACGGTGTGGGATGCGGTGAACGATCCGATCATCGGTTTTTGGGCTTTAAATCGTAAGTTTAAAAGCGGGGAGCGCATACGCCCCTTTGCGAAATGGTTTGCGTTGCCCTGGGCGCTCAGCGTTGTGGCCCTTTTCACGGATTTCGGCCTGCCCTCGAAGCTTTGCGTCGTCTTCTGCGTGGTCGTATACATCGTTTTCGAGCTTTTCTATACCTTCATAGCGATACCCTACAACAGTATGGCGAGCCTTGCCACCGACTCGGACTCACAAAGGCGCAGTATAAATGTTTGGCGCAACCTCGGGGGTTGCCTCGGCTCGGGCATAGGGGCTGTGGCCTGCCTGCCGCTTTTGAAGCTTTTCGGCGGTCTTGACGAGAAGGGCAATCTGAGTGCGGGCAGTAAAAAGGGCTTCTTTCTTGCGGCTTTGGTGATGGGGGCGGTTTGCATAGCGGGCAGTCTCATACATTATTACACCACAAGGGAGCGCATTAAGCCGATAAACGAGACGGCCTCTCCCTTGGGAGCAAAGGAAGTGTTTAAAATGCTCTTTTCCTGCTCGAGTTGGGTGAAGAATATGATTTACATACTGCTTTACGGGGTGAATAACCTTCTTTTGATGTCGCTCATCACCTATTACGCCACCTATGTCATCGGTTCCACCGCCATGGCAACTCCCATACAGGCGGTTTATCTGGTCTTTTCCGTTCTTTCTTCCTTTCTGGTTACTCCGATAGATAAAAAATTGGGACGCAGGCGCACCATGATGCTGGGGGCTTTGGTCATGGTTTTGGGCAAAATATGGTTTGTTATTAATCCCTTCAGCATGGGGGCGATATATTTGAATGCGGTTTCGGTGGGTTTCGGAGCGACGGTGGCCTTCGTTATGTTCAACACAAACCGCAATAATATTGTGGACATTATAGAGCGCAAAAACGGCAGACGGCTTGACAGCCTCGTTTCCACGGCGGACAACCTTTCAAGCAAGCTTGCGGTCGCCCTCGCCACCCAGCTAATCGCCCTTTGGCTGAAAATTGCGGGCTTCGACGCTTCCCTCGCCCTGCAACCCACCAAGGCGATAAGCGCCATAAACGCCATGCTCGGCTGGGTGCCGATGGCGGTGGCGGCGGGTATGTTTATCGTCGTCAGCGGGATTCGCATTGAGGAGGAAAGTTCAAGCCCGGCGGGTTGATATTTCGATTAGACGATATAACTTTTATGCCGCAAGGCTTGAGGTTTTATGAAGTTTGATATTGATGGATTTCAAGGCAAGGACAGTTTATGGATTGTCCTTGTTTTTGTGTTTGATTTGAGGAGGAGGGGGATTAGTGAGTTATAGGGGGTGGGATTGGATTTTGATGCGGAGGGAATGGGGAAAGTGTTTTGATATTATGATTTGGTTGTCTTGTGAATGTTTTAAACGGGTTACGGTGGAAAGACTCGGCTTTTGGATTATGACCTTTGGTCGTAAAACGACCTTCGTCGTTTTGCAAAAAAGCAAGTAATGGACTTATATTTTCTGACCCGGTCACAATGCAAAAAACTCAAAAAACTCATGGTGACCGGGTCACAATGATAAAAGCAAGCTTGCTTTCAAATAACAATGGAGAAGTTTAATATTAGATGATTGTTTCGGGTGGGTAGCTTTATTTTTGATCCGGTCATTTCGTGAAAAATATCATTTTTATGTTTTGACCGGATAACAATGTAGAAACCTCGCTCTTAAGATTCTGACACAGCCAAAAAGACCCGGTCTTTTTGCAAAAAGCAAGTGATAGTCTTGTATTTTCTGACCTGGTCATAATGTAAAAAGTTACCGATTCTGACCCGTTCCCAATGGTAAGCTTGCTTTCAAACAACAAAGGAAGGGAGTTTCTTTTTGTAAAGTAACCCGTCTACCATGTTTAAAAGAATACTTTTTATGTTTTGACCTGGTCACGATGATTATGTAAATTGATTTCAAATGACAATCGGAAGGGTTCATATAGGGGATTTTTGTGAAGTGACTCGGTCGTAAAACGACCTTCGGTCATAAAACGACCTTCGGTCGTAAACGACCGAAGGTCGTTTTGCAAAAAATCAAGTGACAGCCTTATATTTTCTGACCCGGTCATAATGGAAAAATACTCATTGTGACCCGACCACAATGGGAGGTTAACTTTCAAACAGCAATGGAAGGGATTTTTGTAAAGTGACCCGGTCTCCATGTTAAAAAGCTTTTTATGTTCTGACCCGGTCACTTCAACAAAACAACACAAAAAGAATTTTCCATATAATATAACCAAAACGACCAAGTCACAAAATACACCCCCCAATAAACAACCCCGCC
>JAAYHF010000062.1 GCA_012727485.1 Eubacteriaceae bacterium
ATGACAACCAAATAGACTGCTTGCTTTTTCAATGCGGATTCCTCCCGGGGTTCGCGTATTTGAGATGTGAATTATTTGATTGAATTATACTCATTCATTTTTTGATTAGCAAGGGTTTTGAGGGGATTATGTAAATATGTCGGAGACTGTCGAAATGTGCGCTTTAGGGAAACGGTTCAATTATTATTTTATCTCATTTAGAGCGATTATGCTCCATCTTCCTAAAAAATCGGCTAAACTCCCAAAAGAAAAAATCCCACAATCCCCTCCACTTTAAACTCCCCCCTCAAAACCCCTAACTTCCTGTCCTACCCCCGCCCCCACCGCATATACATACCCCGGAGGATAAATCCCATGAAACAAATGACAGACATATCCGACCGGATAATAAGCGAGGCGAATTATTTAATAGAAAATCGTTCGACGGTGAGGGAAACGGGGAAATTTTTCGGAGTTAGCAAGAGTACCGTACATAAAGACCTAACCGAACGCCTCTACCACGAAGACCGCCGTTTATATAACTCGGTACGCGCCATTCTTGACGAGAATAAGGCGGTGAGACATCTGCGGGGCGGTCAGGCCACCAGGGAAAAATACCTCGGCAAAAAAGCGATTGCCGAAGGATCTAAGCCGGGAAAAAGGGAAGCGGCGGCTTTTGATTAAGAAAATCAAAAAATACCCGGTAGAAAAAGGAAAAAAGCCTTCTTCAGGGGTGATAAAAGCCGTTTTGTGTATTCTGACCGTAATCTGTCTGAGCGCCATCGCTATACCCTTTTTGAATTCAAAGGCAGTCGTAACTCAGCCGGAAAATAACTCGAAATATGTCATAGACCTTTGGGACACAAGCTCGGTCACTGTAAAGGGCAGTGAATTTTCGGTTATTAAAACCATCGCCTCGGAATATGCTTCAGCTCATGAGAATGTATCGGTGAATTTGGTGAAAATAAACGACAACAGGGCGGGGGAGAATGTTCGATTGAACGAACAGCGGGGGGTATTCCCCGATGTGATGAGAACCGTGGTGGGCGATTACGAAGCCCTCTTTACCCGCGCCGTGTCAAGCGAGGATTATGCACAACGGGCGGCAAAATTGTACGCCCCTTGGGTAAAGCCCGCCTACGGGCAATATGTGATAACGGACTATTGGGCGAATGCCTCGGTGATGCTTGTAAATGAGGATATATTAAGCGAGGTGGGGGTGAATTTCGATTCCGATAAGGTCAGCTTCGACAGCCTTTTAAGCCTGCTTTCGGAGGTGACGGCGAAGGGCGGGGGAAAATATAATGCCCTTGACTACCCCCGGGAAGATATCCACGCCTATCTCCCTTTTTATATCGACAGCCCCGAGGATTACCCGCAAAAGCTCGCCGAGTATCTGCCGAAAGATCATTCCCGAAGGAGCGCCTCCGAAGCCCTGTCGGATTTCTTGGGCGGCAAGACCGCCGTTTACTGCGCCGACCTTTTCTTGGTGAATAGGCTCATCAGAATATCCGCGGCTAATCGGGGTTTTGATTATTCTGTGATGCTGTATCCCGCCTTTGCGGGAAAATTGGTCTATATAAGGCAGTTCGGCTCATATATATTTTACGGCAGCGGCGATAAAGCCTTCGACGATGCGCTGGTGAATATGGCTTTGTATTTGCTCAGCCCCGCCGCCCAGATTTATACGGAAAACCTCGGCATGATAGGCTGCGGCGGCAAGGATATTCAATATAAGCAATACCCGCATTTGAATATTTTCAAGCAGGAAAATTTGATTTGGGAAACCTTAAGAAGTGAAAACTCCCGGGAGCTTTACAGCCGATTGAAGGAACTAAACGAGAAAGGGGAATAAAATGGAAAAATTGACCGACAGCATATTGAGGGGTTTCACCGCCTCCTATAAGGAGGGGGGAGATATATATCTTTTCGAAGTTGCCGCCGGGGGCACGGGAGGGGAATATGCGGCTGTTTTCCGCAAAAGTGACGGCAGTCATTATACGGCGGCGATTGTCCCCGCGGGTAAAAAAGAGCGCTTCAGCGTCAGAAGTGATAATCTGCTGAATTGCCTTTATTTGGAAATGGTGGATATTCAAACCGACGAGGTTTTCTATAAAGCGCAATTTTCCCCCCTGGAAGAAGAACAGGAGCCTCTGGACGACGAGATCTCCCTGCGCCTTGACCTCCCGGAGGAAGAACAGCCTTCCCGGGATTTTTCGGTAAAAGCATTGGGAGCCTTGTCGGAAAAGGAGGAGGGCCTTGAATACGATATTTCGCAGGAAGCGTTGCCGGAGCAGTTGTCCGAAGTATTTCCCGAAGCCTTGCCCGAAGTATTACCGGAAAAACCGCCCGAACAACAACCTAAAACCCTCAGCCGCTTCGAGATAAATGAAAAAATCTTCGAGGAAAATCTCACTCCCTGCCTTTTCGGGGAGAATTTGCCGGGCGAGCATAAATTTTATGTGTTCGATGCCCGGGCGGGTCAGTTAGATATTAAAATTGATTTGACCGATTCCTCGGTGAATGCGAAAAGCGTTTATGCGGGCCATCGGAGCAGTATTACATCCGGGGATAATCCCCCCAAAATAATAGGGTTAATCACCCATCGCACCTCCCGTTATTATGTTTTCGGCATTTTCGGACTGCCCGAAAAGGAATTTCAGCCCTTCGGCGGAGTGACGGGTTTCGTCTATTACGCCAAGCTCCCCGAGGCGGATTTGGGAGGTTATTGGCTGATGTATATAAATGCGGATACGGGAAGGATTTGCCTGCCCAAACTTTAGCTGTGCAGTTGAATTGACAGATTATTCGTGGTAAAATTCAGGCAATGAAACGCAAAAAAAGTAAACTCGGAAGGATAATTAAGGGCAATCGGGGGCTTTCGATATATATTATATGTATCGTGGCTCTTTTTGCCTATTTGGTAATCAGGATAATACCCGAGAAGAAAACCCTCCTGACGAGGGAAACCCTCCTTCGCACCTCCCCGGGGGTTGCCTATGTTTTCAGGCAGGAGGATTATGCGGTAATTTTCTCGGAGATTCCCATCACCTTTGATATCGGCGAGGGGGAAAAAATCAGCGCGGCCACCCTTCTTACCGACGATGTGAATATCACCCCCGATAAA
>JAAYHF010000063.1 GCA_012727485.1 Eubacteriaceae bacterium
CACCCCAATAAGCACCGCCTCCCTTATCCTTCACAAACACCTCCCCGAAAACCAACATTTCCCCCCTCCCTTCCCCAAGCTATGGAAGTACCCCGCAGATTTATGCTAAAATAAACCGAAGCAAGGAGGCAATAATGGCAAAAAAGAAATTCAAAAGATTTGATGTGAAAGCCCAAAGCACCGAATCCTTCGGAATAAGTGCATATATCATCGTCGATAAAAAAACGGGGGTGAATTACCTTTTCGCAAGTGCGGGTTACGGCGGCGGACTGACCCCCCTTTTGGACAAGGAGGGCAAGGCCGTCGTGACAAACACGGCCGATTATGCCCGGGAAGCGGCGGAGTATGAACAGCAGGATTGAAAAGGACTCCCTGGGGGAAATTGAAGTTCCCGCGGATAAGTATTGGGGGGCCGTCACCCAAAGGAGCATGGAGCATTTCACCATAGCCGACGAGAAAATGCCCGGGGAGCTGATAAGCGCCATTGCCATGGTGAAAAAAGCCGCCTGTCTGGCCAATGAGGAATGCGGGGTTTTAAGCGGGGAAAAGGCGAAGATAATTGCGGAGGTTTGCGACGAGATTATCAAAGGCGCCCTTGAGAGCAACTTCCCCCTTTGCCTTTGGCAGACGGGAAGCGGCACCCAGACGAATATGAATGTGAACGAGGTTATATGCAACCGGGGCAACGAAATAGCGGGGCGAAAACTACTTTCCCCCAACGATGATGTGAATATGTCCCAAAGCACCAACGATGTCTTCCCCACTGCGATCCATGTGGCGGGGGTTATCCTTTTGGAGGACGGGGTCATTGCCGCCGCGGAAAGACTGGCGAAGATTTTCGCGGATATGGCGGAGGAATACGGCAAAACGGTGAAACTCGCCCGCACCCATTTGATGGACGCCACCCCCATGACCTTCGGGCAGGAATTGGCCGGTTACAGCCATATCCTCAAAACCGATATTAAAATCATCGAGGATTCGCTGGTGCATTTGAAGAAGATTCCTCTGGGAGGTACTGCGGTGGGAACGGGGCTTAATGCTCCCGCGGGCTATGCCGACCTTTCTGCCGGTTATCTTTCGGTTATAACGGGTAGAAACTTCACCGTGTCCGAAAACCTTTTCGCCGCCATGTCCGCAAGAAGTCAGGCCGCCGCCGCCCACAGCGCCCTGAGAACATTGGCGGGAGATATGCTCAAGATCGCGGACGACATACGCCGCTATTCCTCGGGCCCCAAGGCGGGCTACGGGGAGTTGACGATCCCCGCGGGGGAGCCGGGAAGCTCAATTATGCCGGGTAAGATCAACCCCACCCAATGCGAAGCGCTCATAATGGCCGCCACAATGGTCATGGGCAACGACACGGCCATGGGAATAGCCGCAAGTCGGGGGGATTTCCAGCTCAATGTGAATATGCCCCTCATCGCCCATTTGCTGATCCGTTCCGCCAAACTGCTCACTGACAGCATCACATCCTTCACCGAAAGATGCGTCATCGGCATGAGGGCAAACGAAGCGAAGATGGAGAAAAATGCGGGGCAGGCTTTGACCCTCGCCACGGCGCTCAATCCCCTTATAGGTTACTCCAAGGCGGCGCAGATCGCGATGAGGGCCGCAAAGGAGGATATAACTCTGAGGGAAGCGGCTATATCCTCGGGCTATGTGAGCGCAGAACAATTCGACGAGCTGTGCGACCCAAAAAAAATGATTAACAATACGGAAAGGTAACAATATGGATTATATTTTAAAGGACATCGAGCCGAAAAGGGTTTTCAGGCATTTCGAGGAAATAACCCGTATTCCCCACTCAAGCACCAACGAAGCGGCCCTCTCCCGGGCCATTCTCGAAAAAGCGGCTTCAAAGGGTCTTAAGGCGCAAAGGGACGAAGCGAACAATGTGTATGTTTTCAAGGAAGCCACCCCGGGTTACGAAAACCGCAAAAGGGTTATCCTCCAAGCCCATATCGACATGGTGGCGGTGAAGGAAAAGGACTGTCAGGTTGATCTTGATCGGGAAGCCCTGCCCATTTACATAGAGGGGGATTGGCTGAAAAGCAAGGGTACTTCCCTCGGGGCGGACGACGGCATAGGCGCGGCGATGATGCTCGCCTTGATGGAATCCGACGACATACCCCACCCCCCGCTTGAATTCATCTTCACCACCATGGAGGAGATAGGGCTGATCGGGGCAAGGAGCGTCACGGCGGATATGCTTCAAGGGGAGTATTTGATAAATTTGGACGGTGGCAGCGACATGGCCAGTCTCGCCCAATCCTGTGCGGGCAGCAGTGAAAACCGCTTCTATTTCCCGGGCGATACTTATCCCCTCGGTGAAAGGGAAAATAAAACCGCCCTAAGCTTTGCGATAGATTCCCTGAACGGCGGACACAGCGGCGGGAGGGCTTCCGATTTCGTGGCAAACGCCATAATTCTTTTGGGCGCATTGCTTTCCTGCCTACAAAAGCTTTCCCCCTTTGAGCTTGCCGAGATAAGCGGGGGAGGCAAGATGAACGCCATTGCGGACGAAGCCCGGGCGGTGATAGTTGTACCCGCCGAAAATGCCGCCGCAGTTCGCAACGCCGCAGAGGAATGGGGGAGCTTAGCCAAGGAGCAAGTAAGGGTCACAGACCCCGATATGCGCCTTGTTGTTGACGATGCGCCCCTTCCCGAATTTTGTTACAATCAAAAGGGTGCGGGGGAGCTGATCGGGCTTTTGGAGGTGTTGCCGAACAACGCCTTTGACTTCTTCAATTCCGCAAAACAGATAGCTAAGGCCTCCTCCAATGCGGGGATATTAAAAGCGGAGGGGGGAAAGCTTGTTTTGATCTGCAAACTTCGCAGTAACTCCGACCATCTTCACGACCGCTATATATCCCGCTTTGAACGCTTGGCGAAGGCCTTTGACGCCGAATTTGAAACACTGAACCGCTACGGCGCTTGGGAATACGACCCCGAGGGCGCACTGCTAAAACTTTATGTGAAGCTCGTGAAGGAGGAATACGGGGTTGACCCCCTGCCCGTCCTCACCCACGGGGGTCTGGAGCCGGGAGTGCTGATAGCCGCCGCAAAGGCAGGAGGAAAGAAGCTTTCCGCCATAGCCTTCGGAGCCAAGGGCGAAGAATACCACACCACCCGGGAGCGCCTTTATATCCCCTCGGTGGGCAGGGTGTTTGATTGGCTTTGCCGGGTTTTGATAAGTTTGGATTAGTTACCCTTTCGGGTGGGTTTATATAAATCAAAAGAACATAGCCGCAGGGTTTGCGGCTTTGTTCTTTTTGGATCGCTTTTTTGATTCGCCCGCTCTCCCCACCGCCCCGCCCTCCCTCATTCCTCTGCCGAAACAAAGGGGAAACGCAATATTAAGGAAAGCGGAGGTTAAAGGAAGGTGATTGGCGGAACGGGGGGAATAACCGTTTTGCGAAGTGACCCGGTCAGAATGATAAATACGCTTAAAGGAAGGGGGAGGGCAATTTTCTAAAGCGACTTTGTCGCTTGCGACAAAGTCGCTTGCGGCAAAGTCGCTTTGTGACAAAGTGGCTTTGTACCGGGTCAGCCTGTCGATTACCTAACCCCCCGCCCATTCCGCTAAACTGAAAACTTAAGCGAAAAAACTGCTTAAACAAGGAAAAACATAACGGAAAAAGAAACAAGCGACAAGAGTGTTTGATACTATTCAAGGAAGAATGGCTGTTTTTATAAAGTGACCGGGTCAGAACGATAAAAAAGTTACTATCTCTAAAATTGAATGGAGTCATTACAGAAGGCTTTCCTTTCATTGTAAGCGAAAAGAAAAACAAGCATAAACTTCACTTTTACACGCCCTCACCCCATGAGCATATCCCCGCCCCCGCAATCCGCTTGAAAAAAACACAAAAGAAAATTTTATTATGGTCGGGATTGTTTTTCCTCCTGACCCGGTCAGAATATTAAAACCGCTAAAGGAAAGGGGAGGGTGATTTTCTAAAGCGACAAAGACGCTTTGTGACAAAGTCGCTTTGTGACACCGGGTCAGCCTGTCGATTACCTAACCCCCCGCCCATTCCGCTAAATTGAAAACTCAAGCGTAAAACTGCTTAAACAAGAAAAAACATAACGGAAAAAAACAAGCGATAAAAGGGTGTTCGTTACTATTCAAGGAAGAATGGCTGTTTTTATAAAGAGACCGGGTCAGAATGATAAAAGTCGTTATCTTTAAAGTTGAAGGGGGTCATTACGGACGACTTCCATTTCATACAAACGAAAAGAACAAACAAGCATAAACTTCACTTTTACACGCCCTCGCCCCATGAGCATTACCCCACCCCTATAATCCGCTTGAAATAATATATAAAAGAAACCCCTATTTATGGCAGGGATTGTTTCCCTCCTGACCCGGTCGGAACGATAAATCCTCTCGAAGAAAAGGGGAGGGAAGAAAAAGCCGGCGATAACTACAAAGCATTTTCATGGAAGAATTACAATTTTCACAAAGTGACCCGGTCAAATCATAAAAATGATTACCTCAAAAGTGAAAGGTAATAACAGGCGGCCACCCTTCCATTCCCAACCGAAAGTCCAAAACAATCGACCCAAACCCCGATTTTTTAACCCCCTCACCCCTTGAGCAATGCCCAAAGTATCGGTCTTTATCTATTTTCCCGTGTCTTTCCCGTTGCCCATTTTATTTTGCTCCGCCACATTATTTCACCGAAGTGACCCGGTCATAATGAAAAATAATCTCTACCCATGGGATAATTCAATATTGCCCCTGCCCTTTTCCAACCTGACCCGGTCATAATAAGAAAAAACCTGCTTAATATTTCCTCGAAAAAGAGCAAAGGCTTATTATATGCGCATTCCTCAAAACCACATCTGAAACCCCTCCGACCCCCCCCGACATTCACAATTCCAACCTCATCAAAACCACCTCCTGCCACATACCGTGCCTTGAGAGAAAGGCCTTCGGGTTTCTGCCGTATTCGATGAAGCCGACGCTTTTGTAAAGGGATATGG
>JAAYHF010000010.1 GCA_012727485.1 Eubacteriaceae bacterium
CCCGTCAACGAGGTGGGGGTCAGCGAGCTTTACGGCATAGACGACCCGAGCTACCCCGTGAGGGACACGGGCTTGAAATTCGTCCGGGAACATTCTCAAGGGATAATTCCCAAGGGAAAATTCCCAAGGGAATTTTCCCTTGGGAATTTTCCCTTTCTCCGAGGGGCTGATAAACTGCCTTACGGGCTTTGAACGGCTCTTTTTCAAGGCGATGTTTGCGGGGAGTTTTGCAAAGAGGCTTTACAGGCTTTATGAGTATTCGACGGATTGAGGGCGGGGGGAATGCCCGGGAAAAGGACGGCCGCCGCACAAGCCAACCGCAACAACCCCGAAATAAGCAAAATAGACCCGTGAACAAAAACCCGACCTTTTACATTACGGCAAAATATCACAAGGCGGGAAAAGAGCAAATTGGCTTTAAGAAAGCAGACGAGGACGCTTGATTTCGGGCAAAAGGGTTATTCCCTCTATAACATCGGCTTTAAGATTAGCCCTGTAAAAGTCGTGCCGATCAACGACCAAGTCATTCGAATGGTTGCCCAAGGGCAGAATAAAACGGTGGGAGCAAGTAAACAATGAAAAAGTATGCGCTCGAAATAACATTGATGGTCTTAACGGCGGTTTTGGCGGCGGTTTGTTTTATTTTACTGCCCGAGGAGGTGGTGACCCAGTTTTCCGCCACGGGGGAGCTTAACAAAAAGCCCAAGCTTATTGCCCTGCTTATCCCCGGCGCTTTGGGGATTTTCGGGGCGGTGGCCTCCATGGAAAGCAAGTCACATTCCATGGAGAGCAAATCACATACCATGAAAAGTGAAACAAAGGGGGCTTCCGGAAAGAAGTTTCTCATCGTCTCCTTTGCGGGGGTGGCGCTTTTGGTCATAACTCTTTGCGTGAATTTGGCGGTTTTGTGATCGGGAAGGGGCGTTTTTACGACAGAGCTTAAGCCGATGTGGCTTTCGGCGGCGTATGTCAATAAATACAGGCCGTATATTAACGACCGCAAACGGTAGCGCAATGGCGGAAAGGAACGGTTAATATGAAAAAATCCACTGCGGCAAAGATAATCTTGGCGGTTTTGGCGCTTCTTTGCTTTGCCTATGTTTTTTATCTGAATTATTCCCTGAGAAATATTCCCCACGACGATGTGGGCGCATTGGCGCACCTCGAAGCGGGCATGACCTCCCTTGCGGTCGGCGGGGCGGGGGCGGTACTTTTGCTGATTGATTTGGTTTGGGTGATTTTGGGGAAGGTGCGCGGGAGGTAGGGTAATCGGGGTTTTGGGGTTGAGGTTTGTTGCGGTAAGGACCGGGGCGGCTTATGGGTTTGATGTTTGGATTTTGCGGGTTTGGTCGGAGCGATTTGGATGATTTTATTAATGTCATAAAGTTACGATTTCGGAAGTTTTAGACTCGGAGATTTTTTATTATTGTGACCGGGTCACTTTGATAAAAGTTCCCGCCAAAGACCGGGTCACTTTGGAAAATCCCACCACAAAGCAAGTGCATTTTTTCGTTTTTGACCGGGTCACTTTGGCAAAACAGTTCTCGCATGACCCG
>JAAYHF010000064.1 GCA_012727485.1 Eubacteriaceae bacterium
GTAAGCTTGAAAACGTGCAATTTAAGTAAGATTGCTTTGCAAGGTTTCTTACCGTTATCCTAAAGGCGCAAACAAATTAATTGCTTATGTATGTAAACGTTTATTGTGTATGTCATAGGTTATTCGTCTGTTATGGGTTTATGTTTCTGTTCAATGACGATGTTTCTTAAAGAAAAATCCTGCTTTTACGATAAAAAAACTTATATCGGCGGCGGCTGAAGTACGGTTATGGGCCGCCGCTTTTTATTGGGCATGTCTTTAGCATACCGACAAAACCGAATTGCTTATTTTATATGATGCTATAGCCGTGATTGGCTGTGTTTTCGAGGGAACTCTTGGGGATTTTGCTTAATTTGTCTGTGAATATTGTTTTGTGGAAGGGGGGCTTTTGCTTTCTGACCCGGTCACTTTAAAAAGTCCCTTTTATCATGATTATGCCTTTGCTTTTCTGATCCGGTCATATGAAAAAAATCCATGCTTACCTTGTCGCTTTTTCATTCAGACCGGGTCAGTTTGATAAGGTTTTTTCCTTTTGATCTTTTATCGTCGTGACCCGGTCACTTTGGTAAAAGCATTTTTTTGCCCTTTTTCTTCTGACCCGGTAGTTACTTTGAAAAATTTTCTTTATCATGAATATGCTTTTTATTTTTGACCCGGTCATAATATAAAGAAACTTGCTCACCCTGTCACCATTTTCCATTCAGACCGATTCACCCTGAAAAAAAATTTACCTTTTTATCTTTTACCGTGACCCGGTCACTTTTTGTAAAAGCATATTTCTGCCCTTTCATTCTGACCCGGTCAAAAGTGAAAAACTCACTTTTCATAATTTTTCATTCAGACCGGTCACATTGAAAAAGATTCTTCTCATTGATCTTTTATTGTTGTGCCCCGGTCACTTCGAGTATATTCCTTCTTTATCACGATTAAACTTTTGCTTCTCTGACCCGGTCATAATGTAAAAAAACTTACTCCCCTTGCCACCATTTCCCATTCAGACCGGTTCGCACTGTAAATAAATTTTCCCTTTTATCTTTTACTGCCGTGACCCGGTCACTTTAGTAAAAACCTCTTTCTGCCTTTTCGTTCTGACCCGTTCAAAAGTGAAAAACTCACTTTTCACCATCTTTCATTCAGACCGGATCACATTGAAAAAGTTTTTCCTTTTGATCTTTACTGCCGTGACCCGGTCACTTTGGTAAAAGCGTCTTTTGCCCTTTCGATTCTGACCCCGTCACTTTGAGAAAACCCCTTTTTATCACGATTATACTATGCTTTTCTGACCCGGTCACTTTAGTAAAAACCTCTTTCTGCCCTTACATTCTGACCCGGTCAGAATGTGAAAAACTCACTTTTCACCATCTTTCATTCAGACCGGGTCACATTGAAAACCCCCTTCTCTATCATGATTATACTTTTTATTCTCTAACCCCTTCATTCTGCAAAAAACTCAATAAAGACAAATCCACAATTACCTCGAAAAGCATCCGATAAACATCACCGCAAAAAGAAAAGCTCAAAGCAAACACGGTATCAAATTCCGATACATCGCCCTCTACCCGTAAGCCTACTCATAAGCCGAAAGTATCATCTGCATCATCTCCTCATCGGTGACATCCCCCGTGATGGTGACGCTGTAACCGGAGCTGTTCCAGGCGGCACTGCATTTCCCTCCCGTTGATGTGAGGTAATGGGTAATGCCGTTGGCGGTGAACGGGCGGGCGTTTTCTTCCTTTTCGGCGGACTTATTACCCTCGGCGATGACGACGGCGAGGGTTCTTTCATCATCGGTATAAAAGGCGTAAATCGCAATGTCCCCCTGATCGCAGTAACTGCGGGTAAGAAGGAAGCCCTCGGGGAGCGTTTTCGGTAAAAGCAGGGCTTGGGCGGAGCGCTCGTTAAGATAGAGCTGTAAATCCGTGGACATGGAGGAGGAAAAGCTTTCCGCCCGGGGGGGATTCACGGGCAAATCGAAGAAATCCTCCAACACATCGTAACCGGCGGCGTAACCCACCATTATCATCGCCGCCAAAAAGCAAAGCGTTGAAAGGGCGGCAATAAGCACCTTTTCCCATCTTTTTTTAGCGGCCGTCTTGCGGTGGGCGGCGGGGGAAGCTTCTGCCTTCGGAATATCGTCATATTCGTTTTCCTCGTCAAGCATGGGCAGATAATCCTTCCTAAAGGAGTCAAGCGCCCTTTCCGTCAGAGCTTCACCCTCCCCTCCGAAGCGCCTTTCGCTCAAGATGCCCGCTATCTGCATAAGTTCGTTTGCGCCGAAGTTTTCCCCCCCGCCCTGCGGGCTTTCTTCGCAAAGACTGTCCTTTTGAAGCAGTTCCTCCAGCCTCTCACTGCTGTAATTTTCATATTTTTTATCGCCTTTAAATTTCGCCATATCCAAAAAATCCTTCCAAGTATATATGTATAATTTATCCCTTCGGGGGACAGTGGTTTTTAATAATTTCCCTCAGCCGCTTTTTCGCCCGCTGTACCCTCTTTTTACAGGCCTGCAAAGTTTTGGGCCACTTGCGCCATGGAATAATTTTCAAGGGCTATCATTTAATCCTCACCGAGGGAAATATCATTGTAGAGGGTATCCGGGGAAAGGCACTCTTCCTCCCCCTTCTCCTCGAGGGGTTTAAGTTCCTCCAAATAAAGAATCATCTCGGAGTTTTCCCTTCGCATATTTTTAATCACATATTTGAGCGTATTGAAAAGCCAGCCCCGGGGGTTGGGGCTTTCGGTGAGTTGTGTTGATTTTCGGCAGGCTATGAGAAAGGTTTCCTGCACGGCTTGTTCCGCCATTGCCCGGGATTTATCTCCAAGGGCGCTTGAGGCATAAATAAGCAGTTTTGTGTAAAGCTCCCTGTATAATTCGGTTATGAATTCGTCTGTTTCTTTTTCCAATGCGGCCCCCGTTTTGCAGTGTAAGTCCGCCCCCTCCTTATAAAGAACTGTAAAAATTCAATAATAAGGCGAGGAGCTGTCCCCTTTCGGGGCAATTCGGACATATATAAATTGAGAGGTATTTACGGGGAGGTGATAAGCTTGGATAAATAAGAGGGCTTGAATCAATTTGCAAAATCATTATAACAAATTAAACATAAAAAAGGAGATAGAAACGAAAAAATTTAAAATTTATATTGACTTGCGCCGCCGATTTGTTTACTTTTAAATCGGAGCAACTGTCGTATAATGGTTTGTCTGTTAAAATTTAAATATGAAGGTTAAATTCAATGAGATGGAATAAGGAAAACGCTCCGTTATTAAAACCTCTTGTTATAACCCTTGTGACAGTCATGCTCTGTTTTGCTTTTTATTTCTACCCCGGATTAAGATACAATATCGGACTGCCCTACGGAAAGCTGAAGGAAGATGTATACAGGAACAATACGGACATTGACCCCGACGCATGGGAGCTGATCACCGCCAAAACGGACAAGGTGGCCGCCTTTGTACTATACAACGCACAAACCGATCGGATAAAATACGATGTTTATATCAAAAAAGGTTTCGGTCATATCGGTTTCCACTTCATCGAAGGGGGAAGTATCAGCGAGGTATCCGCAGTAAATCAAGTAACCGTGAGCTACGGCGGCGAAGAATATGTGATAGCCTTCGGCGCAAAGAATGAAAGCGGATCCGCAAAGGGGGCTTACGGCATCGAAATTGTCTCGGATAAGCCCTTTATTATGATAATCCCCGGGAAAACGAAGGTCGGGGGAATGTGACGGCAAAAAAGTTCATTCGCCCATGGAGCAGGAAGGAGTTTTGAATGTGGAATAAGGAAGATGCGCCGCTGATAAAGCCGCTGATAATAATTTTTCTGATTTCTTTTGCGGTGTTTTGGGCTTACCCCGCCGTAAGAATGAAGATAGGTTTGCCCTATGACAAATTGAAAGACGATGTATATAAGGATGCCGCTAAAAGTATCGACATTTCCGCCTATGAGCTTGTTACCGCGAAAACGGACAAAATGGCTGTATTCATCTTATATAACACGGAAACTAAGGATAACAAATTCTCTGTTTATATTAAGAAGGGTCGGGGTCATATCGGATATTTCTTTATAAAGGGCGGAGGTTTGGCGGCACAGCAGGACGGGGTCATGAGAACGACGGTCAATTACAACGATATTAATTATACCGTGGTTTTCAGCCCGAAGAATGAAGGCGACACCGCCCTATCGGAGTACAGTATTGAAATAATCTCCGATAAGCCCTTTATCGTGATTCTTCCGGAAGGAACGAAGGTCGGGGAAACGAAGTAGATCCGAAGAAATGTATGGATTTTAGGCAATACCGCGAATTTCAATAAGGCATGGGAGGGAAAACGGAATGAAAAAGAACCGCAAAAAAATCGGCATAATTATCGCAGTGGCGGCAATAGCTGTCCTTGCCGTATATGCCCTGTGCAGATTTTTGCCGAAGGAGGAAAATGAAAATATATACTTGACCAAAGAGGTATTCTTGGACAGAGAGATATACTTGAACCTGAAAATCATCAAGGGGAAAGTGGTGTCTTATTCTGACGAAAGGGTGTTGCTTATTTGTGCCGTGGATACGGGCTATAATAATACGAGATATTTTTATATTTCCTCAAAGACGATGTTCGTCGATGAAAGGACTGAAGAATTGCTTAAATCAAAAACCGTGGGGATATATGTGACAGTCATCAGCGAATATACCGAAAATGATATAAGCGATTATGTGAACGACCCCTTCCCCGCCACGCATGTGGCAGTATTGCCTAATCCGGAGGAAAATCCTCCCGAAGAAGAAGCTGATTAAGGCAGGCGAGGAAGGGAAGTAGCTTTATTTTGACGGGGCGATACGGGCAGAGCGGTTAATGCTCTTATGAAGTTTTAAAAATAAAGACGGAAGATTTGGTAGGGTGACGGGAGCGCAATGAGAAAACGAGTGCGGGGAAAGTTTGCAAAGTGACCGGGTCACTATGGAGAAAAATCGGTCTGCGGTATTTAGTGAAGTGACCGGGTCACTTTTGTGAAAGATATTATCTTGGCATGAACAATAGCTGCTTTCGCTGTACGAATGAGAGGGCATTGTGACCGGGTCTGAATTTAAAGGAAGTTTTATATTATGACCGAGTCAGAAAAATAAAAGTTACTCCGACCGATATGGCTTTCCGCTTTGACTCGGTCATTTTTTAAATAGATATTTCAGAATATTTCGGACGGGAAAGCCGTGCAATGGCAGGGTTTCTCATGATATGGCTTTACATTCTGACCCGGTCATTTTGTGAAATTTAAATATTTAAAACAAAACACAAAAGCTACTTCTGCTGTACAAATGAGTGGAAACTTACTTTTATCATTATGACCGGGTCAGAAAAAATAAAAGTTACTTCGCACGATAAGCTTTTTTATTCCGATCCGGTCATTTCTGAAAAATTATCAGAATGTCACTGACGGGAAAGCCTTGCAAGGAAGGGTTTCCCGTTTCGATGCGGCTTTACATTATGACCGGTCACAATGTAAAAAATACCACGGAGGTGATTTAAAGAAGTGACCGGGTCACTTTGTGAAGGATTTTATCTTGGCATGAAACAATAGTTGCTTCCGTTGTGAGAATGAGAGGAAACTACTTTTTATCATTATGACCGGGTCAGAAATATAAAAGTCACTCCGACCGATACGGCTCTTTATTCTGATAGGTCATTTTTGTAAATGAATATTTTCAAAATATCACGGACGAGAAAACCATACAGGGGCGAGGGTCTCCCTTCCCAATGCGATTTTTTACATTGTGACCCGATCACGATGCAAAAAATACCACAGAAGGGATTCAATGAAGTGACCCGGTCATTTCGAAAAATCAGATTTATACAAGGCATGACACAGAAACTTCCTCCGCTGTGCGATATGGGGAGAAACTTACTTTTTATCGTTGTGACCGGGTCAGAATTTAAGGAAGTTTACATTATGACCGGGTCACAATATCAAAAACCCATTTCATCATTTCCTATGAATAGCAACTACAAAGCAATCCGACCCTAAAGTTTCGAATTGTCTGCCCGATAAAGTAACCCCTATTCGCCAAAGCGAGCTTTACCCCCCTTCCCAAGGATAATTTTATCCCAAAACAGCAAAAACAAATAATGCAGTAAAAGAAACACCGGCCCCAAAACGAACCACTTCAAGGGAGTGCCGGGGAGAATGGCTTCTTCTATGTACATGGCGTCAATATATCCGAGGACATCAACGCAGAAAAGCCCGAAAGTCATATAACAGCATAGCCCCAAAGGAAGATATTTCCATTTTTTAAGGGAGGGCTTTAAAAAGCCCGTTTGAAGCATGGCCAAAACGAGGTAAATCATGACCGAATGGTGCATCAGTCCGGTGATGGTCATGGGGTAAAAAATCGAGGGTGCTTGGGATATGAAATCCGGGTAGGCTATGGTGAGCAACCCGCCCAAAAGTCCCGTATAGGCGACGCAGTGGAGGGCGGGATTATCTCTTTTTCCAAAGACAGCCAAAAGGGAGAGCGCCAGAGAAGAAGCCCCGCAAAAAGAGCCGGGGAGCAGATTGCTCCAGCCGTCTCTCAGGGCGCAAATGGCGATGCGGTTCAGGGAAATGCAGATAAAAAGCACCCCGCCCGTGATGCGGATAATCGGCAGGGTATCCCTCCCCTCCCTTTGCATCTTTCTTATAAAAATCAAACCCGCCGCAGTCAGCGAAAGACTGAATGCAAGATATATCAAATGTTCGACTCCGAAAATCCGGGGCATGGCCTCTTTTCCTTCCTTGTTATGTTTTTCGGTTCTTAATACAATGCGTCATGCGACAACTGACGCTCAAACGCTCCGTTTCTTTCCTCCGACACAAGCAACTTACACAGTATCCCCCCCCTCAAACCGTTTAACCCCGTATTGCTGTGGAATTAAACCGAACTTTTCAAAAAAGTGTTTTGGCCCGAGGGTTATTTCGACCCGAAGGGATTTTACCCGAAGAAAAGCCTGCCGAAGGCTTAACGCTTCTTTTGCTTTTTAAGCAGATCCCTCATAAACTTTTCGGTTCTGACATATTCCTCGCTAAAGGGGGTGATGCGGCGGGAACTCTTATGCTTGGCATCGAACATATCGCTGACATATTTGGAATAGTCGGGGAATTGGCAGGTGTCCGCAACGACCAGCACCTCGGCGTCGCCCCCCATAAAACGCTCATAGTTGAGTATAGTCTCCTCGAACATGGGCACATAGTTTTGGGGGGCGGTGGTGTTCATGGTGAAGATGAATCCGGCGGGAACGGGTTTTTCGATTATCGGCGCGACTCCCTTGGAATAGACAAGCCCGGGGAAGAAAAGCCTTTCCAAAAGGGCGTAGTAATCCGCGGCGTAATTGCCGAAGTATATGGGTGATCCTATAAGCAACATATCGGAGGATTTCGCCTCGGTGAGTACTTCGCTCAAATCGTCCTTCACGGCACATACGGCTTGAGAACGGTTCGGCTCCTTATCGAGCTTGCAGACAAAACAGCTTCGGCAACCCTTGAAAGTCAGCTCACTTAATTGAATAAGCTTCACATCATGCCCCTCAAGGGCGGCTATGTCCAATGCACAGTTCAACAGGGCGGCTGTGTTGCCCCTTGCCCTGGGGCCGGCGTTTATGGCGGTAATTTTCATGTTTTTCTCCTGTTTTTGATTATTTTCCTTCGATCCTGTTTGTTCTCTTACAATAACCCTCGCAATAGACCCCTAATCGTGTCCGGGTTCTAACGCTTCTGCCGTCTGTGACACTTTCCGCTTCTTTTTTATCCCTTTAAGGGCGGGCGATCTTTAGCGATTTACCGGCGGGGCTTTTAACTTAAAGCTTTGCCCGCAAAGGCGTTAAGGTTGATATTCTTCAACATTATAACAGACTTGCAAAAGGGGTTACAATCGCTTTGATATATTACTAGCGGGTCACGGGAATTTTAATATTTGCATATCAAAGCAAAATAAAAATCCTGTCTGCGGTGCGGCGGGCGGAGGAAATACCGTATCAAGCGCCGAATGTCGGCGTAACCGTTTATAATCGGCAGAATCGGAGGTGGCGGTGTATACTTTGCAATTAAAGCGGAAAACCGGAAGGGCAGGGCGCACCCCGAAAGGGTATTAAACGACCACGGTCAAGGACGAGCGCCGCAGTTTTACAGGATTTGCGCTTGTATCGGATAGAGTTGTTTTTATTCTTTTTTGCGGCGGTTAAGCTTGAAAGTGCGTACTATCGGAGCTTGCGGGGATATTCGATTTTAGCTTTGAGTTCGGTGAGGGAAACCACTCGGATATGATCGAAATGAGGTATACTTTATACGGCGGCATTAGCCTACATCGCCGCCACTTTCGCCCGTGAGTATTTAAAACAAAGCAAAAGGGGCAACGGTGGATTGGCGGCGGTTGAGTATGAAAGAGACGCCCTACTGCGACTTGTGATAAATATCTGAACGGCGATGATTTGCAAAATATAAAAAGGAAAACGGCTGAAAGGAAGATTACAAAAATGAAAAAGCGCAAGAAGCCCTTCGGGCAATATATCGTGACGACTGTCCTGCTTATAACGGGAATGATATGCGGGAACATAATTGTCAGGTATTCGGGGATTTTCGATACGGAAGCGGAGAGTAAATTAACGGCTATACTTATCGGGTTAGTGAGCATATACGGGGCGACTTACCTACACACCATACTCCACGAGGGCGGGCATCTTCTTTTCGGACTGCTCACCGGCTACGGTTTTTCCTCCTTTCGGATAGGCAGTTTGATGATAATTAAAAAGGAGGGGAAGCTTCGGTTTTCAAAGCTCAAAATAGCGGGTACGGGCGGACAGTGTCTCATGACTCCCCCCGGGGAGATGGGGGGCAGGTTTCCCTGCATTTTGTATAACATGGGCGGGGTCATCGTGAATATCGTCCTGTCGGCTGTTTTCTTTATACTATATGCTATTTTCCCGAACAGCGGCTCTCTTTCCGGTTTTCTTCTCACCTGCGCCATAGTGGGGGTTTCCACTTCCCTTGTGAACGGAATACCCTTGAGGTTGACTTCGGTGGATAACGACGGGAGAAACGCCCTTTCCCTCGTCAACAACGACAAAGCTCGTCGCGCCTTTGCCATACAGCTTAAAGTAAGCGAAAGGCTCGCCGCAGGGGAAAGGCTGGGGGATATGCCCGAGGAATGGTTCGAGATACCCGCCGAGGAAGATATGAAAAACAATCTCATAGCGACCATGGCCGTTTTCGCCGCAAACCGCTTTATGGACACCCACGACTTTGCCCGGGCAAAACAGCTCATCGAAAGGCTTCTAAATGGCGATAACGCCGTTTTGGGTTTACATTTGAACCTTTTGCGGAGCGATTTGATATATCTTGAGTGCATAGGGGAAAAGGACGAAACCACTTTAAATTCACTTATGGACAAGCGGTTCGAGAAATTTATGAAGGCTTCCAAAACCAATATCAGTATTCTTCGCACCCGCTACGCCTTTGAACTCTTGGTGAAAAACCACTTGGCCGCGGCGGCGGAGATAAAGGAACGCTTTGAGAAGGCGGCCGGGGTTTATCCCTATAAGGGGGACGTTATGGGGGAGAGGGAGTTGGTGGGGGTTGTGGAGGGTTTATTTGGGGAGATTTAAGATTTTCGGGGGCGTGGGTGCGATTCTTTTTGTTTGTGACCCGGTCATTTTGATAAACTTTTACGGTTGTGCGGATTGGGTTGAGTTTTGTGACCCGGTCTTTTTGATAAATGGCTTGCCTCGCCATGCGGGGGAGATAAGGGGTTGAGGTTGGAAGCAGTTTTGTGGGATTATTGGGTTTCTGACCCGGTCGCTTTATCAAATATTTATTGATTTTAATTTGTGAGCCGGTTATTTTGGGAAAACCTTTTCCGGGTCTGTTTTGTCTCGGTTTTTTCGTTAAAGACAGACTGACCATTTGTACAGCGGAAGGAGTTTTTGCGTCATGTTTCTTATTTAATCGAATTTAACAGAATGACGGGGGCGCTTCTTTGAAACCCTTCTGTGGTGTTTTTACATTGTGACCGGGTCACAATGTAAAAAATCGCATTGGGAAGGGAAGCCCTTCCCCTGTATGGTTTTCTCGCCCATGTTATTTTGATGTTATTTTTAAATAATGACCGGGTCGGAATAAAGAGCCGTATCGGTCGGAGTGACTTTTATATTTCTGACCCGGTCATAATGGAGAAATAAGCTTCTTCTTATTCATAAGCAAAAGAAAATTTGTGTCATGCCTTGATTTAATTAAATTTCATAAAAAGCACAGGTCACAATGTAAAGCCGCATCGAAACGGGAAACCCTTCCCTGCAAGGCTTTCCCGTCCATAATATTCTAGAGCCTGTTCACTCTAACAATCACATCCACCACCATCGCAAAATAGATAAACCCCGCATACAC
>JAAYHF010000065.1 GCA_012727485.1 Eubacteriaceae bacterium
GCAAGCGCTTTCACAAGTGAACTCGCAAGCGTGTTCACTATGGAACTCGCAGAATTCTTCGGATTTACTCTTGGAATTTCTCCTTCCCCCTATTTTATTAAAGCCCTCCAACGCATCGAAAAGCTTTTCGAGTTGGGAATTTGAAAAGATGGAGGGTGTGCCTCCGCCTATGTAGATGCTGTCGAAGTGCCTGTCGGCGGTAAGCTCCCTTATGGCGGCAATCTCCTTGAGCAGGGCGCAAAGATAATCCTCGCAAAGAAAGCTTCCCACCGAGGTGACTGCGGAGGGAAAAGAACAATAACTGCATCTTGCGGGGCAAAGGGGAATATGGATATAAAGGGAAAGGGCGCCATTTTCGGCGGGGTAAAGCTTCCCCTTTTGATTGGCGTAACACTCGGCCAAAAGCCCAAGCTTGCCCTCGGAAACCATGAAGCTTTTCCTCAGATAATCCTCGGCTTCCTTCATGCTTTTTCCCCTTTCGATCAGGTTGGTGAAAAGCTTCAGGGGCTTCACCCCCGTCAGCGAGCCCCAGCCCTTCTTTGCCCCCGTCATTTCGCTTAAAAGGGAGTATATCGCCCCCTTTGCGGCGTATTCCGGGTTTTCCTCCTCAAAAAAGGCGCTCACGGAGCCCATGGCGGCATCACAGCGCCAAAGATTTTCCCCCGATCTTGTCATATTCAGGGATATATCCCCCATTTCAGGCATATCCGCCTTGAAAAGGGCGGCGGTTTCTTTTAAGGGGGGGAGCTTTAGGGGTATGGGGGAGGTGAGGGTTATGAAATCCTTCTTCTGTGTGATATGGCCGTTATTTTCCATTTTCCGCCTCCCCCTTGCCGCCTTTCATCTCCCTTGAATCCAAAACAACAGTAACCGGCCCATCATTGACAATAGTCACCTCCATATCCCCCCCATAGACCCCGCAGACCACCTCAAAGCCCATTTCCTCGAAAAGACGGGCGGTTTGCTCGTAAAGCCCCTGCGCTTGGTCGAAATCCATGGCGTTTATGAAGGAGGGCCGCCTGCCTCGGCGGGTGTCGGCGCAAAGTGTGAATTGACTTATCAGCAGTATCTTGTGAACAGCGGGATCCCCCGCCAAATTCATCTTCCCCTCGCTGTCGTCGAAAATCCTCATTCCCCCCGCCTTTTGTGCGATGTACTGCGCCTCTTTGAGGGTGTCCCCCTTTTCTATCCCCAAAAGGATATTCAGCCCCCCGTCGATTTGAGCGTAATACTCCCCGCATTTGACCGAAGAAAAACTCACCCTCTGTATAACAGCCTTCATTACCCCTCCCGATAGCCTGCTCATGTTCAATATATTAAAATTGCCTTTCCCGAAGGATAATACAACTCCCCTTGAAAAGCAATGTTTTCCCGCAAAAACCGAAGCCGCAAGATGACCGATCATATAAGCGACTTCGGCGGAAAGCAAAACCCGCAGGGATTTCCCGGGGTAAAACCCATTGAATGCCTTCCCTCGGGGCGATGTTTGATAAATCCGAAGGGGCAAAACCTTCAAGAAAATTTGCGCCCTGCCGTACCCACAGCTTGAATTTATACTTTCGGCAAACCCACGCATTAATTACCTTATGCTACCCATAACCAAGAAAGCTTTTTCCTTCCCGCTATAACCGAAAAATCATATCGCCCAACCCATTAAGGATAAACCCGCAACACAACCTTCTCAAGAAAGAATACCTCACCAACTCCACAAAGGCGGCAATCTATCAAGCTAAAACGGCGATTAATGCCGGGAAATGCCCAAAGAAAGCAAGTTTCCCAAAGCCAAACCCATGGCACAACCTTTCTTTAAATATTGCGCCGCTTGAAAACCCACACATTAATCAACCCTTGCGGCAACACCACGCATTTAATACACTTACGCCAACCCCGTAACCAAGAAAGCTTTTCCTTCCCTCTATAGCCGAAAAATCATATCGCCCAAACCATTGAGGATAAACCCCGCAACACAACCTTCTCAAGAAAGAATACCTCACCAACCCCGCAAGAGTGGCAATCTGTCAAGCAAAACTCCGATTAATGCCGGGAAACGCCCAAAGAAAGCAATTTTCCCAAATCCAAACCCATGGCACACCCTTCTTTAAATGTTGCGCCGTTCAAAACCCACACATTAATCAACCCTTGCGGCAACGCCACGCATTAATTACCCTTACACCAACCCCATAACCAAGAAAGAATTTTTCTATCCCGCTATAACCGAGAATATAACCGAAAAATCAAAACGATCCATACCCCTGCAAATCAAAGCCCGTCGATTTATTCATTCCCATAGCAAGAAAAC
>JAAYHF010000066.1 GCA_012727485.1 Eubacteriaceae bacterium
AGGCGGGAGGTATGTTAATAGGGCTTTATGGTAGGCTCCTTTTGTGGGGGCTTGTTTGGGTTTAAGTTGTATTGGGGTGTGAGAGAGGAAACGGAGGCGGTGTCGGGGAAGAAGGGGTTTTATGGTGGTGAAGTTTGGTAGTTTGCGTTGTGACCTGGTCATTTTGATAAAAGTAGGGGGCTTTTGGGATTCGGAACGAGGTGCTTTTTATGTTTTGACCAGGTCACTTTGGTAAAAGCCACGACAGAAGAACCAAACACAATCAAATTTCTTACGCAACCCATCTTTTCTACTTCTGACCCGGTCATTTCACAAAACCCTCTCATAACCCTCCGCCCCCAATTTCCATTCCTGACCGGGTCACCCCATAAAAATCCTATCAAAATGACCGGGTCAGATTAAAAAACACGCCCCCAAAACCCCCTCCTCCACCAACCTAATTCACCTCACCTCCTCAACACATACTCATTAATCCAAACATTCACCAAATTCACCGCCCCCCGATACCCGACAAAGGGAGCGCCGTAGGGATGCAGACGATAACCTATGTCCGGGTTGCTGATTTGCAGGGTGGTATTCCTGCCCGCCCAAAGGAGCATCTCTCCGCTACCCATCAAATAACCCTTGCTTTTATTCTTAACAATGGGTATCCACTCCTTTTCGCCGTAATAGGGTATATCGGCCCCTGCGTGTTCCGGACAGTCGCACCAGACCGCGCCGAGATTAAAGGGCATTTCCTCCGTGGCAAATTTTAATATGCCGCTTACCACATCTATGTGACCGCCGAGATATATTTCGGCTTCCTCGGGATAGGACCAACGGTGATCGCGCAGGGTGCGGTATGGGCCGTCTATCATATCATAGACAAGCTTTTCTTCGGCGGCAATGAACGCCTCGGGCGGTTTTGCCGAAAGAATTTCCCCGATTTTTCGCAACCATTCGCCGTTGGAAGCAATGCCGTAGGGTCTGCCGTAAACATAGGGCGTGCCGAAGCGTTTTTTCAATTTTTCAGCGGCGGGTATGCCCTCCCGACGGATCACAAGGTTTATCGCGGCTTTACCCATGTTTTGAATGTCGGTGACGCTGCAATCCGAGGAAAGCACGCACAGCGGTTCCATATTGAAAGCCCCCCGCATCATGCGGATCATCTCCCGCGCATCCGCCCCGTAGTTAAATAAATCGGCACAGCTTCCGATGATGTTGTAATAGGTCGGGTCGGTTTTTACGCCGTCGAGCGGCAGTGTGCCGACCAGGGTCAAAAGCGCCTCCTCCACACCCTTGTGCTGTGAAATGGCAAAACTGCCGTGGCCGAGGGGAATGAGAATCACCTCCGGGAATTCTTCCCGCAGTTCGTTGGCGACGGCGGTCATATCCGTACCCACCACCTCCGGTACGGCGGAGGGCTGAAGGAAAATGACCTTGGGCGCATCGTTGATGATAACCTGCTTTATGGTGGCGGGAAGCCTTGCGGTGTCCCCCATGGCGATGTCGGTCTCGTCGATATAGGTGGTGTAAAGCGGCGCCCCCTTACCTTCGTAAATACCGCCCTGACGAAGTTGATAGCCGCTGTAAAGGTTGTGACCCATACAGCCGTATTCGACCACGGCGGCTTCGCTGACGGAAGAAACAGTCCAAAGTATTCCCATTCGCCCCGAGGGCATCGGTTTAAAGCGGTGCAGACCCATGTATATCAAAACCTCCTTGCGGTGTTATTCCTGTCTCCAATACCGAAAATAGGCGGGAGAGTATTCCCGCGGTGCGTTCGTAGCCGGTCAGCCCGAAAAAGTCCCCCATTTCCCGGGAAACCTTAAGACCGGGGATTTCTTCTTTGATGTAACCGAAGCATATATCCGGGCAAAGAGTGCGGATAAGCTCAATATCGTGATCCTGATGCATGATGCGGCAAATCGGCGGGTCGTAGCCCATTTCATTCAGGGCGGCGCGGTTTTCCTCGTCTCCGGGCAGAAAGTCGAGCATATGTATGAGAATCGGCTCCATTCCAAATCGGCCCAAATAACGGGCAAGGGCCAACGGCATATCCACACTTGTCAGCATCACATATTTAAGCCCCCTCAGCTCTATTTCGGCGCGCTTCTCAAGTTCAACGGCCCTTGTTCTCCATTCGTCAAAGGCTCCCTCAAGGGATATATCCAGCATTTTCGAAAGTGTAAGGTAGGTCAAGTCTATTTCCTCCACACTGAAGGCGCTGTGCAGGTCTATCCTCTTAACCGAGAAGTTCTTCTCAATTTTTTTCGCCAAGGACAGGGTGTAATCGCTGAGAACAAGGTTGCATACCGCATTCGGGGCGAGCAGATAATTATCAAGGGGACTGTCCCCCGTGAGGGCGCGCACCGAAACCCCCCTTTGTTTTAGGGCATCGACGATGAGCGGAAACTCGGTGGGGGTGTTCTTATTCCTCCAGGGTTCTATAAATAGCGCATTGACCTGCTTATCGTCGGAAATTTCAGACTCTTGGGGCGGCTCCATTAAGGTCGCTAAGGCCTCGGCCACCTTGGATGTGCCGATTGGTGCGGCGAAATTCTTGAATTGTCCGAGGGTGACATAGGAAAGCTTCATTTTTATCTTGGGTTGCACTTCGGAAATTATCGCTTCAAAATCCTCTCCGATCAAATCCGTCACGCAGGTGGCGATCATCAAAAGCGCCCTGATTCCCTCCTTGTCAAGCCTAAGAAGCGCTTCAATCACCCCCTCGCGACAACCGAATATAACCTCGTTGGCGTCAAGCACATAAAGCAGGCGAGCTTCTCCCCCGGGACCCTCGGGCATTGAGGTCATACCCCGGGAATGGGTGGCACATTCGGGCATACCGACGAGCATATAGGAAAGGCCCTCTATCCCCTCGACGATGTTACAAGCCGCCCTCATCGGACACCAACCCCCGGAATAGACGGCGGGGGTCAAGAATTTTATATTTTTATCGCCCTTAACGGAGGAAAGTTTTTTTAAATGACGCAGTCGGGAATCCGAGAGATGAGAGTTTATTCCTTGAGAGTTCATATCTCGGGAGTCCCTTCCTCCGCAAGCTTCTTCGCAAGTTCGCCGAATTGCTTGGAGATCTCGCTTTCCGGGAAGGCTTCAACCACGGTCTTGCCGAGGGCTTCCGCCTCCTGAATCAACGAATTTCTGGGAAGTCTGGTGATGATTTCGGTTTGTATCTCCTCGGCGGCTTTGCTCACCAGCTCGTCCTCGCCCGAAAAGCCCTTGGAATTCTGGATAAGTCCCCTGAGGGTCGCATAACCCCTTTTGCCGAAGCTTTTTACCGCATGGGAAATGTTTGAAGCCGCATAAAGGCTCATCATTTCGCCGGAGGTGACGATGCATACCGTATCCGCATAGCCGCCCCGGATCGGCATGGCAAAGCCTCCGCAGACCACATCTCCGAGTACATCGTAGAAAATCACATCGGGCTTATATACCTCGTAGGCATTGAGTTCCTCGAGCTTTTCAAAGGCGGTGATGATGCCTCTGCCCGCACAGCCAACCCCCGGGATCGGCCCGCCCGACTCCACGCAGTAAACGCCGCTTTCGCTTTTCACCACAATGTCCTCAAGTGCGACCTCATCATTTAGGCGCATACTCTCCAGCACCGTCGGTATGCGCACACCCCCCGTCAGATTGCGGGTGGAATCGGATTTCGGGTCACAGCCTATCTGCATGACCGTATAGCCCATGGCCGCCAAGGATGCCGACATATTGGAAACCACCGTGGATTTGCCGATCCCGCCCTTACCGTAAACGGCGATCTTTTTCATTTTTCCTCCTTTGTAAATCTTTTTGAATTTTTATTATGACATGTTGTTGATTTTATTATATCAGTTTCAAATTAGTTGTCAATGCTTTGTACGGAGGGGTAAATTGAGGGGGTGGGGTTTTATCGGTGTCGGATTGCGGGAAAATGGGCGTGGGGAGGCTTTGCTGTTACGAGAGGGGGAGAAATATCCCGAAGTGATGGGGTTATGGGAGTGATCTTAGTGACTGGGGCGGGAGAAAAACCTTTGTAGTTCTGCGTTATAACAGATAATATGGTCAACGGGAGGGGTCAGGGTTTCTTTCAAAGGTTACGGAGGGTTTGTTAAAGTGACCCGGGCTGAATGGTAAAATGTTTTTGTTCTGCTCATTGTGACCGGATCAAAAAGGCAGAACCTTACCTTTCTCGGAGATTGAGAGTTATGTGAAGTGATTGGCGCTGGTCATAATGAAAAATTGCTTCTGTTGTGACACGGTCACAAAGTGAACCAAGTCACTTTGAAAAATTTTTCATTTTTGACCAGGTCTAAATATGAAATTAATTCATAGCTTACACCGCGGAAAAGAAGTTGCCTTTCTGACCCGGTCATTTTTATAAAACTTACACGAAATAGCAAAAATTACTTCCACAACATCTCCTTTCCCCTCCTGACCGAGTCACAACAAAAAACTTTAAAAATCTTTCACAAAAAAGAAGGACTTTTGACTTTTACCGTAAATA
>JAAYHF010000067.1 GCA_012727485.1 Eubacteriaceae bacterium
AATTATATAGAATTTAAACGAAGTGACCGGGTCAGAAGAAAAAACAAAGCTATCGAAAGAAAAATCCCAAAATGCGGTAATCAAGATGCTTATTTTTAAGCTTCGTTGTATTTTGTAAAGTGACCCGGTCAAAATATGAAGGTTTGATGATTAAGCCGGGTCGAAAACGCAAAGCTACCATACACAAAACCTCTCCCGAGTGTAGCCGAAAAAACGATTAATTCTTTTAATGAAATGACCGGGTCAGAGCTTTAAAGTTAATCATTGACCGAGTTAGAAGTATACAGAAATCCCTCTCCCGGGCAAAGCGGTTGTACGATTAGAAATATAAGCAAAACGACGGGTCAGAAGTAACGGGTAGAATATGGAGTTGACCGGGCAAAGAAAAAAGCAAAGATACATAAAAATCTTTCAAGTGTAGCAGAGCAGAAAATCGGACTTGCTTTTTAACAAAATGACCGGGTCAGAATTTAAAACAATCTACAATCAATTCACGATAATTTTCACGAATCGTGTTGCCTTTTACAAAGTGACCGGGTCCGAATGCGAAGGTCTGACAGTGTTACAGGTTAAAAAACATAAAAGAACCTCTGATAGTAGCCTATACGATTTGCACTTTTCACAAAATGACCGGGTCATTATAAAGAAAGTAAATTCCAAAAGAAAATTTCCAAAGCACGGCAAGCACATTTTTATAGTCTGCTTTATGTTTTACAAAATGACCGGGTCTAAACACGAAAGCACAAAAGGATTCTTTACAGGGTGAATGGGGCAAAACAAGCATCGCATAAACAACTCACCCCCCAAACCCATCGTCAACGCCGCCAAAACCTCCACAACCAATATCATAATAGTAACCACCAAAAGATATTAAGATTCATAATCGCAAGCCATTTATCACATACAAAAACCGCCGAAAAAGCAAAAGCTCCTTCGGCGGCAAAACCACAAGCCATATTACCCGCTTATTCCAAACTTTTCAACATTGATTTCCCTTATACACTCGCTTACGCAGTCATAAGCTCCGGGGAAGGTGCTTTCCGGCCCTCCCATTGTGGCGCAGGGAATGAAGCTCTTAGTTCCGCATTCCTCGCAGACTTTCCGAACAATCGCCATAACGGATTCCTTCGTCCAATCGGCCTTGTCGTATTTACCGTTGTCGATGCCGCCCATGAAGGTTATTTTATCCCCGTATTTTTTAATAAGCTCGGGTATATTGTTGGTGGATACGCAACCTTGGAAAATATCTATGCCCACTTCTATCATGGCGGGAACCAGATTGGCCGCATAGGAATCGCTGTGATGCACCACCACCTCCACCCCGCCCTCTTTCCATGCTCCGTATATCTTTTTATATGCAGGGGTCAAAAACTCATTGAACATATCCGGGGAAAGGAAGCTGTTTATCTGACTGCCCCAGTCGTCGTGGTGGAAAAGGGCGTCCGGGTGATAATGGCGGCAGACCTCCCGGGCATACTTTACTTCCCAATCGGTTATGTAGTCGATCAGCTCCTTCATGGCTTCCGGTTCTTCGATGAAGTTCATCAGCGCCTTGTCAATGCTCATCAGATAATGGAGTTGCTCGAAAACTCCGGTGTAAAAGCCCTGGGTGACGAATACCTCGCTACGGTCGATGGCTTGGGCCATGGGCAGATATTTGTTCCACTCCTCCTCGGGGAAATCGAGATTGGGCGCTTTTACCACATCCTTCCATTTTGTAATGTCCTTGAGCAGTATATGCTCCTCATCGTGAACGGGGAAGGGCCCGGGAACTCCCTCGGGGAAGGCTATCCACACCCCCCAGGCATTTTGCACCGGAGCGCCACCCCTTTGCGGAAAGGCTCCGCTCACGCTGTAGGGATTGGCGAAAAGTATTTGGAAAGGCTCGTATTGATTCACATACCTATCCGGCTTTCCGCCCCTGATAGTCTCAAGCAGGTTCTGTCTTTTCGTTAACATATCTTCCTCCTCCGATTGAAATTATATTTGTATATTCAATCGTATTTATTATAGACAAAGGGGCGGGTTATGTCAAGACCCTTTCGTTTTCCAAATCTGCCGATAATGTGCGGGGACTGTTGCTTTCCTTCCGTTCGTGGTGGGATAAACAGACTATTTCGCTCTTGTTGTATTCCGGTTTTATATCGGTTCGTTTGCGGTCTTTTTGCGGCTCTTTTGTGTTTATGCGATCGGTGTATCTCTTGCATGAAAAGTTTCATATCTCCTTGACCGGGGGAGAAATTTAAATCGGCTTTATAATATGACCGGGTCAGAATTAAAAAGGATTAAGTTGGATTACATTTTTTATCGTGGGACCGGGTCACTTTGTCAAATTATAGGAACACTTTTTACGGCGTCATAACTTTGTAAGTTATTCTTTTTATTGATTGTCGGGTCAAAGGTAAGTTTTACATCTATACCGGGTCAGAACACAAAAGATATTTTATATTATCTCGTTTTAACATTGTGACCCGGGCACTTTGGTAAATGACATAAATTTATTTATGGTGTTGCCTTAATACTAATTTCTCATTGTGACCGGGTCAGAGCCTTAAAGAGTAGGTTTTTACATTCGGACCGGGTCAGATTATATAAGAACATTCTTTCTTTGTTTGCACTATGAACGGGTCACTTTGCCAATGCGATAATTCCGAAAGACGGATCGCCCTCGATAGTTGTTTTCTCACTATTAAATGAGAGCAAACTTTACTTTTTCCAACGGGATCGGGTCAGGACACAAAGAGTTTATTCTTTCGTTTTACATCGTGACCGGGTCACTTTGGTAAATGACTAAAATCATTAACGGCGTATTGCCTTAATATTTTCCATTGGGACAGGGTCAAAGCCTAAAAGAGTAAGCTTTTA
Source organism: Eubacteriaceae bacterium (assembly GCA_012727485.1). Classification (GTDB taxonomy): domain Bacteria; phylum Bacillota; class Clostridia; order Eubacteriales; family Anaerofustaceae; genus JAAYHF01. The sequence continues at coordinate 2,866 of JAAYHF010000067.1, forward strand.
TATTCGGACCGGGTCACTTCACCAAAGCGAAATCCGAAAAATGGATTGTCTTTGATGGTTATTCACCCAGCGTAATATGAAGGTAAACCTCTTTGTTATTGGGAATGGTCACAATAACAAAGAGTTGATTATATATATTGATCGGAAAGAGTAAATTTTATCATTTGAACCGGGTCAGGACACAAAAGATCATTTTATCTTGATTTAACATTGTGACCGGGTCACTTTGATAAATAAAAATCTTTTTCGGTGTTATAGCCTTAATATTGATTTCTCATTGTGGCCGAGTCAGCGCCTTAAAAAGTTTCACATTCGGACCGGGTCACATTGTAAAACCTTCCCTCCTACCTTGATCGGTTCGCTTCATACAACGGATCCAGAATATAATGAGTTGCCGGGACAAAATGATAAAAAAATACAGCTTGCCGAAAGAGTTCGAACTGTGGAAAAATAAAGGGTTTTACTTGTTGGGTTGTATAATTTATGATACCTATTTGCTTGTGTATATTTCTAAAGGCAAGGCGCTTATCTGTCGTATGCACCTTGCCCTCAAATTTTCGTTGTTCTTCAATCTTGATTATCTTGTCATCGGTATGATGTTTATCTTTGTCTTTTATTTTACATTGTGACCAGTGCACAGGTCACATCGCTAAATTTTCCCTCTTTTAATTTTATTGTCTTTTACGCTTATATACCGCAATGCAAACAATAAACAAAGTCAGATACGCAACACTAAACAACGCCAAACCGATAATAT
>JAAYHF010000068.1 GCA_012727485.1 Eubacteriaceae bacterium
GAATGGAAGCGGGGGGCGAAAGCTCAACAGAAATGGAAACGCTGCATCGAGAACGAGATAAATAATCACAACAGAGATTGCGATTAAAAATTTCATTCTATACTCCTTAACATTTGCCCCTTAATTCAACTACCTTCCCGATAATCTCAACAGGCAATTCTTTAACCTGCTCATTCGAGAAAAACAAAGGTTCATAAGAGGTGTTATTTGATACAAGGGTTATTCCTCCCTTATATTTGAGTATTTTTTTGCAAGTGGCGTCACTGCCGTTTATGCGAACTATGGCTAAATCCCCGCTTTCAACATCGGATTGTACTCTGACTATGACAACATCGTTTTCATATATCCGCGGCTCCATACTATTGCCTCGGATTTGCAGAGCAAAATATTCCCTGCCCATATCGGGGGTTATCTCCGCGTAGTCTAATACACCAGCCACGGCTTCAATGGGCAGTCCTGCCGCAACCTTATCGAGAACGGGAATCCATTTCGAGCCGGGAGAAGTAGGTTTCTTTCCCTCGAGAATGTTGGGGTTAAGCTGTTCGAATTGTATTTTAGTCTCTTTTAAAGCCTCAAGGTAGTTAATTAAGCCTTTATCGGCCCCGTCTTCCTTTGCATATTCTTCAAGTACTCTTATAGTATCGTATAAATCTTGTAATGAATGAATGCCGTCAGGTTCAGCTTCGCTCCAACCTGCAAGATATACGGGTGTGGTATCTAAAGCCTCTGCGATGTTGGGTATCAAATCTATCGGGATTTTATTTATTTCACCGTTTTCCCACCTGTATATAGTAGATCTTGACACCTTAAGTTTTTCAGCCAATGTATCTGCGTTCATTCCTAATTCTTTTCTTCTTTCTCTTATCATTCGACCTGTTAAAGACATATCTTCACCTCAACTCTATTATACATCCACAGTTGCATATTCGCAATATCATTTTTCGCATTTATGCTATTTTATTATTGACATACGATGACATTAATGATAAGATGATTATGCCGTCGCCATTATGCGACACGAAAGGAAATCTAAAATGGAAATAAACACCTGAAAATTACACTTAATAACTATCGAAAGGGGGAAATCTCAATCGTCACTTGCTACAGAAATAGGCATTGACGGTTGCGCCTTTTACAAAAAATGGCTAAAAGCAGCAAAGGCTTCACTATAGACGAGGCATATAAAATTATCGAAGCCCTGTCTTTGACACGGGAAGAAACGGACGAGATTTTTTTCAGCTCAAAGTCGCAAAAACGCGACATGCAGAAAGGAGAAACGAGGGCATCGGAAAATGGAAAACATTACAGGAAAGAGAATTAGGGAACGCCGTAAAATTATGGGAATGACATTAGCTCAAGTTGCCGCACAAGTGGGAGTAAGCAGACAAACCATACAAAGATATGAAACAGGCGTAATCCGGAACATACCAAAGACCAATATTGAGCTTTTGGCGAAAGCATTAGGGACTACACCCGTATACCTTGTGGGTTGGAATGAGAATATTTAAAATGGAAAACGATATAGCGAACAAAATAAAGCAGTTGAGAGCAAGTAGAGGATTGACATTAGAACAAATTGCCAACATTGTCGGTGTCGGTAAAAGCACGGTCAGAAAATGGGAAACAAGCGATATTAAAAATATGCGGTGTGACAAGATAGATAAGCTCGCATACGCTCTCGGCGTCTCGCCGACTTATCTCATGGGCTGGGAAGAATCTGACGGTAGTAATTCTTTCATAAGCTGAAACGCTACTATATGAATTTCTTGAAGAAAAAGGAGAAACTTGAACGAAATAATCAAGTAAGTTATGAGAAGCGTTCAGGATATGCGTCTCAAAATAAAAAACGACGCCGTAAACCGTCAATTTAATAGTATGAATCTCAAATACGATGCAGACATACCAAGCTATTGAAGGCAAACAAAAACAGACCGAGCTGAAAAGGTTGATAAGGTTGGGGTTGGAAAAGAGAAGGAATAGCGGCCTTCTCATTTTTTTTCGTGAATTTTTCGTGAATTAAGTATTAATCGTTTATGTAAGCGGTATTTTTTGTATTTATTGGAGAGAGATGGTTTCGCAAGCCACGGGCTAAAAACAGCCGCACGGGGCTGTTTTTACGGCTATGCCGTCGCCCTTTTCGAAACCTTCATTCAATACATCAACAAAACGCACCAACCTGTGGTTGATGCGCTTTGTTGATGGTGGAGAGAGATGGTTTCGAACCATCGTAGGCGTAGCCAACGGATTTACAGTCCGCTCCCTTTAGCCACTCGGGCATCTCTCCACGCAACAGTGTGTATTTTATCTTATTGGAGTAAGTTAGTCAAGATGTTTTTGCGTAAAGAGGATTTTTTTGTTTCATATTGAATTATGGGAGCTTTAGGGGGGCGGCTCTAATGGAATTTAAACTTTCCTTTATAATTGCCCTGTGTTATAATGCCTTCGGAAAACGGAGGTAGCAGATGGGTTTTAACGGATTTAACATCATTTTCGAATCGCTCTTTTTCATTGTGCCGATAATCGTGATATTGGTCTTTGTTTTCACCTTTTTGAGCATTTTAAGTCCCCGCTTCAGGGCGAAATTCATGAGCAAGCAGATAAAAGCCACCAAATACATGGTGGAAGAAAGCCGGGAGGATTTAACGGACATTGCTTCCACAAGCGGAAAGATAATGGTGGATTCCGCCGAGCGGGTTATCGGGCAGAATAAATCCGCCTTAAAGAACATGGCGCAGGACAGCGCCGACATCACCTCGGGAGCCATCGAGCAGACGATGCGGGCGGTGAAGCGGGGCTTGTCGGAGGAAAGTATTTATTGCAAACACTGCGGGCAGGCCATTGACGGTAATTCCGTTTATTGCAAGTATTGCGGAAGAAAGCAATAGTTACGCAAAATTAGTTTCCTTCGGGTTGATTTTCGTGAAATTAACCGTGATTGTATCGAACAAGCACCGATTTCGATTGAATTAAAATGAATATATGAAGAAACGAAGCTGCTTAACCGCAGCTTTTTTGTTTGGCGTATCCCCCCGGGGAGATATGCGGATTTTCGCAGAGATAAGCGCTTTGTTAATGTTTAAAGCAACTTGCTTTTATGGAAGACGTTTTTACGAAAAGAGCGATTCGGCTTAAAAATGCCCGATATTATAAGCTTTTTTCCAAATTGCCCCTTACTTTTTCCCGTAAATGGTGATATAATATAAATGAAGAAAGGTCGATCGGATAAAAAAATAAGGTCGGCGGCAGGTGAGTCATGTTTGAGAAGGGCGAGTATGTCATATACGGGAATTCGGGGGTGTGCCGCATC
>JAAYHF010000011.1 GCA_012727485.1 Eubacteriaceae bacterium
ACACCCCCGCAAAAATAATGTATAATAAACCCCGTCCCATTCTGCGAGGTAAGCGCAGACAATTAAGGAGGTAAACATGAAACATATAACGACCATCGAAGTCAGGGATTTGAGGGCAAGCCAAAAAAGCGGAGGTTGCGGCGAATGTCAGACTTCCTGCCAGTCCGCCTGCAAGACTTCCTGCGGGGTAGCCAATCAGCAGTGCGAAAAAGCCCATAAATAAACGACTTTTGCACTTCCCGTACAAAGGCGAGCGTAAAGTTGCCTTTGTTCGGGAAGTGTTTTTTATGGGGGAATGTTTCCGAGAGATTCTCTCGGTTTTCCACGGTCGGTTAATTTAAATGGCAAAATCGGGATCTACTTCGGGAAACGGCGCATAAAAGCTTTGGTGTCATTTCCCCGTTAATATACAAGAAAGGCTTAACATAATTGATACATCAATATAAATTCAACGGTATGAACATAGTGCTGGATACCTTCAGCGGCTCAATACACAGCGTGGACGACATGGCCTATGAGGTGATCTCCCTTTGGGAGGAATCTTCCAAGGAGCAGATAATTGCGAAGATATGCGAAAAATTCGGGGGCGACAGGGCAAAGGAGGCCGAGGAGTGCATCGGGGAGGTTCAAGAGCTGATTGATGCGGGCAAGCTCTTTTCCCCCGACCCCTATATGGCGATCTTCGAGCGACTCAAGGGCAAAAAGCAGGAAATTAAGGCCCTCTGCCTCCATGTGGCCCACACCTGCAACCTGAATTGCAGTTATTGCTTTGCCGGTCAGGGGCGCTACAAGGGACAGCGGGCGATTATGAGCCTTGAGACTGCCAAGCGAGCTATGGATTTTCTGATCGAGCAAAGCGGAAACCACAGAAATCTCGAGGTGGATTTCTTCGGCGGCGAACCTTTGATGAATTGGCAGGTCTGCAAGGACACCGTCGCTTACGCAAGAAGCTTGGAGGAAAAATACAACAAAAACTTCCGCTTCACCCTGACCACCAACGGTATGCTGGTAGATGAGGACGTGATCGACTTTTCCAACAGGGAATTTACCAATGTGGTAATGAGCTTGGACGGGAGAAAATCCGTTCACGATGCGAAAAGGGTGGATTATCGGGGGCAGGGCAGTTACGACAAGATTGTGCCAAAATTCCAAGAATTCGCCGAAAAAAGGGGCGATAAGAATTACTATATAAGGGGTACTTTCACCCACGCCAACCCGGATTTCTTCGAGGACATCATGCACATGGCTTCCCTGGGCTTCACCCAACTGAGCATGGAGCCGGTGGTCTGCGCTCCCGATGACCCCGCCGCCCTCACCGCCGAGGATATGCCCGTGATTATCGAGCAATACGAAAAGCTTGCTCTGGAGATGATCAAAAGGAACAATGAGGGCAATCCCATAACATTCTATCACTATATGCTGGATCTTGAGGGCGGCCCCTGCATTTATAAGCGGGTTTCGGGTTGCGGCAGCGGCACGGAATATTTGGCCGTCACCCCCACCGGGGAGCTTTACCCCTGCCATCAGTTCGTGGGTGAAGAAGGGTTTATCATGGGCGACATTTGGAAGGGTATAACCAACACGGCTCTAAGGGAGCGCTTTGCCGCTTGCAACGCCTATTCGAGGAAGCCCTGCGAGAACTGCTGGGCCAAGCTTTACTGCTCCGGGGGGTGCGCCGCTAACAGTTACCATGCTACGGGGGAGATTGAAGGGGTTTATGAGTTTGGGTGTGAGGTGTTTAAGAGGAGGGTGGAATACGCAATCGGCGTCGGCGTCGGAATTCATTCCGCGCCGCAAGGCTGATCCACCCTTTGGGTGGACAGACTTGACTATGCTCCATGAATTCCTCCGCTTCGCAAAAAATCAGGGGCGGATTTTTTGCGAGGAGAGGTCAAGGAATAAGAAGTTCACGGTGTGGGTTTTTATGTTGCTATAGCTTTCAAAACTCGGGAACACAGGTTCCCGAGTTTTGTAGTTTATTTATTGATGATAGCAGTGTAGTTGTTGTTAGTTTAAGTTTCATGATGCGGGAGCAGAGGCGCGGCGGAATTCATTCCGCGCGCAAGTCTGATCCACCCTTCGGCGCGTCGGAATTCATTCCGCGACGCAAGTCTGATCCACCCTTTGGGTGGACAGCCTTGACTATGCTCCATGAATTCCTCCTCTTCGCAAAAAATCAGGGGCGGATTTTTTGCGAGGGTGGGTCAAAAGATAAGAAGTTCACGGTGTGGGTCTTAAGTTGCTTTTACATTCAAAAAGCGGTAGCAAAGGCTACCGCTTTTTGTAGTAAATGCTTATTCATGTGGTTTTTTCTGTTATGGCTTGCAAATATCGGCGAAATAATTTGACGAGGTTTTTTCTCAAACGATTTCTCGAAAGTAAGTGGCGGTTTTTTGATCGGGAGTTGGGCAAGGGCTTTAAGGTGGTTTTTTGTTCTTTTGAGTCGGTATTTTTGTACGGCTTATATTTGTTTTTTCATATTGACATTTATCTATATATTGCTTACAATAACAGATAGACAAATATCTATATGAAAGGTTTGGTATGAATACGATTGATATTGCTTTGATTTGCAAGGCGTTGGGAGATCAGACCCGTTTGCAAATCGTTCAAATGTTATCCTCCAAAGAAATATGCGCCTGCAAATTGTTGGACAAATTTGAGATTACACAGCCAACGCTCTCCCACCACATGAAAACCCTGTGCGAATGCGGGCTTGTTTCTGTGCGTAAAGAGGGAAAGTGGTGCCATTATTCACTTAACTGTGAAACTTTGAGCGCATTTCGTCAATTCATAGGGGAGCTTTTCTGCGGCAAAGAAGGCGTGGAGTGTTGCTGATGTGGGATTTCATTCAAAATCAGCTTCTCGGCATGAAATGGTTGAATGAGCTTGTCGGCAAAATGCTGAAGGCTTTCGGGCTTGACCCGATGACTCGTATTGGAGGCAGTGTTCAATTCTTTATATACGATGTTTTGAAGATAACCGTTTTGCTCTGCTTTTTGATTTTCGTGATTTCGTATATCCAGAGTTTTTTCCCTCCGGAGCGCAGTCGGAAAATACTGGGGCGTTTCAGTGGGTTCGGCGCATACTGCATCGCCGCTTTACTCGGAACAGTTACGCCTTTTTGCTCTTGCTCCTCAATTCCTTTGTTCATCGGTTTTACGGGGGCGGGCTTGCCCCTTGGCGTGACATTCTCCTTTTTAATATCCTCTCCCATGGTCGATTTGGGAAGCTTGATATTACTTACGAGTATATTCGAGGCTAAAGTGGCTGTTAGTTATGTGGTGCTTGGTCTTGTGATAGCCGTTATCGGCGGTGCGCTGATTGAAAAGTTACACATGGAAGAATATGTTGAGGATTTCATCAAAGGCGTGAAGCAGGTCGATATAAACTCCCCTTCGCTTAATCAAAAGCAAAGATTATTATATGCCAAAGAACAAATGGTTACAACTTTTAAAAAGGTTTTGCCTTATGTTCTTGTCGGAGTGGGTATAGGCGCATTCATTCACAACTGGATACCCGAAAAATTGATAGAAACGGTACTGGGCGGCAATAATCCCTTTGGGGTCGTGATCGCGACCCTTGTCGGAGTTCCCATGTACGCAGATATTTTCGGTGCGATACCTGTTGCGGAGGCATTGCTTGCAAAAGGGGCAAAACTCGGCACGGTACTCTCTTTTATGATGGCTGTTACCACGCTTTCATTGCCCTCGATGATAATGCTTCGCAAAGCGGTAAAACCAAGGCTATTGGGCTTGTTTATCGGTATATGTACGGCGGGGATCATTGTTATCGGTTATTTGTTCAATACTTTTCAATTTATTTTGATATGAAAGGAAATACAATGAATGAAATTTGATATGTCACCGGCTTAAACGGCTATTATATATCGCTCAAAAATATTCATTCGGAGTTTACCATCGTTAATTGAGAAAAGGAGAAAATATGGTTTTGTTTAAAGCAAAAGAAAACAATGCAACCCTTCGGGAAATCAAAGTACTCGGCTCCGGGTGCGCCAAATGCAATGCGCTTGAAAAAGCGGTGAAGGAAGCTCTTGCCGAGCTTGGAATGAATGAAACCACCATTGAGCATGTCACAGACTTCGGTGAAATCGCCGCTTATGGCGTAATGAGCACACCGGCGCTTGTCGTGGAAGGAAAGGTGGTTTCCGCAGGCAGGGTTTTGAAAAAAAAGGAGGTAATGACCTTACTCAGCAATTTCACAGAATAATAAATTTGTTTATTTTATTCTCTTTGGTTGTGAGGTTATTTTGCCACGCCCTCGACTATTCGGCTCAAATAAGGCCGATATATCATTACGGAAATGAAAAACCCGCAAAGCGAATTTGCATCATTTTTCGCTTTACGGGTTTTCTTCAAATGGAAAGAACCATGGCAAGTTCATATATACTTTTATCGAAGACTCTTTGCATTTTTACGGCTTGGGTGATGTCGGTGGAGATGTATTTGTTGTTTTTCAGGCAGATCGCTTTGTTTGCTTCGCCTTGGCTGAGGAGGGTGACGGACATGGCGCCCATGGTGCTGGCCAAGATGCGGTCGAAGGCTGTGGGACTGCCGCCTCTTTGGGTGTAGCCGAGGACGGTTTGACGGGTTTCTATGGAGGTTTTTTCTTCGAGGGCTTTACAAAGGGCGTTAATATCCCCCGCGCCCTCGGCAAAGACGATTATACAGTGGAGTTTGCCCTTGTTTTTCCCGGTTATAACCCTTTGGGCTATTTCGTCGGGGTCGTAGGGTATTTCGGGAACGCATATCGCCTCCGCACCCCCGGCCAAGCCCGAATAAAGGGCGATATTGCCGCAGGCTCGACCCATTACCTGAACGATGTTTATTCTGTTGTGGGAGTTGGTGGTGTCCCTTATGCGGCTTATGGCGTCAAGGGCGGTGTTTACGGCGGTGTCGAAGCCGATGGTGCTGTCGGTGCAGGCGATGTCGTTGTCTATCGTGCCGGGTATTCCCATCACCTTCACCCCGCACTTCGCCAAGGCCTCCGCCCCCTTATATGTACCGTCGCCCCCTATTACAATGAGGGAGTCTATCTCGTATTCGGAAAGTATTTGGGCGGCTTCGGCGGGCCCGTCTGAGTCCATCATTCTGTCGCATCTGTCCGAATAAAGGATAGTTCCCCCCCGCTGGATAATGTCCGCCACGGAGTATCGGCTCATGGGGCGAAGGTCCTTTTCGAATATCCCCCGATAACCGTGGTTTATGCCGTATATTTCGATACCCATGCTGATACATTTTCTCACCGCTGCCCTTATCGCCGCATTCATTCCCGGCGAATCCCCGCCGCTGGTAAGCAGGGCGAATCTTTTTTTCTCCATATTTTTTCCTTTCCCGTTTTATTCTTTTGTGAAATGCGCTTAAATGGTTTTTAGCCGTATGTTCGCTCTTTTGCGTTGCAATGCCGAAATGCTTTTATCCGCAGAAAAAGCTATCCGGCGTTGTTTGGTTTGTTCGATTATCGCCCTTTGGTGTTTGCGCTCCTTGGTTTTTCCCTTAGTGTTTTTGCCGACATGGACGCATATTGCGTGAAGCGGTTTTTCGTTTCTGTTTTGCTTCGCTATATCTTGGTTTGTGATAAGCGTTTATACCCGTTTCCCTCTTATAAAGCGATATTACTTTCTTTAAGCGGGTGTATGGGTTGGTGCATTTCTTCTTTATCTTGGGGGTCAAGGGGTGAGCTACTTATCCCCATTACTCCCGGTATTTTTGCTTTCCCGCTTTGCCTTGGCTTTTTCGATCGGTATATTCACGGCAAAGGCCGCCGCAAAGCTCACCGCAGGGCAAAGGGCGGTTTGTTGCAAGGGGGTGGCAGGGGCTTATATTGCCCGTCGCTTCGCTTAATAAATCATCGCCGTTTGGTGTTTGCGCTTCTTGGTTTTCCTTAGCGTTCTTGCCTATATGGGCGTATATTGTGTGTAGCGGTTTTCCGTTTCTTTTTGCTTTGCTACATCTTGGTTTGTGATAAGCGTTTATTCCCGTTTCCCTCTTATCAAGCGTGATTACTTTCTTTAAGCGGGTGTATGGGTCGGTGCATTTCTTCTTTATCTCGGGGGTCAAAGTGCAATTTTACTTATCCCCATTTGCTTATCCGAGGTAAAGGGGTGAGCTACTTATCCCCATTGCTCCCGGTGGGTTTGCTTCCCCGCTTCGCCTTGGCTTTTTCAATCGGCATATTCACGGCAAAGGCCGCCGCAAAGCTCACCGCAGGGCAAAGGGCGGATTATTGCATGGGGGTGGCAGTGGTTTATATTGCCCGTCGCTTCGCTTAATAAATCAGCGTCGTTTGGCGTTTGCGCTCCTTGGTTTTCCTTAGCGTTCCTGACGATATGGGCGGATATTGCGTGAAGCGGTTTTCCTATTTTAGCCCTTGCGGTCGATTTTATCTTGGTTTACGATAAGCGTTAATTCCCGTTTTCTCCCTATCAAGCGAAATGGCTTTCTTTAAGTGGGTATATGGGTCGGTGCATTTCTTCTTTATCTCGGGAGTCAAGGGTCGATTTTACTTATCCCCATTTGTTTATCCGAGGTCAAGGGGTGAGCTACTTATCCCCATTGCTCCCGGTGGGTTTGCTTCCCCGCTTCGCCTTGGCTATTTCGATCAACATATTCAGGGCAAAGGCCGCCGCAAGGCTCACCGCAAGGCAAAGGACGGTTTGCAACCAAAGGGGCGGGAGGGTATCGCCAAGGGTATTTTTGAAAAGCAACCGGGGGAGAATGCAGACCCCGATCGTGGTGCCGATGCCCACTCCCAAGGATTTTTTCAACGCTCTTTTTACCATTCTTATACCATTATCGGAAGGGTTAAGCCCTCCGAGCCGCCCTTTACGATATCCTTAAAAACATTGATTTCCCGCCCTTCGACAAGGGCGAGCCGATCACCTTTCCGAAGAAATGCCCCCGCCGATGGCCACGGCGAGCCCCACGCTCCCGATGAGCAAGGAGAAAATCCCCATTCCCGTACTGCATAATTGGAACAAGAGGGCGAATAGCAGAATGGCTATCCCCATTAAGCATTTTTTCATATTGTATGCTCCCTTCCATTCGGTGTTTTTATCGGTTTGAGCTTCGGCAAAGTTTCCCCGCCTAAGCTTTACAGGCTGCCATAAACTTAATAAGTCACTTAAGATAAGCTTCCATGGGTTCCATGGGTTCTTTTACGAATAAAGCGACTTTCCCCTGAGCAGTTTTGCGAAGATGTAGGCGGTTATGGGCACGCTCACCGTTGCGCCGATGAGGGCGGAGAAAAGGCGGAAAAGCTGGGTCGCCACCACATTCATATTCAAAAGTGCGAAAAGGGGGGTTTCGTAACCCGCATAGACGATCCATGTGGGAACGAAGCTTATTATCGAAGCGAAGATAAGGCTTATGCTGGACTTAGCCATGGTACTGCGGCCTTTTTGTATGCCGTAGACGAAAAGGTTCATCATGGATATATATTTGTTGGAGCTGTTGGCGGAAATCATATAGTCGCATATTGCCCCGGAAATATTCATGGCTATGCCGGCGGTGAGAAGCATTGTCAGCGAGAAGGTCAGCCCGTTGAAATCCATGGCGTAGTGTTCGGGCATATAGAGCATCATGGTTATCTCCGTTTCTCCCAAGCCCACCAAATGCCCCGTGTTTTCCGCGACCATACCCAAAAGGGCGGCGCAGGTGACGGAGGCGGCGGTGCCGATGAAGGAGGCGATGTAATCCCGCCCAAATCCCAGATCCGCCCAGAGGTTGAAGGCCACCAAGACAAGGCAGAAGGGGGAAACGAGGATAATCGGGTTTATTCCCTTAAGTGTAAGGGGTACGAAAAGATAATAATAGCAAAGGCCGATCACCACCGCCATTCCCGCCACCCTTATTCCCTGCTGTCTGCCGATGAGAATGACTATTAAAAGGGTGGCCGCAAAATATATAACGAGAATATCCAGCCTGAAATAGTCGTGGATATAAATATTGGCGATGTCGCTTTCATCTTCGGTCATCTCCGCCGCCAACATGACCCTGTCGTTGAGGGAGAAAACCATATTCGAAGGATCCTGCGTGTTGGCGTTGTTGGTGACGGAATAAACGCGGTTGCGGTATGCGCCCTCGGTTATCTTCACCTCCAAATATTGGATAACCTCATGGGCCGCCATGTTGGAATCCTGCTTTTGGGTGATCGTCTGCACGGCTATGACGCTTCCCCTGAAATACCTTATGGTGGCGGATTCCGTCTCCCCCGGCTCGACATCGCTTTCCGAAGACCCGTCCTCGGAGGGGTTGCCCTCCTCGGAGAGATCTCCCATTGTGTCCTGTGCGTTCACCGCCCCCGCAAAAATAAAGCTCACCGCCAAAAAAACAGCGAGGAAAATCGCAAATTTACTCAACAAACTTTTCTTTAAAATCATAACCTATTCCTTTAAAAGGTATTCAACCATTGTTTTTACCGCCAAAAGCCCCGCCGCCGCGGGAACAAAGACCATGCTGGGCATATCCCCGGAGGAGTGGGAAACCGGCTCGTCGGACCATACGCACTTCAAAGCGTTTACCCCCTCCCTGCGGCATAAGGCTCTTACTGCCTTTGCCATGGGACAGACCTCGGTTTTATATATGTCCGTGACCCTAAGGCGGGTTATATCCAACTTTTTACCCGTTCCCATGGAGGAAACCATAAAAATGCCCTGCTTTTCGCAGTATTTCGCCATAGCCACCTTCACCGGCAGATCGTCTGTCGCATCCAGCAGAAAATCGGTGTCGGGGCTGATGTATTCGCAGAGGTTTTCCGGGGTAAGGCGAATACAAAGCGAGGTGACAACACATTCGGGGTTTATGTCCCTTATCCGCCTTTGGGCCAAAAGGGCCTTTTTCTCCCCCTCGGTGGAGGAGAGGGCATAAAGCTGACGGTTGCGGTTTGTCTGATCGATCATGTCCCCGTCCGCCACCGTGATGCGCCCGAAGCCGCTTCTTGCCGCCGCCTCCGCCGCCCAGGAGCCGACCCCGCCAAGCCCTGCGATGAATATTTTCGATTTTTTGATCTTTTCAACCCCCGCCGAGCCTATCAGCTTTTCTGTGCGGGAATACATATCTGCCATATTTCACGACCGTCTCATACCGATTAACCTCTCATGAGGCTTTGGGTATATTCTATCACAAAGAGGCTTTTATATGAAAAAAGAAAGGGGGAAAGTGGAAAAAGGGGGGGGGCGGGGGGTAAGTAAAGGGGAAAGGGGTTCGTGGTTTTGTATGATTGCGGGTTCAGGGGCGAAGAATGTATAGCTGATAATGCTTGCTTTACTTTGTGACCCGGTCATAAAATGACCTCCGGTCATTTTGTAAAAAGCAAGTGACAGCCTTTTATCTTCTGACCCGGTCAAAATGTAAAATATACTCTTTAAAGTTTTAATCGGGTTATGATTTTAAGATTTTTCTTTCTGACCCGGTCATAAAGTGAACAAAGTCACTTTGATAATGCTATAACTCCCGCAATTTTGTATAGCTGATAAATGCTTGCTTTACTTTGTGACCCGGTCAGAAGGTTTAACGCCAATGACTTTTAAGGGAATTCCGTGAAAAGCAAGTGACAGCCTTATATTTTCTGACCCGGTCATAATGTAAAATATACTC
>JAAYHF010000069.1 GCA_012727485.1 Eubacteriaceae bacterium
GGGGCGCTCGTTCTTGTTGTGTGCCGAACTTAGCGCAAGAGGGCGGCTGAATTTGAAACATCGTTAAAGGTTTATATCGGGTTAAATCGGGATAAACCGCTTCGGGCGGCTGATAATATGAAACTTGACGGCGGATAGATGCGGTTGCGCCATGGCGAGGAAAAAGCCGAAAAGAAAACTTCCCGAACAAAAAGAACCCCGCGGTTAAAGCCACGGGGTTCTTTGAATTAAAGATTAATAACTTACATTACCGCAAGAATCACAAAGTTGATGATGAAAAGCACGCTGGCCACCCAGAGAATGGGGTGGACTTCCTTAGCCTGTCCCTTGCAGATCTTAACGAGGCAGTAGAAGATGAAGCCCGCGGCGATCCCGTCAGTGATCGAATAGGCGAAGGCCATGAAAACTCCGGCAAAGAAGGCGGGAACGGCTTCCTCGAAATCGGACCAGTTGATGGATTTGAAATCGGCGAGCATCATTATACCGACTATAACCAGCGCCGGGGCTGTGGCGGCCATGGGTATGGCGGAAACAAAGGTGGCTAAGAAGGCGGAAAGGGCGAAGCAAAGGGCGGTGACGACGGAGGTAAGTCCGGTTCTTCCTCCCGCGCCTATTCCGGCGGCGCTTTCCACATAGGTGGTGGTGTTGGAGGTGCCGAAGATCGCGCCGATGGAGGTGGCTATGGAGTCCGCAAAGAGGGCCTTATCCATCTTGGTCTTGAAGCCTTCGCTGTTTTCCATGGCTTTTTCATCTTCCTCGGAGAAGATGCCGGTGTGGCGGCCCGTGCCGATGAAGGTGCCGATGGTGTCAAAGGTGTCGCAAAGGGAGAAGGAGAAGATGGTCATTATGGTGATGAGAAGCTTTGAGGAGTCCGCAAAGAGGGAGGGTATACCCGCCTTGGTGAATATCACACCGAAGGTGGAGGGCAGGGCGGCGAAGCACTCCGCAAAGGAGATGGTGTCGGCGGTGACGGTGACACCCATGGGTATGCCGATGAGCGCGCCGAAGATGATGCCGATGAGTATTGCGCCCTTGACCTTGAGTACGAGCAGGGCTATGGTGATGAAAAGAACGATCAAGAAAAGCCAGAGGGCGGGGGTATTAAGGGGGGTGATGTCGGGAACGGTGGCCCCGAAGTTAATCACGCCCGCATCAACAAAGCCCAAAAATGCGAGGAATACGCCGATTCCGCCGCCGATGGCGCTCTGGAGGCTCTTGGGGATCGATTTGATTATCTGCTTGCGTATCTTGGTGACGGTGATGAGGATATTCAGCACTCCGCAGATAAAGACCATCGAAAGGGCCTGCTGCCAAGTGTAGCCGAAGGCGAAGACGACGGTGTAGACGAAGAAGGTGTTAAGCCCCATTCCGGGAGCCTGGGCATAGGGCACATTGGCGAAAAGCCCCATGAAGAGGGTGCCGATTATGGCGCCGATGATGGTGGCGAGGAATACCGCTCCCCACTCCATTCCCGACTGGCTTAAATACATCGGGTTGACCGCAATAATGTAGGCCATGGTGAAGAAGGTGGTAAGGCCCGCAATGATTTCGGTGGTGACATTGGTTTTGTTCTCTTTTAGCTGAAAGAACTTTTCCATTGAAATAAAGACCTCCTAAATAAATTATATATCCTGCGTAAAAAGCCCCGGAGAAAATAAAAACACCCCCTAATGGAGGAGAAACCCGCAGTCATGTTGCTTTTTTAAACTGCGCCACGGCTTTCTACGCTTTATTATAACTTCCCCCACAGAAAAACACAACTTGATTTTTGCCTTAAAAGGCGATTTTAAAGGCATATAAGGGATTTTTTCGGGAATTTTGCCCCCGGGGGAGGTTTTACGGGGGGGATTATTGAATGAGCGTGGGAGGACATGGAAACGGGAGGGGGTTGGGTTTTTTGGTTTTCGTTTCTTGTTGTTCAATATGCGTGAAGGCAAAGCAGACTTACATTGGCGGTTAAAGACATATCGCAATCGTACTTGCGCTAAAGTAAATGACTATGTCACAAGAAAGAAGGAACGGCGGTTGACGGTTGCCGTTAAATGGGATTAAGCGGGCGGGGCGACACTGCCCTTAAAATAGGGAACACTTCCATGTTATTGCGATATATTGTATATGTTCCCGTCTTTGGCTTTCCTTTCTTGCCGTTTTTGCTATTCGATAAACACTTCATTAAAGCCCATTTCCTAACCCCAAAAATAAGCAAGAAAAAATTTACGCCGCGGGCATGGAAGTTTATCAAGGACATATTTTTCACTACTTCTATACATTCAATAAATTTCTTTCCGCCTTCTGTTATCCCCTCAAAAAACCAACAGCCAATCATAAAGACAATCGCAATCGCCCTTGCGCCGAAGTAAATAATATTACCATTTCACAAGAAAGAAGGAACGGCGGTTTGAGAGTTCGTTAAATGCGGTCAGGCGGGCGGGGCGAAGCCCTTACAATAGGGAACACTTCCATGTTATTGCGCTATATTGTGTATGTTCCCGTCTATGGCTTTCCGTTATTCTTGTTTTTGCTATTCAATAAACACTTCACTAAAGCCCATTCCCTAACCCCCAAAAATAAGCAAGAAAAAATTCACGCCGCAGGCATGAAAGTTTCAAGGGCATATTCTTCACCACTTCTATACACTTAATAAATTTCTTTCCGCCTTCTGTTATCCCCTCAAAAAACCAACAGCCAATCATAAAGA
>JAAYHF010000012.1 GCA_012727485.1 Eubacteriaceae bacterium
GCCGAGGTGGGAGCATATAACCAATTTAGCCCCGCCGTTGAGGATATATTCAATGGTGGGCAGGGTGGAGGAAATACGAAGATCGTCGGTTATATTGCCTTCATCGTCCAGAGGAACATTGTAATCCGCCCTTAAAAGCACTGTTTTTGAATTAAGCGGCGCTTCTTTTATTGTTCTCATTATCTTCTCCGATTTATTTATAAATATATCCGACCAATCTGACGAGCTGATAGGTGTAGCTCATTTCGTTATCGTACCAGGCGACCACCTTTACGAGCTGGCTTCCGTCGGTATCAAGCACCTGGGTGAGCTTCAAATCCACCAAGGAGCCGTAGCTCATGCCGATTATATCGGAAGAAACTATCGGGTCTTCGGTTACTCCCAAGGTTTCGTTTGCGGCGGCTTTGAAGGCGTTGTTTATTTCTTCCACTGTTACATTCTTCTTGAGCTTAACCGTCAAATCCACCACGGAGCCGGTCATCACGGGAACTCTCATGGCGTTTCCGTCAAGCTTGCCCTTTAATTGGGGAAGAACCTGTCCCACCGCGGTTGCCGCACCGGTGGTGGTGGGAATGATATTCTGAGCGGCGGCCCGGGCGCGTCTTAAATCCTTATGGGTGCCGTCTAAAACGACCTGATCGTTGGTATAGGCGTGAATGGTGGTCATGAATCCGTTTTCGATGCCGAAGTTGTCGTCCAAGACCTTCGCCACGGGAGCAAGGCAGTTTGTGGTGCAGGAAGCTCCCGATACCACTTCCTCGGTGCCGTCCAAGGCATCGTAGTTGATATTCGCTACGATCGTTTTGACATCTCCCTTTCCGGGGGCGGAGATAACGACCTTCTTCGCGCCGGAGGCGATGTGACGCTTGGCGTCCTCCAACTTGGTGAATTTACCGGTGCATTCCAAAACCACATCCACTCCGAGTTCCTTCCAGGGCAGCTTTTCGGGTTCTCTTTCTCCGAAAAGAGGTACTTCAACGCCGTCAACAACAATGGCGCCTTCCTTTGCGCTGATCGCATCCGTCTTATACTTGCCGTGGCAGGTGTCGTACTTGAGCAGATGAGCAAAGGCAGCGGGATCTCCGGGGTTGTTTATTGCGACGATTTCATACCTATCGTCACCGAACATCAGTCTGAATGCCAGACGACCTATCCTGCCAAACCCGTTGATTGCCACTTTTACTTTTTCCATTTGCTTTTCTCCTTTTTTCTTTTATATATTATCCGCATGAAATTTCGCAGAACTGCGCTAATTGTTTCTTACAGCTATTTCCATGGCCATGTTTTTTAATTCCGACGCGCTTTGGCCGAATATCTCAAGGGCGTCGTTTGCTTGATTCAGATATTTGTTTATTATCTCAAGGCAACCCTCTTTCCCCAAAAGGGCGGCATAGGTCGCTTTGCCCTGCTCCGGGTTTTCCCCGTCCATATCAAGTATATCATCTGTCAGCTGAAAGAGCATCCCCAAACAGCGTGAAAAGTTATCAAGTCGGTCAAATTTTTCCGCGGATATATCGGCGCTCAGCGCTCCGCACAATATCCCCGCCCTAATTAAAGCCCCTGTCTTATTGGAATATATGAATTTAAGAATTTTCTCGTCCCGACAGGTTTCGTCGTTTTGCAAATCCGCCGTTTGCCCTCCCACCATTCCGCCGCAACCCGCCGCTTGAGAAAGGATAAGGCAGGCCTTATTATAAGAAGATTTATTTTCCACCTCAAGATAACCCTTAAAAAGGGTTTCATAGGCAAGATTCAAAAGAGCGTCCCCCGCCAGCACCGCATTCGCCTCTCCGAATACCCTGTGGCTGGTGGGTTTGCCCCGGCGGTAATCGTCGTCGTCCATGCAGGGCAGATCGTCATGGATAAGCGAATAGGTGTGTATCATTTCCAATGCGGAAAAAAGCGGCTCGATAAAGGCCCTGTCTCCCCCCACCAGCTCGCAGGAAGCTATCATAAGCCGGGGGCGGATCCGTTTTCCCCCTCCGAAAAGGCTGTAACCCATCGCTTCGTATATCACCTCGGGGTAGACGGATTCGGGCATATAGCGCTGGATAACATCGTCGATATATCCGATTAAATCCTTAATATCATTCATAATCCTTCAACACCGGCTGATCGCATAGGGCAGAAAGGATTTTCACCTTTTCTTCCGCCGCGGATAGTTCCTTCCTTAATTCTTTGATAAGCTTCACCCCTTCTTCGTAAAGGCTGACGGATTCGCCCAGGGGTAATTCGCTGTTCTGCATTTCTTCCGCAATTTCTTCGATCCTCAATAGCTTATCCTCAAAGCTAAGTGCTTTAGCCATTCTTCTCTCTCACTTTCATTGTCCTGACTTCGATAATGTTATTCATTCCCACCAAGGTTATATCCTCATTTTCCCCCACCGCATCGGCTCTGACAAGCCGACCTTCCTTTTGCACAGCCAAATAACCCCTGCTTAAAACCTCATCCATGGAAAGGCTCTTGAGAAGGGCGGAAAGTAAATCCAATTTAACGCCCCCCGCCTTAAGCTTTGAAATTATTGCGGTATTTATCTTATCCGAAAACATATCCACCGTCTGCTGACTGCTCGTGAGAATATTTAAAGGGGAAGTAAAGACCCTTTTTTTTCGGATTGAATCGAGTTTTTTATTAAGGGAGTTAAGTTTCCTTTCCCCACCCTCTTTTATTAAGGTCAAATACTGACCGAGGGCAAATTGAACATCGCTCAAATCGGGCACAGCAAGCTCCGCGGCGGCGGAGGGGGTGGGAGCCCTCATATCCGCCACATAATCGGCAATGGTAAAATCCGTTTCATGACCCACTGCGGATATGACGGGAATTTTCGAATCGTAGATACTTTGAGCCACCTCAATTTCGTTGAAAGCCCAAAGGTCTTCAATGGAGCCTCCTCCCCTACCTATGATGATCAGTTCGCTTATTTCATGCAAATTCACATAATCAATCATATCGGCTATCTGACGGGAAGCGCCCGCCCCCTGCACCAATACGGGGCAGACGATGATTTCCGTGATGGGGCTTCTTCTTTTCATCACCGTTATCATGTCCCTGACAGCCGCCCCTGTGGGGGAAGTTATCACCGCCACTTTTTTCGGCAGATAGGGCAGGAATTTTTTCCTTTCCTTGTCAAAATATCCCTTTTCCCTGAGCTCAGCCAAGAGCTGAGCGTATTTTTCATAAAGCGCACCCACCCCCGCTTCCCTCATTTCCTCCGCATAAAGCTGATAAACCCCGCTTTTCTCATATAAGCCTATCCTTCCCCTGACGATAACCTTCATTCCGTCGGCGGGGTCAAAATTAAGCTTGTAGGCGGCGCTCCTGAACATCACGCAATTTATTCTCGATGAGGCGTCCTTCAGGGAGAAATAAAGATGCCCGGAGGAATGTTCCTTATAATTGGAAATCTCACCCATTACGGATATATCCGCAAGGGTGTCGTCGGAGGAGATCAATTTGGATATATAGGCGTTAAGCCTGCTGACGCTCAGTGCATATTCATCCATTTACTCTCCTTTCTTCGCCCAAAAGGGCAAGACCCGCGGCGTTGTCCGAGGCGTAGACTGCTTGGGAAAATTCGCAGTATATGCCGCTGTTTTCCGCCGGAGTTTTACACGATAATTTCCTTTTTATTCTCCCGGCGATGTTCGCCGAGGAACTGACCCCTCCCGCAAAGAGGATTCTTTTTATTCCTTCGTTTTGAGCCGTGTATTTGACCGCCAAACTCAAGCTATCGGAGATGACATTGAAAATGCCGCTGAAAAGGCTTATTTTATCAATTTTCCCTTGTTTATAAAGGTTGGCCGCCCGGGTTTCTATTCCCGAAAAACTCACCTGAGCGCCCTTGACGGAGGGCTTGAAAATGTCTTCAGCCCCCGGGTCGTAAAGGCTGTCCATCGCCTTGCCCGAGGGGAAAGGGAGCGAACACAGAGTGCCTATCCTGTCAATAAGTTGACCCGCGCTTATATCCATGGTTTTTCCCGCAATCTTTGTTCGATAACCGAGGGAATCCTTTTCGCAGACGAGAATTTCGGTTGTTCCCCCGGAAAGATGAACGCATATAAAAGGTTCGGTTTCCTCAATTTTCGAGCCCATCAAAGCGGCCCTTATATGCCCCTCCTGATGGGAAAACTCATAAAGGGGCAAGCCCATACAGGCGGCTAAACTGCGGGCTGTCATGTGACCGGCTACGAAGCAGGGCATATAGGAGCCCTCAACCCTTCTCGGACTCACCGAAACGCTTATGCCGCTAATATCCTTTAATTCGCCCAAGCTCTCCAAAAGCTCGGGGAGGGCTTTTATATGTTGGAAAAAAGCCTCCGATTGCCTCAAGCCCCGGGCATTTTCCTTCACTTTGAGCATTCTCCTTTTATCCATGAGAATCCGCCCGCCCCCGGCGACGGATACCGAGGTGGTGTAATTGCTCGTGTCAATGCCGAGTATCATTTGGCTTTTGCCTGATAAACCTGATTTAATACGCCGTTGATAAATGTGCTGTCCTTCTCGTCGCAGTATATGTAGGAAAGCTTCACGGCTTCGTCTATCGCGCTCACATCGGGAATGGAGTCGTTGTATATTATCTCGTAAACCCCCAACCGAAGCAGGGCCAAGGCCTGCTTGGAAAGGCGGGGAAGCGTCCAATTCTTCAAATTATCCGAAATTATACCGTCTATTTCTTCCTTTTTTCGGAGTATGCCGAATAGCGTATCCATGGCATATTCACCTTGAGTACCGTGCAAGCCCTCTTGACTGACAAGCTTCGGCACCATTTCCTCAAAGGAATCGTAAAACTCTATTTGAAATACTATTTTGAAAACCTTTTCTCTCGCTTCGCTTCTTTTCATTTATTATTCCTTTAATAACCTATGCTTTTATATATCAAAACCGCCGCTGCCGCCGCCGCATTCAGGGATTCACAGCCTTGTTTTATGGGTATTTTTACAAGTGAGTCACACATACCTGTGAGCGCATCGCTCATGCCCTTCCCTTCGTTGCCTATCACCAATACAAGCTTCTGCGCGTTCAGAGGGGTGGTGATTTCTCCCTTTAAATGCGCCCCTATAATGCAAAAACCGCTGTCCTTTAATCCTTCCATCAAGCCGCCCCTGTCGAAGAAAACGCCGATATGAAAGATATTCGAGGCGCTCGCCCTCACCGCCTTGGGTGAATAACAGTCCGCACAGCCCTTGCCCAGCACCACCGCATCATAACCCGCACAGGCGGCGCTTCTTATTATTGCCCCCACATTGTCGGGAAGCTGAAGGGCGTCAAGATAAACAATGCGCTTCATTGAGAAAAGACTTTGCTCCTCATGGGAAGGAATCGCACAGACCGCCATTATCCCGCCGGGGGTGACCACATCGGACAAGTGCCTGAAAACCTCATCGCTCACCCTTAAGGTGCGCTTTGCTATGGGAAGCGCCTTATCGCCATAAGCCGGGGAGGCGATGATATATTCGGGGGTGATACGCATGGCGGAAAGCTCATTTACAAATCTCTCCCCCTCTACTATAAAAAGCCCGTTTTCTTCCCTATATTTCCTCTCGCCCAGACTTTTTATCATTTTAACCGTCAGGTTCGCCTTCGAAGTGATTATATCATTATTCATTTAACGGCCATACCTTTCCCGGGTTTGCCAAAGGGCATTCGTAAATAAGCGCTTCGCTCTATATGCCTCTTTGCGAGATAAACCGAAGTGCTTCTTCCATTTTCCATAATAAAATGAAAACCCGCATAATACAAAGAGAACGACGCAAATAATGCCCTCGGATATGAAAATTTGTCAAAACACAAAAATGGACAACCAAGCCATAACGATGAAAAAGCGCAGGAGAAGAACAAAAGGGTAGCATCGCAGAAACCGACGGGAACACTTATGGTGCATAACACAATGAAAGTGTGCAACACACTTTCAGTATGTAACACACTTTCATTGTGTTGCACACTAATGTTGTTCAACGCATTGTGTATCACATTACCCGTGTGTTTCACACTGTTTGTGTTTGCGGTCGGCAAAGCAAATAAGGGGGTTTTCAAGCATCTCGATAAATCACAATATCCCATGTTTTCCATCCAAGGCATTATACTCCAAATTCTGCTTAATGCAATGGGAATCCGCATTGTCCGAGTAATTTACCCATAGATAAAAACGAAGGGAAAGTTTATATAATTGTTTGTCAAGCCTATTTGTTTGCACCCACCCCCGATTGATATATAATCATAGATAAGCTAAAAACAGAAACGGAAACAAGCCGCATTGAATAAAAAAGATAAACGCAAAATCATAATGCTATACATATTGGCAATATTACTTCTCGCCTATAACGCCTTTTATTCCCTCCCCTTCTATTCGGCGGATTTGATGTATTTTCAGAATCTCGACGACAAGAGGATTTCTTCCCGCTATTTGGCGGGCAACAGCGGCAAGGGAGTGATGATCGTGGGGGATATATCCCGGGATATGAGCGAGCTGACGGGAATTGTGCATGAATTAAAGAAATGCGGCTATTCTGTATTCATTTTCGACTTGCCCAGTCAGGGCAATTCCTTCGGCACAGTTCCCTACCGTTATAAAACCTCCAATTATATAGCGGAGCAGTTTTTCAGTGCGCTAGTGGTTTACACCCAAACCTCCAAGCTGACGATGGATAATATTCATATCATAGGCTATGGGGAGGGGGCGAGGGCTGTGCTTCAAACAGCGGCCTTCGGATATATTTCCCCCGCAAGCGTCACCCTTACGGGCTGTTCCCTGAATTTATCGGAAAAGACGGATTTCGATATAATCAATTTTACCGTGGATACCCAAATAGAATGGATTTCGCTTTTAAACAGCGAAATGCTGAGCTGCCCCATTCATATCATCTGCTCCACACTTGACGACATTTCCTCCCCGCAGGACAACCTGCTTCTTGCCCAAAGGTTGGGAGAAGGCGCTAAGCTCACCTCCTTAAAACTGCGTACCCACAGCTTACTGATGTCGGACGCCGAAACCTCGGTTTTAACCGTTGAAAACATCGCAGGAATGGATAACATCGAATACATTCCCTCAAAGGAGCTTTATTTCCGTCCGATAGCCCTCATTCTTTCCGCGTGCGTAATCCTTTATATTCTTTACTATATAATGAAGATACTCAGATATGCGGATAAATACAGCTATGAGCGCATGGAAGAAATACCCTCTATGCCCAAGGGACATCTTTTGAAAAAGGCGGCGCTTTGGTTTATCGCCGTGTTTGTGACGGTGTTGATCCCCTGCCTACTTTACTATCTGCCCATAAGCCTTCCCTATCGCTCGATATTGATGATAATGGGCTATTCCTCCCATGGGATAGTTCTCTGCGCCGCTTACATCTTCGGCGGGTTCGGGGGAGGAAGGGATAAGTTCCTGCAAAAACCGAAGCTTACTCCCGATAAAAAGGGCATTGCCGCCTTTGTTGCCCTTTGCTTTATATATGTTATCCTCTTTTCCCTTTCCGGCACTTTCTCTATTTTCGCATTATTGCCCAAATGGGGTTGGATAACGATAATTTCCCTTTTGTATTCCCTCCTTTTTTATGCGGACAAGGCAGACAGAAGGCTCACCGCCTTCACCGCAAAGGAAAATATCATATCATTCTGCATTGATTTTGCGGCTTTCGGGATAACTCCCATTTTGCTTTTCTCCTTGGGGTTAGTCAATGCGGGCTTTTTCTCCCTGAGATGCGCTGTGGTATTGGTTTTTACGGCACTGATGGGTTCCGTCCTGGATTTGCTTAAATGCCGCCTTTCCGTGAGCGCCGCCCTTCGGGGGCTTCTTTACAGCCTTTTGACCTACTCGGGGATCACCCTTTTCTCATGAAACGCCGATTAGCGATTTATTAAAAAGCACCTTCGGGTGTTTTTTTCATTGCAAAAAAAAAGTAAACAGCTATAATAATAAACGGGTGTTTAATAATGCAAATACAAAAGAAAGAAATAAGAGACAAAATAATAATCTCAGCCACCGAGGTATTCGCACAAAACGGTTATAAGGGCGCTTCTTTAAGGGAAATAGCGAAAAGCGCGGGAGTGACCGCGGGAAACATTTATTCCTATTTTAAGAGCAAAAGCGCTCTTTTCGAGGCGGTTTTGAAGGATACCCTCATTGTCGCATCAAAATTCATTGCCGATATACCCAATGAGGGGCCCCTCACAAGGCAGTCCGTCAAGAATATTGCGGAAAGCATCACGGGCTTCTTTCTGACCAACAAGAGCCAATTCATCATCTTGACCTTGAAGGCGCAGGGGAGCAAATTCGAGGGGGTCAAGGAGATGATGACTCAGGCGATTTCCGCCCGCCTTTTTAAGGAATATTTTTCCCCTTACGGTTACAAGGACGAATTGCTCGCCCGAGCCTATGCCCATTCCTTTTTCAGCGGCATCATTGATATATTCGTAAATTATGGGGAAGACGAGGAAAGGCTCAAGGGATTGGTGGACGATTTCACGGGGCTGATGTTTTACACCGCACCTATTTTTACTCCGGGGAGGGCAGAATAATGAGCGCATTTGTGGAAATGAGGGACGTTTACAAAAGATATAAAATGGGGGAAGTTGTGATAACCGCCTCCGACGGAGTCACCTTTGAGATAAACAAGGGGGAATTCGCGGTGATAGTCGGCTCCAGCGGAGCAGGCAAAACCACCGTTTTGAATATGCTCGGCGGAATGGACAGTTGTGACGAGGGTTCGATAATCGTGGACGGGGTGGATATAAGCTCCTTTTCCTCCAAACAGCTCACGGAATACCGCAGATACGATATAGGATTTGTATTCCAATTCTATAACTTGATGCAAAATCTCACCGTCAGGGAGAATGTGGAGCTTGCGACCCAGATATGCAAAAATCACGAAAGGCCCGAGGTGGTTTTAAAGCAGGTGGGGCTTTCCGAAAGAATGAAGAATTTCCCCTCCCAGCTTTCGGGCGGGGAACAGCAGAGGGTTTCCATCGCAAGAGCCCTTGCGAAAAAACCCAAGCTTCTGCTTTGCGATGAGCCGACGGGGGCGCTGGATTACAACACGGGCAAAACCATATTGAAACTGCTTCAGGACACCTGCCGCAACGAAGGGAGGACGGTCATCGTTATAACCCATAACCAGGCGATAACCCCCATGGCGGACAGGATAATTACCATGAAATCCGCAAAGGTCATATCGGAAATAGTGAATTTAAACCCCACTCCCGTTGAAAACATAGAATGGTGACAATCCCACGCCCATAAATATAGAGCATAACCCGACACATAGAATACCTCGTCTGCAAGAGGAACAAACATGAAAATGAAATACGCCGCACTTATCAAAGATACTTTTGCCGAAATCAAGGCGACCAGAAACCGCTTTCTTTCGATCTTCGCCATTATAGCCCTCGGCACCGGTTTTTTCGCCGGAATAAAGACCACCTGCCCGAACATGATAACCACAGCGCAGGCTTACTACGAACAATACAATCTGGCGGATATACAGCTTAAATCGACCATGGGATTTTCCGAGGAGGATTTAAACGCAATATCTTCTTTAATATATGTGCAGAATATGAAGCCGGGCTATTCGCTGGACGCCTTTTGCAACACGGGAGACGAGAGCAGTATCGTTCGGATTTATTCCATTGATGTGGCGAAATGTTTAACCGATGGAGAATACATAGACATACCCGTTTTGACCGAGGGGCGATTCCCGAACGAACCCTATGAGTGCATCGTGGACAACGGCATCATGGCGGGCGAATACCGTCTGGGCGACAAGATAACCTTAAGCGGAGAGGACAACAGCTCTCTGGAGGATTCCATAAAATACAATACCTTTACCATAGTGGGTTTTGTGCAGAGCGTGCAGTATGTTTCCTTTGAAAGGGGCAGCAGCAATATCGGCAACGGCAACATAACCAGCTATATGTATGTGCCGGATTCCGCCTTTACTTATGAGGTTTACACCGATATATACATTCGCCTGAGGGATACGGCAAGCGTTTCCTTCGATGATGAGCTTTATGATCAGATAATCGAAAGCTACACCGAGAAACTCGAAAAAGTTGCCGATGAAAGGGAACAGGAAAGATACGACGAGATATACGGCGAGAATTCGGAAAAACTCGATGCCGCCCAGAGGGAATTGGACGAGGCGAAAGAGCAGTATGAAGCCGGAGTTGAGCAGTACAACGATAACATGGCTTCAGCAAGCCGCCAACTTGAGGACGGTAAACTTCAGCTTCAAATGCTCATTGAAATAAGGGATATATTAGCCGCCACCCAACCCGAGGATCTTAAAACCGTGGCGGAGATTTACCCCCAACTTGCCGAGATACTAAAGACATTTGGCGGGGACTTTATCACCCTTCCCGAGGATTACAGCGAAATTGAGCTTCTCGCCTATATCGCCTCCCTCGAAAGTTTGAAAAACAATGCGGCAAAATACCTCGACTCCACCATAAAAAACGCCCGGGAGCAGATAAAAACCGGGGAAAGGGAGATGAAAGAGGCAAAGGCGACCTATCCCAAACAGTTTGAAGAAGCTAAGGCGGAATTGGACAAAGCCCAAGCGGAGATAGACGACGGTTACAAACAGCTTTCCGAGGTGGAAAAACCCACATGGTATGTGCTGAACCGCAGTAATAACCCGGGATACGGAAGCTTTGCGGAGGACGCCGAGAGGATAGACAAGATTGCGGCGGTATTCCCCGTTTTCTTCATATTGGTGGCGGCTTTGGTATGCCTCACCACCATGACGAGAATGGTGGAAGAACAGCGTATGCAGATAGGAACATTAAAAGCCCTCGGCTACCCCAGATTCCTGATAATGGCGAAATACCTTTCCTATGCCGCCTTAGCCAGTTTTCTGGGAAGTGCGGTGGGGCTTGCCATCGGTTTTAAGCTCTTTCCCACCGTTATATTCAATGCCTATCGGGTGATGTACATAATGCCCTCCATCATCGCCCCCTTTAAATGGGGCTTCGGGCTTATCGTGACCGCAGTGGCGGTTTTTTGCACCACCCTCACCTCCTTTTTCGCCTGTTATAAAGAGCTTTTCGACACCCCCGCCTCCCTGATGAGGCCCAAATCTCCCCCCGCAGGCAAGGTTATTCTTTTGGAGAGGATAGGGTTTTTGTGGAACCGCATCGGTTTTTTACGCAAAGTTTCCATAAGAAATTTGCTTCGCTACAAGAAAAGAATCTTAATGACCATCGTGGGAGTTGCGGGCTGTGCCGCCCTGACCTTCACGGGCTTCGGGCTTCAATATGCGATTTCGGCCATTGTGGATTTGCAATATGAGAATGTTTTCCAATACGATCTGCTCGGCATATACGAAAGCGACCTTTCCGATGAACAGCGCGGGGAAATATCCGCCCTGCTCGATAAAAGCGATTACGCTTCTTCCCATATAATGGGAGGGTATCATTCGGTCAACGCCTCAGTGGGAGCAAGCGGCACTAAAAGGGAATGTTACCTGATGGTTCCCGAGGACACGGCAGAGTTAAAGGATTACATAATCTTGCAAACCCGGGTGGAAAAAAATCCCATTTCCATTACC
This sequence comes from Eubacteriaceae bacterium, assembly GCA_012727485.1. Taxonomy (GTDB): domain Bacteria; phylum Bacillota; class Clostridia; order Eubacteriales; family Anaerofustaceae; genus JAAYHF01. Next base: position 11,545 of record JAAYHF010000012.1, read on the forward strand.
CCCGGCGGGGTGGTTATAGCCGAAAAGCTTTCCAATCTCTGCTCGGTAAAGGTGGGAGATAAACTGAGGGTTTATATTTCGGATACGGCTTATGCGGATATACCCGTCAGCGGCATCACCGAGAATTATGCCTTGAACTTCATATATATGGATAAAAATACCTATGAAGATTACTTCGGCAAACCCTGCGATATAAACTGCTTCATGGCAATTATGCCGGATACGACCAAAAACAGCTCTCTTTCCACCGAAATGCTTTCAAACAGCCATATCCTCGCCCTTTCCTACACCTCGGAAAGCGGCAAAACCTTCAGGGATTTGGTTTCAAGCCTGAATTATATTGTGGTGGTTATAATTATCTGCGCAGGGGCGCTGGCCTTTGTGGTGCTTTACAATCTGGCAAATATCAATGTCACAGAAAGGCGCAGGGAGCTTGCGACCATAAAGGTTTTGGGCTTTTTCGACGGGGAGGTTTCCACCTATGTGAACCGCGAAAGCATCATCTCCACCCTTTTGGGGATAGCCTGCGGTATGTTTTTGGGCGTTCCCCTCGAAAAATTCGTAATAAAAACCGCGGAGGTGGATTCGGTGATGTTTGTGCCCAATGTAACGGCAAGTTGCTATATTTACGCCATTGTTCTGACCTTCGGTTTTTCCCTCATCGTCAATGCGGTGATGCACTTTAAGCTTAAGAAGATTGATATGGTGGAATCCTTGAAATCCGTGGAGTGAAGCCGACAAATCAATTATATTCGGTTTGTCGCTCGGCGGTAAATTCATAGGGGTTTTGCAGGTTTTTTGCGGTGCAAAGTCAACAGAGTATATTTCCCCAAATCGGAAGGCAAAACCGATCTAAACAGACAATACCTCTAACAATCCAAAACTAACCGATGAGTAAGCCATCGGTTTAATTCTTTTGCCGATGAGAATATAAGAGATGAGGGTTTTGAGAAATAGGCAGGCTTAATTCCTTTTCGTATTCCCTGTATATTTTACTCCGCTTGGTTTTCCCGCAATGTTACCGGAAGATTAAAAGGAGCATTTTCTTGGCGCATTGCCAAAAGGAGGCTTATCCCCAAGCATCTTTTAAATCATTGAGCCTGATGAATTCAATCGGTCATTCCCTATTATCAACACAATCAAGCGATAAATATAGGCTAAGTCAATACCCACATTTCGACTTAAGCTATACACGGCACGACATACGCCCAACAGGCTTTTCCAGCATAAGTATGCTATTTCTTTCTTCGTTAGGGTTTACCGCGCAGAACAATACTCTCCGCTCAAGCGTGAAATTAAAAGAGTGTTCTTTTTATAGAGTAAATAGGACGGTGGCTTTTCACGGTTTACTATTGTATGGTAAATACCAATACCGCATAAATACAACTATAAAAATCCCAAACAGCTTGCGACCTATTCTTTATATAATGACCCGGTAATATGTTTTGACCCGATTATAACAATAGAACCTCAAACACAACAGCCCCCGCAGAAGGTTTCCCTATCTGCTGGGGGCTGTTGATTATTATATCACCGGTTCACACAAGGCTTATTTGCTGTATTGTATTCTCGAATACTTATACAGAGCTTGCTGGAAATAATCCGGTCCTGCGGCTCTGAAGCTGGCGGGCCTTCCGGGTATGCAATAGGTTTCCGCTATTTTCTTGGCCGCCGCGTCCTGCTCTTCTTCGGTTGCATCGGCGGCAACGGGCGGGAGTTGAACTCCGATGATAATCTTGTCGCCGTACTCCTCGTAAAGCTTCACGGTGTCGTTCATGGGCTGCGGGCTCCAGGAATCCCAACCCATCTCTATGAAGCATTCGACTCTCTTCTCGATGTGTCCGCAGGCATGGAGGTCTGCGATAAGACCCTTGGAATGAATGTAATCCACCAATTTCTTGCCGTGGGGAACGATCATTTCCATTGCGGTTTCCTGCGAGAAGAAGGGGTTCTGCTGGCTGCCCCAGTCGTCGTGAACATTGATGCAATCAACCTGGGGATAGTATTTGATCACCTTATCGATGATGCGGCAATACAAATCCGTGGTGGCATCAAAGAGGGCGTGGAGGGCATCTTTTTGATCTTCGTCTATGAGGGCGACGACGGCGTGCTGGAATTCCATGAAGGAAACCAATCTTTCGAAATAAGCGCCGTTGAGCATCCAGATGACATTCCATTTGTCTTCCTTCAGATAATCCTTATTGGCCTTTGCACTGCCTTCCCAATCCCACTCGTCCAAATTCGGGAATTTAAGTATTTTCTCCCAGTCATTGACATCATCAAGGGTGGGTTTTCCCGGGCGCACCATTGAGCCGCCCGCGGCGGGAACAAATTCCCAATCAATTCCGAACATATCCTTTCCGTCGAAATTCGGGTTTTTCTCCCTCATTTCCGCGGCGCTTGCATCATAGACGAAATGGCGGGCTATGTCGTCGGGGATGACTGCCGGGCAGAAAAAGGCCGAATCGCTTCCTCCTAATCCGGGCTGCCAATAGGGGTGCTTCGCATAGAATGCCCTGTAATTCTCTCTGCCTGTTGCGGGTTTGTTCAGGATCTTTGTCGGGGGAGCGCCGAACATTCCGGGCGCCTCTCCGATTGCCTGCATTTCTTTCTCATCAAACGGGATCTTCTTAACCATGTTTTCTCCTTTATATTAATTTATATGGTCTTATATGGTGTCATAGTCCTTAGATAAGTAAAGTGCGGCGGGTTTTTAAATTATGCCCGCCGCCAATGTTGTCGATTTATTTTGAGTAATTGATTCTGGAAAGTCTGTAAAGTTCCTTCTGGAAGAATTCCGGACCGGCCGCGGCTCTGAAGCTGGCGGGCTTGCCGGGAACGAAGAATTTATCCGCAATCTTCTTGGCCGCTTCTGCCTGCTGTTCTTCGGTTGCGTCGGCCGCCACGGGGGGGACCTGCACTCCGATGATTATCCTGTCGCCGTACTCCTCGTAAAGCTTAGCCGAGTCGTTCATGGGCTGCGGGCTCCAGGAATCCCAACCCATCTCTATGAAGCATTCTACTCTCTTTTCGATGTGTCCGCAGGCGTGGAGGTCTGCGATAAGTCCCTTTGAATGGATATAATCAACGAGCTTCTTGCCGTGGGGAACGATCATTTCCATTGCGGTTTCCTGTGAGAAGAAGGGGTTCTGCTGGCTGCCCCAGTCGTCATGAACATTTATCGCATTGATAAGGGGGAAATACTCTATTATCTTATCAATGAGCCTGCAATAAAGGTCTGTGGTTGCTTCAAAGAGGGCGTGGAGGGCATCCTTTTGATCCTCGTCTATGAGGGCGACGACGGCATGCTGGAATTCCATGAAGGAAACCAATCTCTCGAAATATGCGCCGTTGAGCATGGAAATGGTGTTCCATTTGTCTGCCTTGAGATAGTCCTTATTCACTTCGGCACTTCCTGCCCAATCCCATTCGTCAATGTTGGGGAATTTCAGAACCTTTTCCCAATCGTTGACATCATCAAGGGTGGGTTTGCCGGGGCGCACCATGGAGCCGCC
>JAAYHF010000070.1 GCA_012727485.1 Eubacteriaceae bacterium
AAGGACTGGAGAGGTATCGCGACGAGGTATGCGAAGTATACATCTTCTTATGAGGCGGCTGTTCGGGTTAGGTGTATCGCAATATGGGCTTCGGTGTTGGCTTGATTTATTGTCGACAGCGTCTAAAACCCTCCGACAGTCAATAGATTCAGCAAGTCTTTCCGTCTTTTGGCATCGGTCACAAGGCAGGCACGGCAATTTTACCCGCATAAGCTAATAATCTTTCTTTGCAAGCGGTTTACCATAGGCGAACAACCCTTTCCAAAGGCAGGCGTGAAATGGTAAGAGGGTTCTTTTAAATTTGGAGCTAATAGGGCGGTCGCTTTTCACTGTTTTCTTTTGTGCGGTATAGCCTTAACCTTCTCGTTTTCTTATAACGGCTTTTTATAACGGCGAACGCAAGCGCTTATGGGGTTTATTCGGCGATGCTTTTATATTTACGGGCAGAAGGGTGTTATGTTAGTATTTACGGGAGCAGTATACGGTTTGCTCCGTCTTTTAGCGGACTGCCGATTTAAAATTGCAACATATAAAAACACGGTATTATGCTTTCTCACGCTTCCCATTTTCCGAACAGACAAATCCGGGCAAATTCATCGAATAAGCCGAAAGGCAAACGCAGACAAGACAAGACCGGGCATTATTCCTTAAAATGACACACTTACTTGTCTTGGCGGGCGGCGGGTATTATAATGCTTTTGTCGGTTCAAATGTTGCAATAAAGCTCGGATAGGGCAAGCGCATAATCTTTGTTTGTTTGCACCGATAATCAATCACAAGGCGGGAATTCAATGAAAAGAAAATACACCTTCTATGTCACCCTCATGCTTATTTTATGCGGGCTTATTTGCTATTTTATCATGAAAACCTATTTCCCCTCACTGCACGAAATCATAATGGACGACTCCTTCAGGGAGATGGTAATAGTATTCAGCATTTCCGGACTTGTCACCATCTTCGGGGTGGACTACATTCTCGATAAAAAGGCGGTGGTGGACACTCTGGAAAATCTCAAGATAGCCGGGCTGGGTTATGAGATACACACCCTTTACGCCAAGAGCATCAACCACCTGACGAAATTCGGCTTCATCGAATATCCGCAGATAAACGAAATGCAACACAACCACTACGCCACCAACCGCAACCAAAAGACCATCGAGGAAGCAAGAGCCGCCTTCAAGGCCGAAATGACGGCGATAGGCGCCGTATTAAAAGCCCATGAGCCGAACAGCGACACGATAAGCGCCACTTATGTGCCCATTGACTACACCGAAAAGACCTTAAAGGAATTTGAAAGCCTGCTTTTCGAATATGAACAGAAATTCCTCATAGCCCCGAAGGTGAACAGCGACAAGCTCAACGATTTCACCAAAATTCATGAGGTGATTAAAAATGTGATCCATGTTTTAAAGCGGCATTTGGGAGAACCCGAAAGCGGGGCTAAGAATTTCAGGGTGCATCTCGGAATGTACCGCCTCGCTTATCTCATCGTTCCCTTCATGAATGATACCCCGGAGGTTTTCATCATGAGCGAGAGGGAATACGACGATATTTTCACCAATCACAACAAAAAAATCTCCTCCATGGAATACCGTCAACAGAAGGAACACCAAGCTTGACTGACGCAAGCAATCCATTCGTGAGAAAACAATCTTTTTGTTGACATAAGCAAAGCATTGCCTTATACTCAAAAGGTTCGTCTAAAGCCGAAAATAAGGCAATAACAGTCAATCAAGGAGAATTATGGACTACAAAACTTTATACGAAAAAGCTTCTCCGAATAAGCTTTTTGCCACTGTCGCCATACCCGGCATAATCAGTATGCTCGTCTCCTCCCTCTATCAGATATTGGACGGGGCTTTCGTGGGCAAACTGCTCGGGGCAACGGCCTTTGCCGCGGTCAACCTCGCCATGCCCATGGTGATAATCAATTTTGCCATATCGGATTTGGTGGGAGTGGGTTCCGCCATTCCCATAGCCATTAAGCTGGGCGAAAAAAAGGAGGAGGAGGCCTGCAACATATTCTCCGCCGCCTGCCTTATGATCGTCGCCGCAGGAGCTGTCCTCGGGGCTTTGCTTTTCGTCTTTGCGGAAAAACTCGCCCTCATGATGGGCGCAGACAGCACCCTTGCCGCCCTCGCCGCGGATTATTTGAAAATATACGCCCTTTTCTCGCCCTTTATCACCATCTTGTTCGCTGTGGACAATTATCTGAAGATATGCGGCAAGGTGAAGTATTCGATGATGATAAATATATTAATGTCCGTTCTTTCCGCCGCCTTCGAAGCGCTTTTCCTCATCGTCTTTAAAATGGGGATATACGGGGCGGCGCTGGGCTGTGCTTCCGGTATGTTTATCTGCGTTTTAATAGGATTCATGCCCTTTTTTTTCAAGAAAACCAAGCTTAGGTTCACAAAGCCCAAGATAACCAAGGAAGTTTTGACCGCCATAATAACCAACGGAATGCCGATATTCTTGGACAATGTCTCGGGGCGGATCACCTCCCTTTTCATCAATTCTTCACTGCTCAAAATGGGGGGGAACGATGGCGGTTTCCGCCTATGGGGTGATGATGTATGCGGACGGGATAATGTGTCCCGTGCTTTACGGTATGTGCGACTCCATTCAGCCCGCAGTGGGTTATAACTACGGCGCCAAAAACTACGGGCGGGTGGCTGAAATTGAGCGCAGATGCTTCGGCGTTTGCGGAGTTCTTTCCGTTTTAATGGCGGGAATCATGCTTTGGCAGAAGGAACTGATGGTCAGCATTTTCGTTAAAAAAGAGGAAGTCGCCCTTATCGCCATGTCCCTTAATGCCCTCACCTTCTTCTCCTTCACCTATTTGACCCGTTGGATCTCAATGGCGGTGCAAAGCTATCTTTCCGCCATCGGCAAGGCGGGTTATTCCGCCATAATATCCATAACAATGGCCTTTATCGCACCCATGGCGGTATTGGGAAGCCTTTATCCGATGAAGCTGACCGGGCTATGGCTCAATCCCCCCATAACCGCTTTGATTGTGGCGAGCCTTTCCCTCGTTTTGCTCAAGTTGCATCTGACGAAGGAAAAAGCGGCTCTAAAGGAGCTTGAGGGGGCGGAGGCTTTAAAGGGCTGACAAGGTAAACGTTTGAAGAAAATTTTTCTCGATAATGCTATTTCCCCCCGGAGCGTTTCACGGTATTGCCGTGGGTTCGCCGGGGGGTTTATTTATGCTTTGCGCTTTATCGCCGGCAATATAAAAGATATACGGCTCTTTTCCGCAGGATTATCGGGCGGATAATTACAAACTCCTTCAACGCATGGGGTAAACACATGGGCTGACAATTACAGATAAACGCAGGATATATAGTAATGAAGCGTTATCTCAAAAACGACACTTTAAGCGCATAAATCCATTTGTCAGAATGAAATATTTCCCCCGGAGCATTTCACGGTTATGCCGTGGGTTCACCGGGGGGATTTATGCTTTGCGCTTTATCGCCGGCAATATGATGTTCGGCTCTTTTTTACAGGATTACCGGGCGGATTTTTACTCTTGGATTTCATGTTTCAAAGGCTTTACCGACCCAAGCACAATAACAGCACCTCTACCCATAAAGCGGGGTGCTGTTTTATTTCGGTATTCAAGGGCTTAACCGCATATTATTTCTTCCGCCTTTGCTTTAAAACGCTTCGAGGAAATTGGCGTATTCGGGGGCGGCAAATTTTACTTATTCAAGGTCATCACATACTTTTATAAAAACGGCGGTTTGCGCCCGTGAGCTTTCAATCCTTCTTCACGAAAGGGTCGATCATGGAGCCTCGGAGTATGGAATCCTTGCCGAAGCGCTCCCTTATCTCGTCGGTGGCGGCGTCTATCTTCGAAAGGGCTTCCCTTTGCTTGAAGGCGCTCTCCCCCTCCAGCATATTCAACTGAAAGGTTTCTTCGTTAGTAAGGCTTGAAGCGAAAACGCCCACCAATCTGACGGGGGTGCGCCGATCCCAAAGCTCCCCGAAAAGCTCGACGGCGGTTTTGAATATCTCGTCCGTGGAGGAGGTGGGCTTGTTCAGGGTTCGCTGACGACTTCGAGTGACAAAATCCTTGGTTTTGAGCTTTACCCCAACAGTGAGCGCCAAGAAAGAATCCCTTCTCATGCGGGAAGCAACGCTGTCCGAAAGGGAAAGCAGGGTTTTCTCCAAAACAAGGGAGCTGTTTTGCTCCGTTAAGTCCTCGGGCAGGGTGACGGAATTGCCGTAGCCCTTGGGAGGGGCTTCATCGGTCTGCACCTTGCCTTCGTCTATGCCGTTGGCGGCTTTATGAAGCCATTTTCCGCTTTTCTCCCCCAGACGCCGCTTCAAATATTCCTCGTCGGCCGCCGCGGCGTCCCCTATCGTCTTAAAGCCGAGGGATAAAAGTGCGGCTTCGGTGGATTTGCCTATGCCGTAAAGCTCCTTTAAGGGAAGATCCCACATTTTTTCCTTGATTTCTTCGGGGAAAAGGGTATGTACCCTGTCGGGCTTGGTGAAATCACCGGCCATTTTCGCCAATAGTTTGTTGGAGGATATGCCCACATTCACCGTAAAACCGAGGGAATTTTTTATTTCGTCCTTTATCGCATGGGCGGCTTGCAGAGGGGAGGAGAAGATGCTCCCCATTCCACTCATATCCATGAAGGCCTCGTCTATGGATATGCTTTGCACGATGGGGCAGTTATTGCGAAGAATTTTCATAAAGGCATCGGAGCATTTATGATAGGTCTCGCCCTCCGGGGGGACGATGATAAGTTCGGGGCATTTTTTCAGCGCCGAGGCTACCGTTTCCGCCGTGACCACCCCGAATTTCTTTGCGGGTATGGATTTTGCGAGGATTATCCCATGGCGGTTTTCGGTGTTTCCCCCCACTGCGGAGGGTACGCTTCGCAAATCAAGACAGGTCGGATCCTCCGAGAGCCTTCTGACGGCGCTCCAAGAAAGAAAGGCCGAATTCACATCTATATGAAAGATTATCCTCTCCGAAAAGGTGTGTTCCATTTAAACCATTCCCCCAACCAAACACTTCGCAAGATTATCTGCGCCAAAGCACAATAACCTAAAAATCATATAGTAAACAGGAAAGTTTTTCTTCCCCGCCTTTATCGTCGCTTTTATATCTTTCCGACTTTACTTTTCATGCACCATTTAGCCGATGTAAAGCTTTAAGGCATTAACCTATCCAAAAGCATCGTCAGGCGGGCGGTGAATTCCCCTGCGGATTCGATGAGCTTCTCGTCCACATCATCGGGGGTATCCCGCAGGGTGTGGGTGTTTTCAAGCCCCCCTTCGAAAAGATCCGAACTGCTCAGGGCGATGCAGGGAATGCCCGAAAAGGCATAGGCGGCGTGATCCCCGGAATACCATAACTCACCTTCTTCAACGTCGGGGTGCTTTGAGATAAGCTCATCAATGGCCTTTAACTGCTCATCGGTGAAATTCATACAGGCGGCGGCGGTTTTCGAGGACAGGTGGCAGGGGGAATCTATGTTTATCACCGCCGTGATCGCCTCGCCGTCACCCCCACAGTATTCGGCATAACAAAGCTCTCCCCAGGCTCCGTAGGACTCCTCCCCGTTGAAGGGTACGAATTCGATGGTGTGCAGATTTTCGAAGCTTTGCTGCTCACAAAAAAGCTTCTGCGCTCCGCAAAGCATCACGCATACCCCCGCCGCATTGTCGAGGGCGCCGGGGGTGGAATATTGGGAATCCATGTGGGCGCATATCACGATTTTGCCCCTTCCCTTCTCCCCTTCCCTTCGGGCGATGATCTGTCGGGCTTCGGCGGGCTTTCTTGCGGAAATTATCTTCAGCTCGGCCTTGGAGTTTTTAAAGGCTTCAAGCAGACCCGAAAGGTTATTTTCCGAAACGTAAACCCCGGGAATATCAAAGGCTCCGTCCGCAAAAAGGGGGAAGGGATCAGCTCCGCAGGAATCGCTCTTGCCCGTGGCGGCGATTATCGCCCGGGGGCGGGCGGCTTCAAGGGCCTCGATGAGGGCTTTGTGTTCATCGGGGTAATAAAAGGGATAGTCTTTGGGTTGAATTTGTTCTGAGGCTATCGGGCCGAAAAGCAGGAGGATCTTACCGGAGAGGTCTTTCCCCTCGATTTCACTCAGCGTTGAGGCGCTCACCACCTCGCATACCCCCTCGAAGGGCAGGGAAAAGGGGTTGACAAAGGCTTCGAAAGTGCGGCTTCCCGCTTTGAGGATAGCTTCGCCTTCCTCCCATACTGCGCAGGAAAAGGGCAGTGAGAGCGCTTGAAGGCCCATGTCGGCAAATCTATTTTCAATGTAACCGTTTACTTTTTCGTTTCCCTCCGTTCCCGTCGGGCGGGGCAGGGCGATATTCGTCAAAACCGTTTTATCCATAATACTTCCTTTCTCTTTCTTGATTTTATCACATATTAGACATTTTTTGCCATCGGGCCGATTATCTCGCGATTATTCTGTCGGGCTTATAAAGGAAAGAAGATTTTAAAGGGCGAAGTTTCGAACAACTTTCCGATGCGGCTTATGACCGAATGGGTTCTGTGAGTGGGGAGAAATAGCAAGAGCATTAACAGCCTAACCTTAAAAACGCCCCCTTTCGATTGACCGAGGCGCTTTTGGGGGTAAAAACATTTGAAGGAAATAATTATTGATTATAATGTTAATATGGAAACGATAGATAAGCTCATGGAAGATTTACTCAAGGGGGATAACAACCTCGCCTGCTCGGCAATGAGGGATTTGGAGCGTCTCAGCGAAGGGACGGGTGCGGTATACGCCTACTTTGACACCTTCGCAAGAATGCTTGAAAGCAGTAAGACCTATGTGAAAAACAGGGGGCTTGCCCTCATCGGCGCCAACGCCAAATGGGACACCACCGACAAAATCCGGGGGGTTTTGGATAATATAATCGCCATGCTTTCCTATGAAAAACCCATCACGGTCAGATGGGCGGTGAGCTGTTTGGGGAAAATTGCGACGGACAAGCCGAACTTGGCCCCCGCCGTTCGGGAAGCCCTGCGGGAAGCGGACTGCTCAATGTTTTCGGAGAGTATGCGTCCCTTGATCGAAAAGGATATTCGAAAGGTTCTTGGGGAGGGCTGAGGGAGAAAAATTTACCAAGCCTTTGATTTATTCGCCATGCCTTCCCTTTTCGAAGGGCTTCCCTTGACGGGCATAGAGGCTCAGGTCTCGGGTGTGCCCTGCATATTTTCCTCGAATATATCCCCGCAGGTCGTCATTTCCCCCGCCTGCAAACTAATGGACATAACAAACCCCGAGACTTGGGGCGAGCAAATGGGGGTTTTCATTGATTCGAAGCGGGAAAGAAGCGATCTATCCCGCATATCGGCGGATTCGGGCTACGATATTAATGATGCGATAAAGGTTCTCGAGGATATTTACTCGAAAGCCGGGAATGCTAACTGAGTGCCTCCGAGGAAGGTTAAAATTTCGTTACAAATTGAATAAAGAGCAAGCCGGATTAAGTAAAGTTGCCTTTTCGACCGCTTTGCTCTCCAAAAACCGCCGCAAAAACGCCCTATGCGGAAAATCAAGTGAAAGATAAATCTTTTTTGTTCGTTTCAGGGGCTAAATGTGTTATTATTAATCGGACGATGTGCGCGCAAATAAAGTAAGAAAGCGCAGTGTCGCCGTTACAGAAAAAACGTCGTTACCGGTAAAACGGTCGCGTTCGATTTCAAGCAGAAAATAAAAACAAGGAGGAATTTGTTAACAATGCTTGACCCTACCAAATATGCAGACTGGCAGATAGCCGAAGACGCCGAAACCAGACTACCCAGCGTAGAAGAATTCCGCGTTAAGATGGGACTTCTTCCCGAAGAACTGATCCCCTACGGCAAGACCCCGAAGCTCGACTTCATCAAAATCATGAACCGCTTAAAGGACAAGCCCGATGGAAAGTTCATCGAAGTCACCGCTATCACCCCGACTCCTCTCGGAGAAGGAAAATCCACCGTTTGCTTAGGACTTATCGAAGGTCTCGGCAAGCTCGGAAAGAACGTCGGCGGATGCCTGCGTCAGCCTTCCGGCGGCCCGACCATGAACGTTAAGGGAACCGCGGCAGGTGGCGGAAACGCTCTGCTGATCCCCATGACCGAATTCTCACTCGGACTCACCGGCGACATCAACGACATCATGAACGCCCACAACCTGGCCATGATAGCGCTGAATGCCCGTATGCAGCATGAACGCAACTATTCCGACGAAGCTCTTGCCAAGAGAAATCTCAAGAGACTCGACATCGACCCCGAAAGAGTAGAATTCGGTTTCGTTATGGACTTCTGCGCTCAGGGCCTCAGAAATATCCGTATCGGCATCAGCCCCAACGGCAAGAAGGACAACGGATTCGAAATGACTTCCAAGTTCGGTATCGCAGTTGGTTCCGAGCTTATGGCTATTCTGGCAGTTGCCACCGACTTGGCAGACCTCAGAGACCGCATCGGCAGGATCGTTCTTGCTTATGACAAGAAGGGCAATCCCGTTACCACCCACGACCTCGAAGTCGACGGCGCTATGTGCGCTTGGATGCGTAACACCATCAACCCGACTCTGTGCTACTCCGTTGAAGGACAGCCCGTTCTCGTACACGCAGGCCCCTTCGCCAACATCGCCATCGGTCAGTCGTCCATCATCGGCGACAGACTCGCTCTCAAACTCTTCGATTATCACATCACCGAATCCGGATTCGGAGCCGACATCGGTTTCGAGAAATTCTGGAACGTTAAGAGCCGCCTTTCCGGCTTAACCCCCCATGTATCGGTTGTCGTCGCCACAGTGCGCGCTCTGAAGATGCACGGCGGCGGACCGGAAGTCAAGGCCGGTATCCCCCTGCCCAAAGAATATAAAGAAGAAAACCTCGAGCTTCTCGAAAAGGGTTGCGCGAACCTCTTCCATCATGTACACACCGTTCAGATGTCCGGCATCAAGCCCGTTGTCTGCATCAACCAGTTCTATACAGACACCCCGGCAGAAGTTGCTCTCATCAAGAAGCTCTGTGCTGAAAAGGGTGTCCGTTGCGCCGCTTCCGAGCATTGGCTTAAGGGTGGAGAAGGCGCCATCGAGCTTGCAGAGCAGGTTATTGCTGCTTGCGAAGAAGAGCCCAATCCCATCACCTTCCTTTATCCCCTCGAAATGCCCCTCAGACAGAGAGTTGATCTCATCGCCAAGAACGTTTACGGCGCTGACGGCGTAGAGTGGACCGAAGAAGCCAACGCAAAGGCTGAAAGATTCGAAAAGGATCCCAAGTACAACGATTACAGCACCATGATGGTCAAGACCCACCTCTCACTGAGCGACGATCAGACCAAGAAGGGTGTTCCCACAGGTTGGAAGCTTAAGATCCATGACGTTCTCGAATATGGCGGAGCCAGATTCCTGTGCCCGATGGCCGGAACCATCTCCCTCATGCCCGGAACCAGCTCGGATCCTGCTTATCGCAGAATCGATGTTGACACCGCCACCGGCGAAGTCAGCGGACTGTTCTAAATCGAGTAAATCGACAAAATTTAAGGCGGTGCATAACAGCACCGCCTTTTTTGCGGTGCTGTTGCGCCGCTGTTTTTTTGATGCTTTTGTAATGCCTTTTTGCAGTGTTTTTGCTCCGTCTTTTAAATTGCTTTTGCTTTACCTCTCGCCTTTAGCCTGAAATTTTTACTTTCCCGGTTTCAATTTTAAATAGGAAATACACTATAAACAGCTCATCTTTTAACGGCAGGTTGTTTTTTAGCCATAACATTTTTCCGAGTACGGTTTAATTTACGATACTATTTAACCGCTTCATTGATTTGCTCAATTTTTTAATCGTTTGGGGCAACATTGCCCGATTACTAGGCGCTTTATTTGGGTTAAAGCGTAAACATTCCCATTTCTATACTACAAAGGAATACCCCGAAACACTGTTTTTACTCGGCTTCGCGGTATTACGCTTTTGCGGCTCATGGAATTCGTCGATTATCGTGGGGGATTAGTACGGCTCAAGCGGGGCGGTTTCGGATATGTACTCGGCAATCTTTTCACGGTTTTACCGCCAATCGAATTCAATCTTAATCACCGACGAACCATATCCGTTTCCGACAAAATGCTATGACAGGATAGCGCGCCTCACGAAGGATATGGCACAGATGGAAAGATTATTCATAAACCCGAAAATCAATATGAGGCAATATACCTTAGACGCTGTCGACAATAAACATGTTATAATAGAGAAAACAAAAGAAGGAGCCCTTCCATGAAAGCATCATATCACAGACATGACATAAACGACAAAGTATGGGAATTACTTGAG
>JAAYHF010000013.1 GCA_012727485.1 Eubacteriaceae bacterium
AGCTTATTCATTCCTTTATAATCCTTCTTTTTAACCGCTAAAAGCAATTTCCAGAGAACCTTGCAACAACCCGCGGCGCAAATCAGCACACAACCCGCAATAAAAAGAACACTTTTGAATTTGAAAGCGATTATAACCGCACTACCGGAAAAAAGCAACACGGGAATCGCGTCCACCAAAGCCATCAGTAAGCCGAAACCTTCCATTTTTCTCTCCCCTATGAATTTATTGTAACATTTGAATTTGATTTTCGCAAGAGATGATATACCATGGTTTTTAAGGGAAACACCTTTTATTTACATGATATAATATTCCCGACCCGAATGGATCTTACGCCGATAGCGGGCGAAAGGAAAACACTGATGGAAGAAGAATTTTGGAAACTTTTAGATAAGCTTTTGGAGCAAAGCGAGGTAATAATAGACAGACCCCAGGGAAGCTTTCACCCCAAATATCCCCATATCCTCTATCCCTTGAATTACGGCTATTTATCCGACACCTCCTCCCCCGACGGGGCGGGTATAGATGTATGGAAAGGTTGTCACCGTCAGGGTAATGATTACCCTGACGGTGATAACCTTTCTAAATCCGACATGGATTATTCCATGTCGGATTTACCCGGGTTGAATGAAAACGATAAGGATAGCGAGCCGAAAATGGGGAGAGGCGATAAGGGGTTGTCCGAAACGGGCAGAATTACGGGGATTATGGTGACTGCGGACATCATGAAAAGAGATTCGGAAATAAAACTCCTCATCGACTGCAACGATGAGGAGATGGGGATTATTTATGAATTTCATAATGAAAGCGAGTATATGAAAGCCCTTTTGATAAAGCGCAAACGCCCATGAAAAACCCAATCCGCTTTTACATGGAAGTTTCGCAGGCATCTTCGTTTTTTAAATAACAGTCCTGCCAAGCTCCTCCGTTCAGGCGGTGGTTTTCTTCCGTAGCCATCATCCAAAGCTCGGCGGAGGCCTTCTCGGGATAAAATTCGATAAACTGCCCTTCCACAAAGGTGTAAAAGCGGCTCACATCGGTACACATTCCGTAGGTGGGAAGGAATTTGGGGGCGATGTCAAATTCAAAAACCTCGCCTTTTTTGGTGCCTTTGAAATGAAGACCGCTTTTATTTAATATGAGAGTTCCCTCCCCCGTTATCTCGCTGGTGGCCTGTTTTTTCAAAAAACCGTATTCGGGAAGGGTTCCTATTTTAACATTTTCCTTCAGCTCGAAATTATCCGAGCCCACCATTTTTCTCACCTCGCTACGCTGCATATCGAACCATACCTTCGGAGTTGAAGGGATAAGGCTGTCCTCGCCTTGGGCGGTGAGTTCGTAGTATTCGTTCAGATTCGCTTTGTTGCCGCAGGCGGTACATTCGATGGTGTTTCCCTCGCTTTTCATCGTAAGCATTTTTTTGCATTTCGGACACCAGAAAAGCAGGGTGTGTAGATTTTTCGCCATCTCGTTTTTACCCTTGAAGCGCACCTTGGCGGTTTTATTCCATTCGTAGTCGTCATGATAAAGCTTCTCATTGAGATATTGCTGTATTTCTTCTTCACTCATTCGTGAGAGTTCCTCGGCGGAAAGAAGCAAATCCACGGTCACTTCCACCCTGCCCGGGCGGTCGTCGAGGCAATATTTCGTACTGGTGAGATAGCCTCCGGATATTTTAGTATAAAGCACGGGTACCCCCAAATATTTGAGCAACTGTCCGCTGCCCACGGCGCAGGGCTGGTTAGCCCCGGAGATGGAGGACATTCCCTCGGGCATTATCATAATCCGTCCGCCCTGCCTTATCACCCTTATCATCTGTTTTACGCTGTAGGGATAGGGTACGAAGTTCTTTTTGGGAATAACATTAAGCGTGCGAAGAAGCCCCGCCAAATGACTGCGGAAAAATTCGTTGTATCCCACCACATAATTCAGCGTATCCGGAAAAAATGCGGGGGCGGTGAAGGCATGGTCGTAGCGGGAGGCGTGGTTCGAGACAACCACATAGCTCTTGCCCCGATACTGTTTCAAATCAATATTATAATTGAATTTAACCCCGAATTTTTTACAATACAACACCCTTGAAAGCAAAGCCATGAAGCGATAAGGCAACTTGGGCGCAGGGGTCAGCATACGCTGTTCCAACTTTTTTTGCTCGGTGAGTTTTTCCGCCATTTATTATTTACCCTTTTGAAGCTGTTCGATTAGTTCCGCCAAATCGTTGACGGTGTGGATATCCGTGAATTTGTCGTCGGGTATGCTAACCCCCGATAATTCTTCAATATCCGCCACGCAGGAAACCACATCCAAGGAATTCATTTCCAAATCGTTGTAGAAATCCGTCTCCCCCGTTATTTCGGAGGGGTCAACCTCTTTTTGCTGTGCGATGATTTCGATTATCTGCCCTATCATTATTTAATCTCCCTTTTTATTTTGCCCAATGCCGTTTTTTCGTAGGGTGTATTTCTTATAAGCGTTTTTGAAATGCGTTTGAAGGTGGGAAGAACCGTATTGGCCTCGTCCACCGCCTTTTTCAGCACCGCCAAAGCCTCCTGCTCGGTCATCTCCCCGACATAAAGCTGAACCGCCAGCTTTTCTTCATCCTCGAGAACAATAAAGTCCGAGCCGCCGGGCAGATAGCGGGATAAAACCTCCTCCACTTCCTCGGGGATTATATTCTCCCCATTGGGAAGGATTATGAGGTTTTTAACCCTGCCGGTGATGAATATATCCCCCTGCTCGGTCAGTCTGCCCAAATCTCCCGTGATGAGCCAGCCGTCCGGGGTGAAGGCGGCTTTGGTGGCTTTTTCGTCTTTATAATAGCCTTCCATCACATTGTCCCCCTTAACCTCGATGAGTCCGCCCTCGGATATTCTGACTTTACAGTAGGGCGCGGCCTTGCCCGCCGAACCGACGGTGCCGTCGGTGTTCAGGGAAACCAGTGGGGAACATTCCGAAAGACCGTAACCTGCGAGCAATCTTATGCCCGCCGCGGCAAAGCCTTCATATAAACCCGCATTTATGGCCGCCCCGCCGCAGACTATGGTTTTCAGATTCCCTTTGCATTTTTCGAACAGGGCGGAAAACACGGTGAGCAGACCCGCCGCCTGCATCGGCACGAGATAAATGCTTTGAGGCTGATATTTCACCATTTCATAGGCGTATCTGAGATTCGATTTTGCGATACATACCGTAACGCCGGGATTCAAAGAAGCCAAAATGTGACAGACCGCCTCGAAGCCGTGGGAGAAGGGCAGTGCGGAAAGGGTGAGCGAGCCGATAAGATTCGGAAAGGAGCTTTTCACTATGCTCATTATATTTGCACTGCTCAGCATCACTCCCCGCTTTGCTCCCGTGGTGCCGGAGGTGAAAAGAATTTCGCAAAGGGCTTTCTCGTCCTTTGCGGGAGGCATTTGCGCCCCCTGCGAAATAAGGGCTTTCCCCTCGTCTATATATTTTTGCATTTGCGAAATATCGAGGATTTCAACGCCGTCCCCGAAAAGTCCGAACTGCTCGTTGTGGGCGAAAACCGCCGTTATATCCGCCTTGGAGCAAAGGTATTCCATCTCCTTTGAGTCCGTTTCGACGGAAATGGGCACCGCCACGCCGATATCCATTGCGGCGGTGTAGCTGAGTATCCATTCGTAGCTGTTGCCCGCGCAGATCCCGATGTGGCTTCCCGCCGAACACTTTTGGGCAAGATAAACGCAAAGCCCCCTGTAATCCTCGGCGAATTGCTTAAAGCTCACGGCGCAATCGACGCCCTGCCTCTCGAAGCGATAGGCGTCCCTTTCGCTGAAAACCTCGCCTGAGCGAAGAACCATATCCCTTACGGTAAGGCAGTTATCCATATTTTCAATTTTGTAATAGGCCATTTTCATAATCCTTTTGAATTGATTTTCTTTATATTAACACCGTTCCCCTTTTTTTTCAATATAAAATTTTGAGCGCGGTACTAACCGATAAGCCTGCCTAATATGTCAAGATG
>JAAYHF010000014.1 GCA_012727485.1 Eubacteriaceae bacterium
ACAAAAAAAGGACGACCCCCAAGCCGTCCTTTCCAATAACTGCCGCTAAAAAATTTCTACCCTACTTCTTCTTATGCACAATCGGCGTTTTCGGCTCGGGGGGGATCCGAAGGCTTGCTCCGAGGAGCATCACCAGCGCGAGGAAGATGAGGAAGTAAAGGCACTGCATACCGTAGGAAACGATGGTGCAGTATATCATAAAGAAGCAGGAAGCGATCGCAAGAGCGGGCAAAAGGAATCTCTTTACGAAGCTCAAATCCTTCTCCTTGACCATGACCGATATGAACATCGGTATGTAGAAAGCGTAAAGGGCGATGATAACTATTTCATCGGGTTCCCAGTTGAACCAAATGGGAACATTGGTGGTTTTCATGACAAGACCGTCCCAGAAGCAGAACTGCCAATAGAAAAGCCATAAACCGGAAAGCACCATTCCGATGAGGGAGGAGTTGGCGGCCATGTCCGACTTCTTGCTGACTTCGCCGTATTTATCGGGCTCGGGACCCATGTTCCTCACGGAAAGGGAATACATTCCTCTGCAGCAACCCATGATAAGTCCGTTCATGGTGCCCAGGCAGGAGATGACTATGAACACATATACCAAAGTACCCGCCACATTGCCGAAAAGCGCGGAGAAAGCAGCCTTGGGCAGAGTGTCGCCGGCAGCCAAAATATCGGCTGTGGAAAGAGCGCCGGAAAGACCCACGAAATAGAGCATATAAAGGCCGACGCATACCAGAGCGCCGAGGATAAGCGCCTTGGGCAAATTCTTCTTGGCGTCCTTCAACTCCGCATTTATCGAGGTGGCGATTATCCAACCCTCATAGGCGAAGGCAAAGGCGGTAACTCCTTCGAATACCCCGCCGCCGCCGGAGGTGACTTCGGAGACGGTGGTGGTGAAGGCTTCAAGGGTCAAACCGTTGAAAAGTCCGGCCACAGTGCCCACCACCGCCATAAGCCCGAGGGGAATGAGCTTGATGACCGTTGTGGAGACCTGAAGCTTGCCCGCCAACTTGGGAGAAAGTCCGGAAACGCCGAAACCTACCATAAGGAAAAGCGCCGCCAGAGCCATGTGAATATCTCCGAAGGTGGGGAAACCGAAAAGTGTACAGGCGTATTGAGCAGCCACCCATGCTAAGGTGGAACACAGAACGGGATAATAAATAATTGTCATGAACCAACCGACATAATAGCCGTATACGGGGCCCAGGGCGACTTCTGCGTAGTCAACAACGCCGTTGACCTTTTCGTATTTACTCCCGAGGGTAGCAAACACCATGGAGCAGATTATCATGATGGCGCCGACGATGCCGACCACCAACAGGCTTCTGCCCATGTTTCCGCCCGTGTAGGAGAATACCTTTACGGCTTTAAAGAAGATGCCGCTTCCTATGACGATGCCGATTACCATGCAGATCGCCGTAAAAAGCCCATACTTCTTCTGGAGCTTGTTTTCCATAATGAAACCTCTTTCTTTATTTTATTAACATTAAGAAATTGTTAATGTTTCGATTATATCATGCCCAAGCAAAAAACAAACATTTTTTTGCATATTGGGGGCAAAATATTCATCTTATCGCCCTTTTCTCGTATTTTTTGATGTTAAGGGTGTCAAAAAGCCAAGTTTTAAGCCGCTGGGAGGGGGTGTTGTAATAATCCCCGTCGGTTATGGTGTATTCGTCGTAAACCGCGTCCATAAGCCCTTCGGCATAGGTATCTTTGTTGTCCTCGATGTAGGCGGCCTTTATGACTTCCTTGTCTTCGGGGTCGGAATAGTCGTAGGCGGGGGTTATCTTCTCAAGGCAGGCGATGTAGAAAAGCTCGCTGTTCACCCCGGGTATTATCCCGTAAACCTCCCCCTCTTTGAGGTTGAATAAGGCCTCGGCCAAAACGCTGTCCTCGATTTCGCCCTTGGTCAGCGAATCTATGTGCTTGGCTTCGAGGGTTTCCACTTCCCCCCCTTGAACCTCGGTATAAAGCTTGTCGAAGGCCTTTTTATCGCCGTTTATCTTTTCCTTATATTCGTTGGCGCTTTCCATGGATTCAAAGGATATATAGTAGGCGCTTGCAAAGGGGCCGAAGTCGCTTTTATTCGTTTCGTAATAAGCCGCAAGGTTCTCCTCGCTCACTTCCATCTGCCCGATCAACATATCCTTGTATTTCTGCGTCAAAGCCATGGCCTCCCCTATGGAAGCCCTTGCGGCGGCCTCGTCCTGCTCGGAGATGAAATACTGCTGATAAAGGGAATCGTAGGTCGCCTCCCCCAAATAGCTTTCGTAATAATCGAAGGCGGAAAGCTGGGCGGCTATTTCTTCGGCGGTGACGGTAAGGCCCTGCTCGCGGGCATATTCGGCCAAGGCGAAGTAATAACCGAGATAATCGGTTTTGATGCGCTCGTAATAGGTGAGCTGATCCGCATCGGCGGTGGGGTAGCTTTGATAGGAAAGGTAAATCTGCATGAATACCATTATGGTGTAATAATAGAATTCCTGCCCGCTTACCACCTTTTCCCCGACAGTGAAAGCCCCCTTATCGGAGAAAAGAAAGCTTTTGTCCTCGCTTCTTTTGTAAAAGGCGTTGGAGTTGATGGTCAGCCCCATGTAATAGTCGAGGGCTTCTTTAAAGGCTTCCTCGGTTTCAAAGCCCATTTTCTTGAGATATTCGAGGTATTTTTCATCGGTGTCGTAAACGCCCTTCATGCTCGTTATGAACTCATCGCGCTGTTCGGTTACATCGTCCTCGGCGGTGACGGAGTTTTCCTTGCAGTAATATTCAAGAGCGCATACCCGAACAAAATCCTCGAAAACCGCCGAACGGTATTCCTTTTGCTCCTCGGCGTCGGTGGGGGTAGTATAGTTGTTCAAATCGTATATCATAAGGACAATTTTATAGTATTTCAAAAAATCCTCTTTTAGAACATCATTCCCTTCGATCGAAGCCACCACGCTTTTGGCGTCTTTGCTCTCATTGAGCGAAAGAAAAGCGCAACCCGCGGCGCTGAAGGTAATCCCCACAGCAAGCAGTAAACATAATAATTTCTTTAAATGATTCATTTTTTCACCCTCTGTTTAAATCTTCTGAATATTATATATCAAAAAAGAACATTTACATAATGAGTTGCGCCACAAATTCCCCCGCCGTCTTCAAGGGGTCGGCCTTGGCGGGCAAATTGAGCCAAAGGGAAGTGCCGCCGGCGCCCTTGCGCATTTTAAAGCTGTATTTGGCGGAAAGAGAGTTTATGAAATCCCCGTCGAAGAAGACCCCCTCCCCGAAATCGAAGATAAGCATCTCGTTCGTTTGGCGCAGTTTTTTGATCCCCGCATTCGAGGAGGCGGCCTTGAGCAGGGCCACTTCTATCAAATTCAAAACCTCCCGGGGCAAGTCGGAATAAATGTCCGTCAACTCGTCGGTCACCCGGGAGGCGTCCTCGGAATTTCTTATGGCGGCTATGGTCTTATAGGCGGCTATTCTGCCGTCCTCGCTTTCGATGTATTTCGGGGGAATGAAGGCGTTCACCTTTATATCTATCTCGGTGAGGAGCTTTTCCTCCTTTTGAACGCCGCCCATGGTCTGCGACACTGCCTGACCCAAAAGGCGGCAGTACATCTCGTAACCCACATTGGCGAAATGTCCGGACTGGTCCGCCCCCAAAATATTCCCCGCCCCCCTTATCTGCAGATCCCTCATGGCGATCTTAAAACCGCTGCCGAATTTGGTGAATTCCCTTATGGCGGAAAGGCGCTTTGCGGCCACCTCGGGGAGTTGTTTGTTGGCGTTGTTCAATATATAGGCATAGGCCCTCACGCTTCCCCGCCCAACCCTGCCCCGAAGCTGATAGAGCTGGGCCAAGCCGAGGCGGTCGGAATCTTCTATTATGATCGTGTTGGCGTTTATCATATCCACGCCGTTTTCGATTATCGTGGTGCAGACCAAAACATCGTAATCCCCGTTGAGAAAATCTATTATAATCTGCTCCAAACGGCGCTCGGGCATCTGACCGTGGGCAAAGGCCACCCTCGCCTCGGGAACGAGGGCCTTTATTTTATAGGAACGCTCCGCAATGGTTTCCACCCGATTGTAAAGATAGAAAACCTGCCCTCCCCGGGCCAGCTCGTTTTTGATGGCGCTTCTTATGACGGTGTCCTCGGAGGGCATCACATAGGTCTGGGTTTCCAGCTTTTGGGCGGGGGGAGTTTCGATCACGCTCATGTCCCTTATACCCGTCAGAGACATATGCAATGTGCGGGGAATGGGGGTGGCGGTCATGGTCAGGGTATCCACCTCGGTTTTTATCAGCTTGAGCTTATCCTTATGGGCCACTCCGAAGCGCTGTTCCTCATCGACGATCAAAAGCCCCAAATCCGCAAAGACCACCCCCTTTGCCAAAATGCTGTGGGTTCCTATAACGATATCCGTCTTTCCCGCCGCCAAGTTCTTTTTTGTCGCTTCCATTTCCTTTGCGGTGCGAAAACGGCACATAAGCTCTATTTTAACGGGATAACCCTTGAAGCGCTCGGTGAAGGTGTTGTAATGCTGAAGGGCGAGGATCGTGGTGGGGACGAGGACTGCCACCTGCTTTGGCTCCATCACGGCTTTAAAGGCGGCTCTCATTGCCACCTCCGTCTTGCCGTAGCCCACATCTCCCAAAAGCAGTCTGTCCATGGGGGCTCCCTTTTCCATATCCGCCTTTATCTCCTCGGTGCATTTAAGCTGATCCTCGGTGGGTTCGAATTCAAAGGCGGCCTCGAATTCGCTCTGGAAGGGGGTGTCCGCACTGAAGGCATATCCCTTTTGGGACTGCCTTGCCGCATACATCGCAAGATATTCCTCCGCCAATTTCTTGACGGCCTTTTTCACCTTCCCCTTTGCCGCCGCCCAATCCCCGCCGCCGAGACGGTTTATTCTGGGGGGCGCGTCGGAAGAACCCACATATTTTTGCAGAAGATCCATTTGCTCCGGGGGAACATAGAGGGCGTCCTCCTGAGCATAGCCTATCTTGATATAATCCCTGCTTATCCCCTCGGTTTCGATGCGCACAATCCCCTCATACCGCCCTATGCCGTGGGATTCGTGAACCACATAATCCCCGGGGTGTATATCCGCAAAGAATTCCTCGCTTATCTTCGCCGCCTTCCTGCGGGGGGCGCTTTTGGGCATCAGATAGCGAAGGGGGATCAAAACCGTTCTTTGGGTGATAAAATCCGCACCTCCGGGAAGCTCCGCCTTGGCGAAGGTGAATTCCCCCGGGGTCATAAGGGGGCTGTGTTTCAGGTTATAGCCCTCGAAAAGGGCGGTGAGGCTCTGCTTTTCCTCCTCGCTACCGTAGGTTATTATCACCCTGTTACCCGTGGCCCGATAATCCTCTAGGGCGGATAGATAAAGGCGGGAGTTGCCCTTGTAATCGTTTATATCCGCCTGCCCCATGTAAATCTCACGGCGATAGGCGCTTTTCGGGGGTTTTTCCACGGCGGAAAAGATGATCCGACTGCCCTTTGAGCTTTTTATCGCCTCGTCGAAGCCCAAAAAGGCCTTCATCTGCTCGGGATAGGCGAGAGCGCGGGCGGCGAGCATCGTCCAATCCTCGGAAATGCGGCTTTGCTCCCTGCGCCAACCGGAGCGAAGGGCGGAGTATTCGTTGAAGATGATCGGGGAGTTGCCCGTGTAGTCGGTGAGACTGCTGCGGGCTGTTTCGCAGTAGGGATACAATATTCGGGCGGCTTCAAAGGGATAAAGCTCAATTTTGGATAAAAAATCTTCGCTTTCCCTTTCGGCTTCTTCCCGCAGATCCGCTTCCTTTATATTATCCAAGGCCTTTTCACGCTCTGATCTCATTTGCTTCAGGGCTTCTTCAAGCTGATCCTCCGAGAGGATATATTGGGAGAAGGGGAAAATGCGGAAGCTTTGCTCATTTTGCAGGGTGAGCATGGTCTGCTCGGAATAGCTCCTTATGGAATCTATCTCGTCCCCGAAAAGTTCCACCCTTATGGGGTGCGGCGTATTCGGCCCGAAGAAATCGAGGATACCGCCCCTCACGGAAAACTGCCCCCTCGCCTCGGTGCGCTCCTGACGGGTGTAGCCCAGCCTTACGAACATTCTCGCCGCTTTCGTCAAATCAAAGCTGTCCCCTATTTTATAGAGGGGATAATCAAAGGAATTTATACGGGGAAAGGTTTCGCAAAGGGCGAAAATGCCCGCAAAGATTACCCCCGCCCCTCGCTGGCCGAGGGAAAAGAGGGTTTGCAGGCGGCGAACGGAGGCTTCCCGGGAATAGCTGTCGGGATAGGTGAAGTAAAAGCTTTCGGAGGGGTATGTCAGAACGGAGAAATCTTTTTCCAAAGGATTCTCCTCGGAATTTTCCGAGGAGAATCCTTTGTTTACATACTTAGAAAGTTCGTCGCAAAGACGGCGGGCTTCGTAATCGTCGGCGCACACAAACAACACCTTGCAGTTCCTCTTGGCGGCAAGGTTGCAGGCGTACATAAGCTTACCCGTCTGCCCGGCTCCGGTGATAAGCAAACCATCGGAGTCCGAAGCCGACTCGAAATCGTCAAAAATGCCTAATCGGGATATTAATTTCAGCACGGTGTACATTATAGCAGATTGTGTGGGGTGAAATTCGGTTTTGGCGGATTTTTTTGGGGCGGAATTTAATTTGGTGATGTTGGTTTGGGGGTTGGTGAGGTGGGGGGAAGGAATATCGGGCGGGGATACTTTGATTTTGTGGGAGGGGGTGGTAAAGGGACAGGGTTGGAAGGGGGGAAATGGTTTGGTGTTGTGAGTGGGGTAGAATGAGAAAAAATTACCTTGGGTGGTTTTTGGGGGAAGATAGGGGGAATAGGGCTTTTGTTAAAGTGACATGGTCAAAATGGAAAAATGCTTTGGTGTTTTAACGAAGTGACAGGGTCGCTTTGTACCGGGTCATAATGAGAAAAAACTGCCCTTTGATGTTTTTCGGGGAAGATGGTATATTTTGTTTGGGGTGAGGGGGGTTGTTTTGAGGTGGGAGCGGCGTTTGAGGGGGGGTGGAGTATTTAGGGTGAGGTTTTTACATTGTGAGCGGGGCAGAATGTGTAATAGCGCTTTTTTCGAAATGACGAAAGTCATTTTATGATTAAAGTCATTTTATGACGAAAGTCATTTTTTGACGGAGGTCATTTTTCGACCGGGACATTTTAAGACGGGTCTGAATCTTAAAACGAAACTTCTTCGTTATGACCCGGTCACAATATGAAATAATACATTTTTCATTCTGACCAGGTCAGAAAAAACTAAGCTATGACTCGCTTTTTCCGAAATGACGAAGGTCATTTTTTGACCTGTCGGAATCTTAAAAGAAGTTCCTTCGTTATGACTCGGGCAAAGCATAAAAGGGTTGTCTGTTTACGATGCGCCTTGCTCGTTGACATTTTTATGTTTTTGTCATTCTGACCAGGTCAGAAAATACAAAGCTATGACTCACTTTTTACAAAACGACTAAAGTCATTTTATGACGGAGGTCGTTTTATGCACGGGTCAGAAAAAGAAAAACAAGCGCTGAGGTATTTTTCAAAGTGAACACTTCATTTTTGACCTGGTCAAGATGATAAAACCCTTTTTGATATTTTTCGGTGGAAATAAAGGAAGAAAACATTGGTTAAAGTGACCTGGTCAGAATAGAAAAAACAAGTGCGACGATTTTTTCAAAGTTTACGATGTGCCTTGCTTGTTGACATTTTTATGTTTTTATCATTCTGACCAGGTCAGAAAATACAAAGCTATGACTCACTTTTTCCAAAACAACCAAAGGTTGTTTTATGACCGAAGGTAATTTTTTGACCGGGGCATTTTAAGACCTGTCGGAATCTTTAAAAGAAGTTCCTTCGTTATGACCCGGGCAAAATATAAAAGGTTGTCTTTTTACGCTGTGTCTTGCTTGTTGACATATTTATGTTTTTGTCATTCTGACCAGGTCACAATATGAAATAGCAGTTTTTCCGAAATGACGAAAGTCATTTTGTGACCGGGTCAGAAAAAACAGAGCTATCACTTGCTTTTTCCGAAATTACATAGGTTATTTTATAACCGGAGGTCGTTTTACGACCGGGGCATATTAAGACCTGTCGGAATTTTAAAAGAAGTTCCTTCGTTATGACTCGGGCAAAATATAAAAGGTTGTCTTTTTACGATGTGCCTTGCTTGTTGACATCTATGTTTTTTATCATTCTGACCAGGTCAGAAAATACAAAGCTATGACTCACTTTTTACAAAACAATCGAAGGTTGTTTTATGACCGAAGGTCATTTTTTGACCGGGGCATTTTAAGACCTGTCGGAATCTTTAAAA
>JAAYHF010000071.1 GCA_012727485.1 Eubacteriaceae bacterium
CATAAACCTTCTTTTCCCCCTTAAAACAGCCCCGGTCTGCCCGTAAAGCTACTTAACACGTGTTGCACTTTTAACATCGGGACCGGGTCACAAAGAAAAATTTCCCACCCAAACCGCCTCACACCGATAACTATCCCCCCTCCTTATTCATTTTGTTTTACATTCGTACCAGGTCACAAAATAAACCATCTTTCTCTTCCTAACCCCGCCCCCCCAAAAAAACACTATGCTTTATGTGTGCAGTAAATTTTTACACTTCGGACCAGTGCACTATCATAAACCTTCTTTTCCCCCTTAAAACAGGCCCGGTCTGCCCGTAAAGCTACTTACGCCGTGTTGCACTTTTAACATCGGGACCGGGTCACAAAATAAACCCTCTTTCCTCCATTAAAGCTACTTAACGCCATGCTTCACTTTTTAACATCGGGACCGGGTCACAAAGAAAAATTTCCACCCGAACCTCCTCATACTGACAACCCTACCTTCCCCTCTTATTCAAAACACCAATTTTTTTCATTCGAACCGGGTCACAAAACAAACACCTCTCCCTCTTTCCTTGATAAACCCACCCACACTATCCTCATTACCACTCTCACTCAATCCCCAAAACACCCCCCAATAAAAAAAGAGCAACTCCCCGTTGCCCCCCAAAAAAAGATCCACCTATCCCCCTCACCCATTCAAACCCCCCAAAACCTACCCCCCTTCTTCTTTTTCTCCTCCTTCGGAATCACCTTAAAAAACCTCTCCGCATTCGCCACGGTAAGCTCGCAAAATTCGGCGTAATCAATGCCTTTTATCTCGCTGAGTACGGCGGCGGTATTCGCCGCGTAAGCCGGGCAGCATCTTTTGCCCCTGAAGGGCTCGGGTGCCATGTAGGGGCAGTCGGTTTCGGTGAGAATCCTTTCGGGGGGGATTAATCCGGCGGAGAGCTTCACATTGGAGGCGTTTTTAAAGGTCACGACCCCGGAAAAGGAAAACATCACATTAAGCTCCAAATAACGCTTCGTCATTTCCTCGCTTTGACTGAAGGAATGAAGCACCGCCCCCCGGGAGGGCATATTGTCCCGGAGTATATCGAAAGTGTCCTGCGCCGCGTCCCTGCTGTGGACTATAACGGGCTTGTCCAGCTTTTCCGCCAAAATAAGCTGTTTTACAAAGGTTTCCCTCTGTGTCTTTCTCGGGGGGTTGGTGTCATAGTGGTAATCCAAACCGATCTCCCCGATGGCAAGAACCTTCTCGTTGGCGCAGTATTCCTTAAGGTTATCCTCGAAAACGGCGTCGTAATCCCCGGCGCTTTCCGGGTGCATACCCACCGCCGCATATATATTTTTATACCAACCGGCAAGGATAACGGCGAGAAAACAGCTTTTCCTGTCGTAGCCGTTGGTGATTATCCATTTTACCCCGTTTTGCTTCAAACCCTCCGCAATCTCACTGCGATCCGCGTCAAACTGCTCGTCCGTCAAATGAGCGTGTACATCGACAATCATTGATTCCCTCCGATGTCGTAAATTAAAACCTTCTCGTCGGGGTATATGTAGCCCAAATATTTGCGGGCCATGTATTCGTAGTATTGGGGAGTTCCCACCCGCTCCAACTCCTCTTTGTAAAGAGTTGTCAGCTCGTTTTGCTCGGAAATCATTTTAATCAGCTCGTCGCGTTCGGCCAAGAGCTGTTGCTTTTCGAAATAGTGGTTGACCATGGCGAAAAGGAAGCCCGCCGTCAGAAGCACCATCAAAAAACCGCATATACGGTTCAGCGGAGAACTATTGTTTTTTCTCTTTTTTCGGTTCATTGTTTTTTCCCTTAAAGAAATATTCGGCGTACTTATTATAATCATTTTTCAGCTTTTGCGGCATCTTTTTCAGGCCCTCGGCGGCTAAATTAATCTTAATTATGGTATTTTTGCGCTTTAAGGCGAATTTTTCCGCCATTTTCACGAAGGGGGAAAGCACCTTTTGAGTAAGCTTATCCAAAAAACAAGTCAGCGCATCGCACATCGCCCTCACCCCCGGGCAGGCGAGTTTGTAATATACCAGCCAACCGATGATAAGCCCGCCGAAGTGATAAGCCCTCAGCTCCATGGAAGAAGCGGTTTGCAGACAGACTATCACCACCACCGGGGTCGCCGCCCAGAAGAAAACATTGGCCAATGAGCGCCACTGCCGAAATACGCACATCACGATAATGTCGTAGCCCAAACCCAAAAGCACCCCCCCGCAGAAGGTGCGAAGGAATTCGGCGGCGAAAAGATAATTCATCGGTTATTTGAAAAGGCGGGAAAGCAGACCCTTGCCCTTTTGTTGCGGAGCTTCGTCGTTGTAGAGAAGCATATTTATCTGCCCCTTCATGCTCACCCTGCCGCTTTGCAAATCCAGTGAGGTTATCCTTAAGTCGCTCCCCCCCACGGTCAAGATACCCTGTATGGTTTCCAAAAGGATTCCCTCGTCGTTGAAGCTGTGTACATCTATCACCCCCGTCAGGTTCAGCTCCCCCCGGGAGAATAGTTCGATTTTATGCTCGCCCCTTGCGTTATCCATTCCTGTCCCTCCTTTTCGTATTGTATGCGTCGCATTGAAGGGATAGAATTGCGGAAGCGAAAATCGCCCTCGGCTAATTGTCCTCTTTTATGTATTTTTTAAGGGCGGTCAAAATGCTCTCGTCGCTGTCGGGTATTTCCCGGGAAAGTTTTTTTATCAGAGTTTTCATATCCTCCCGCTTGGTCGCTCCGTCTGCGGGGCAAAGGCTCTCTATTTTAGGTATGCCCTCCTTGTTGGCGGCATAAATGATTTCGCTTTCCCTCAAATATATCAAAGGGCGTATTACGGTTATCCCCTTTTTATCAAGCCTTGTCACGGGTTTGAAGGTCTTTACGGCGCCGTTGTAGAAAAGCTCCAAAAAGAAGGTTTCCATCAAATCGTCCCCGTGATGCCCCAAAGCCACCTTTCGGCTTCCCAGCTCAAGGGCGGCGTTATTAAGCGCCCCCCGCTTCATCTTCGAACAAAGGGCGCAGGGGTTGCTTTCTTTGCGGCTTTCGAAAACGATCTTGCCGATGTTGGTGGGAATAATCTCGAGCCTAATACCCCTTTCACGGCAATAATCGATCATGGGCTTATAATCGGCGTTAAAACCCAGATCCAGACAAACCCCGGTAATATCGAAGGGTATGGGCGAAAAACGGCGGAAAAGATCCATCGCCGTGAGCAAAGTCATGCTGTCTTTTCCGCCGGAAACCCCCACTGTAATATTGTCATTGGGGGAAATCATGTTGTAGTCGTCGCAGGCGCGGCGAAGCTTTGATAATATCTGTTTCAATTTTAAAGGCTGTCCAAAAGACTGCGTACCTTGGGCTTTTCCGCACTCTGTTCGGGGTTCAGCTCAAATTCGTCCACCGTCGCGGGCGCTGTTTTCATCGCCGGGGGAGCCTGGGGAGAGATCGCCGTTTCGGGCTTTTCCCGCTGTTCTTCTGCCTTTGCGGGAGTTTCTTGAACCGTTTGGGCGTTTTTCAACTCCTCGACAAGCTTTTGCTGTTCGTCTTCCTTAAGCTTCTGTCTTTGAAGGCGCAGTTGCTCCGCTTCGGCTATGAGCTTGCGCTTGTTTTCAAGGCGTTGGGCTTGAAGGCGGCGTTCCTCCTGTATACGGGCCCGGTTTTCCTCTATAACCCGCTGTCTTTCGGCCCGCTTCTTTTCTTCCTCCTGCTTTCTTATGGCCTCGATGCGTATGCGGTTGGCTTCCTTTTCCGCCTGTATGCGTATTTCCTGCTCCTCTTTGAGCTTTCTTATCCTTTCCGCTTCGGCGGCCTTGAGGGCTTCTTCTTCCTCTCTGAGCTTCTTCGCCCGGGCAAGTTCCGCCCTTTGGGCTTCAAGGCGTTCCTTTTCCGCCTGAAGTCTTTCGGCTTCCTGTTTGCGGTTTATTTCAAGGCTTTCGTTCATCGCCTTAAGCTTTTCCTCTTCCTCCAGACGGGCGGCCTGCATTGCGGCCCTCTCCGCTTCAAGGCGCTGTTGCTCCTGCCTTCTTATTTCCTCCAGACGGATTTTTTCCGCCGCGAGTTTCGCCGCTTCCAAGCGGGAAGCTTCCTCGATCTCCCGCTTTTTCGCTTCGAAGTTTTCGCTTTCGATGCGGCGCTGTTCCTCCAGACGGGTGAGTTCCTCGGCTATCCTTTCGGCCTCCGCCCTTCTGCCCGCTTCCAGCTCCGCCCTTTCTTCTTCCATTCTTTCGGCTTGAGCCGCCCTTAAGGCTTCCAGCCTTGCCCTTTCTTCCTCCAAAGCCTGCGCCTGTGCGGCTTTCAGAGCCTCAAGGCGGGCGGCTTCCTCGGAAAGCCTTTGTTCCTCGGCGGCCTTCAATTCCGCCAGACGGCGGCGTTCTTCCTCAAGAGAGAGCCTTTCGGCTTCCTTTTGTTGCTCGATCAAAAGCCGCTGTTGCTCTATTTTCTTCTTCTCTGCTTCGGTTTGTTCCTCGATAAGGCGGCGCTGTTCTTCGATTCTCTTTCTTTCAAGCTCTTTTTGCTGTTCGATCATGATGCGCTGTTGTTCGAGCTTTTTGTTTTCGGCGGCCCTTTGTTCCTCTATCAAGCGCCTTTGTTGCTGTATTTCCAGCATCTCACGGGCTTTTTGTTCTTCGAGCATCTTAAGCTCAAGGTCTTTTTGCTCCTTAAGCTTTTGAAGCTCTAAGGCTCTTTGTTCCTCTATCCTTTGAAGTTCCAAGGCCCTTTGTTCCTCTATCCTTTGGAGTTCCAAGGCTCTTTGCTCCTCCAAGCGCCTTAGCTCCTCGGCCTTCTGCTGTTCCAATAGGGCCTTTTCCGCCTTTATGCGTTCCTGCTCCGCTTGGCGCTGTTCCTCTATTCTCCTTAGTTCCTCGGCCTTTTGCAACTCAAGGAGAGCCTTTTCTTCTTCTATACGCTCCAGCTCCGCCAAGCGCTGTTCTTCTATCTTGCGGGCTTGAGCTTCCTTTTCCGCTTCCAATGCGGCCTTTTGGGCTTCAAGCTGTCTTTGTTCCCGGGCCTTGCGCTCCTCCATGAGCCGGAGTTCTTCCTCCCTTTGCTCCTGTATCCTGATTCGCTCCCTTTCCAGCCTTTGGGCTTCCTCCTGCCTTTCGGCCTCAAGGCGCTCCCTTTCTTCCCTTATGAGCAGATCCGTCTTGCGCCTTTCTTCCTCGGCAAGGCGGGCGGCTTCCTTCTTCTTAAGCAGTTCGGTGCGCTCCCTGTAAAGGCGAAGGGTGTCCTCCTGCTCCGCTTCCAATTTAAATCTTTCTTCCTCGGCTATCTGCTTTCTCATGGCCTCGGCCTGTTCCTTCTGCTTTTTCGCCCTCTCCGCGGCGCGGTAGTTTTCAAGCTCCATGCGCTCCTTGGTGGTCAGCCCGTCGCCCCGATAGGCGCTTCTGAGTTCGTCCAAATCATCGCTGTCCTCGAAAAGCGAACGGTAATTGCCGGATTGAACCGTGTCGATGGATCTGTTGATGGTTCGCTCAAGTCCGATGTTGTCCTTGGGCAGTAACAAATCGTCGGAAATATCCTCGAAAAGCCTGCCTCTGCGGGCTTTGGGAACTTCGTCTCCCTTGGATTTCTGATCAAGCTGTATGTATTTCAAAAGCAGATCCCTTTCCATGTCCTCCAGCGATTTGGTCTTGGTGCTGAGGCTCATATACATTGATTTGATGTCCGTCACTATGGAGTCGAGTATCTCCTTTTTCTGAGCCGAGCCCAAGACCTCGCTCACCGTTTTGTCCGCAAGGGAATCCCGGGAGTCTCTGGCCTTTTTTGAACCCTTGGAAGCGTTGTCCATTGTCTGATCCTCTTTATTGTAATATTCTTCTTCGTTTTCCGCCGTCTTACGCGGTAAGGGCGTGGATTGGCGATCATATTTTTCCTCGGCGCTGTCGGTTATTATGAATTCGTCCGTTTCTTCCTCTGTTTCGGGCGCTTCTTTTTCGCCTCTGTTTGGGGCGGAGTATTGCTCTTTCGCTTCCTCCCCCTGCGGGCTTTGGGCAGAAATGTCGGAATTCTCCGACATTGCGGATTGCTCCGACATTGCGGGTTTCTCCGACTTTGCGGGTTGCTCCGCCATATCGGTTTGCTCCGCAATTTCGGCTTGCTCAGACACGGCGGTTAGCTCCGCAATGTCGGCTTGCTCAGACACGGCGGCTTGCGCCGACTTTTCTTCCTTTTCAAGGGCGGCCAAGGCCGCAAGGCGGGAGGTTTCCTCTATTTGGTTTTTAAGCAGTTCTATCTGCTGTTGCTTATCTTCGATCAAAAGCTCCAGCCTTTCGATACGCATCTGCAATTCGCCGCCTTCTTCCTCCGCTTTGCCCGATTGTGTCTTTTTTTCTGGTGAAGGAAGGTCGTCTTCGTAACCGAATCCGTTTTGCAGACCGAAGGCGTCCGAAAAAAGATCCTCCGGGGAAGAAACGGGCTGGTTCATTATGCGCTCTATTATCGCCTCGTCGCTTTCCGTGGCGGGGATATTGTCGGGCACCAACACGGCCTCCTGTATTTCCGCAAGGAAATCCTCCTCATCGCCGACGGATATGTTCTCGCTGGCCCTGAAGAAGGCGGTCACGCTGTCCGTTTCCTCGTCGTCCTCGTCGTAATCCTCGTCGTAGTCGTCGAAAACCACCAGGGGCTTCTGATTGTATATGAATAATCCCTCGGTCAAATCCTCCGCAAGTTCCTCGGTTTCGGCGGCAATGAGGCTTTCGTTTCCTTTCGCCGTTGTTTCCGGCGCTTCTCCTATATTCTCAATCTCCGCACCAAGGGAATCGCCAAGTGTTTCGCTTTGCGGGACACTTTGCGTTTCGCTTTGCGTTTCGCTTTGCGGGACGCTTTGAGTATCGTTTGGTGTTTCGCTTTCCCGTTTAATTTCGTTGCCCGACGAAGCCCCCACGGAGGTAACCCCCACGGGGGTAATCCCTGCCGGAGTAACCCCCGCAGGAGTAACTCCTGCAGGAGTAGGCGAATTATCCTTGGAATCTTTCTGCGCAATTTCGGGTGAAAGCGGCTCGGAGATTTGCTCGGTGGATTGAGTTAAAGCGGAAAGCGGGAGTTTTGCCGCTTCGGTTTCTTTCGTTAACGGGTTTTCCCTCGGTTTATTGTCTATCGGTTCAACGGCACCGGACACAACACCCTCGAATACAACACCTTCGGAAATAACACCCTCAGGTGCAACACCTTCGGAAATAACACCCTCAGGTGTAACACCTTCGGGTATGACACCCTCAGGTGTAATACCTTCGGGCTTATCGCTTATTGACGCGACGCCATCGGAAGTAATTCCTTCGGACGTAACGCCGATAGTCTTATCGCCTATGGCCGCACCGCTTGTTACACCGCCGCCGACCGACTCACCGAACAACGAACCCGCCCGATCGCCCCTCAAATCAACCGCCCCGGGGACAGACGCTTCCTTCAAAGGAGTTTTCGCAAGGGTTTGCGCCGCCAAATCCGCGGATAGAGCCGCATTTATCGCCCTTATTCCGGAGGGGAGAGTTTCTTCATATCCCGCCTTGGCGAAGGGGGCCTCGGATCGGAGTTCCGAGAGCTTCGCCCTTTCTTCCCCGATTTCGGACAGGGAAGCGGAGGGGTTGAGGGGTTTATCCGAATCCGATTTAATA
Organism: Eubacteriaceae bacterium; assembly: GCA_012727485.1. GTDB lineage: Bacteria > Bacillota > Clostridia > Eubacteriales > Anaerofustaceae > JAAYHF01. Next base: position 7,609 of record JAAYHF010000071.1, read on the forward strand.
TCGGTCACAACCGCTATGGGCTTTTTCAAATCTATAACACTGAAGGCTTCGGGAATGGGTAAATCCTCCGCAAGCTTCGGCGCTGTGGCGGGCGCACCCTCCGGTTTTAATGCCTCGGTTTTTGCGCCTTCGGGGATCATTTGCGATTTTTCGGAAACAGAAGGGGCGTTTTCGGCCGCTCTCCGTGAACTTTCGGCTGTGGCCTGTGTGCTTGCGGGCATGGGCTTTGCGCTATCTGCCGTGGTTTGGGCTTTTTCGGTCATGACTTCTGCATTTCCCGTCATGGTCTGCGCTTTTTCGGTCATGACCTGCGGTTTTCCGGTCATGACCTGTGAACTTCCGGTCATGACCTGTGCATTCCCGGTCATGACTTGCGCCCCTTCGGGGGATTGCGTCATCGGTGTATCTTGCTCGAAGAAGTCTTCCATGGAAGAATCTTCCATGGAAGAATTTTCCATGGAATAATTTTCCATGGAATAACTATCCATGAAACTCGCCTCGGTATCTTCCCTATCCCCATCGGAAACAGACCTCCCGTTTAAGGGGGCTTTTTGTGTGTCTTCCGCGGGGGCGCTTTCCGACAGTGAGGCGGGTGCGGTGCGCTTGGGTGAGGGGGCAGCTTCGCCTTCCCGGCGGCTTCCCAAAGCGGAGGCTATGTCGTCCGCTATTACCACATCAAAGCGTTCCTCCGGCGGCTCGGGAATGCGATATTCCAAATCGAAAACCTCTCCGAAATCGAAAAGCTCCGGCTCGTCGTCGCCGCCGACGACATCTGCTTGAACGGCGTCATTATCCCTATTAATGCTATCGTCAAAGGCGCTTTCGGAAATGTCACGACCGACAGCTCCCGCGCCCTCAAAGCCTGCGCCTTCGGCCATATTGAGCCTTTGAAGGGAGCTGACCGAGTCTTCTTCGGGCTTATCCTCTTTTTTGCGAAGGGGATCCACATAAACGACCCGGGGCGCGGTATTTTTTTCTTCCTTTTGCGGGCTTGTGCCGACCCGCTCATCTTCGAGGTCAACGGGGGCGGGCTCGGTTATTATCTCCAAAGAGCCTTCCCGCACCTCCTCCGAGGATTCTTCGTCTTCCGCAAAGGCGAAATTCCCCTCATTTGCGAAGGCAATATTGCCCTCATCGGTATAATCAAAACCCTCCGCCATGAAATCCTCGGAGTCGCTGTAATCGAAATCGTTTTCAAAATCAAAACCGTATTCTTCCTCGTAACTCTCGAAGGTTTCGGGGGCGGGCTGTTCTTCTTGTTCTTGCGCCTCGCTCAGGGCATCGCTGGTGTAGAAACCCTCCCTGTTGGCCGCCGCATTGCGCGCGGTACGGGGGGCGGGCTGTTCTTCTTCCTCGAGTTCGTCATAATCCTCGTCTTCGGTATCTTCGCCGTCGTTGACCCTAACGAGGAATCTGACCATGAGGCTTATGATCATATCCCATACCATCACTATCGCCATGGGAATGAGGTTTTCGTTGAAGGTGACGGTGAAGGCCATAATCGCCACGGTGTCCGCCACCACATTTGCCACCGCGACCCCCGCCGCATCGAGGAAAATGCTTCGGTATTCGTCCACGGAATACATCCAGAAGGCGAAATACACCACTATTTTTATTCCCGCGAAAACATAGCAAAGGTTGACAAAAACCTCCGAAACCTCAAGGCCGATGAGCCGCACTGCGTAGTAGGCCACGAAATATCCGAGGATTAAGGTCATCGCATCAGCAACGACCATGATTATTCTTTTAAACAACGGTTTCATTTCTGCCGTCCTTAATGCCTTTTCTCCGTGAGAACTCAAAAAACATTCCGCATAAGCCGCACACGGAATAAGGCTGTATTTTTTTCATTATAACACCCTCCCCGTTTAAAAAACAAGGTTTTTAAACGCCGATGTGTTATTGGGACATAATCCAAGGCTGTTTTCAAGCCTTTTTCAGGGGGTTGTGGGATCAGGGGGGTCATCGGGTTCTTCGGGGGGTATGACCGGGGCGGGTTTGCATTGGGTGCATACGTCAACGGGAACGATTTGATCCCCGATATATGTTCCGCCGAAGGTTTCGACCAGCGTCCAGTCGGTGATGGTCTTTTGGGTCACGGCGCAGTTGCCGTTGGGCAAATTGCCCGTCACGGCGCAGACATCTATCACGGTCTGGGTATCCTTGAAATAATCCTTGGGGGTTGTTCCCGAAATGAGCCATTCCCCCTTTGTGGCGTAAAGACCGCCGGGTCTGCCGGGCAATGAGGCGGAGGGGAGCTTTTTGGTCGCATAAAAGCGGCTGAAGGTATCCCTCCAGAAACCCGCCGGGCCCTTGGAGGTGTTTCCGCCGAAACTGCCGTATCTTATTCTGTAAGTCCTGCCTGAAACGGTGACATTCTGCACATCGTAGCCGAACCAGAAAGCCCCGGAATATTCCGCGGTGTAGCCGCAGAACCAGGCGCAGACATTGCTGTCGGTGGTGCCGGTCTTGCCCGCCACCTGCTGACCCGAAATTGAGATCCAGGTCGTGCCGCCTCTGACCACATTCTTTAAAACGCTGGTGACGAGCCAGGCGGTCTGCTCGCTTATCACCTGCACCTTTTCCTGATGACTTTCGAGGATAGTCACCCCGTTGGCATCGGTGACATAGCGGTAGAAGGTGGGGGTGTAGCGGTAGCCGCCGTTGGGGAAGGCGGTGTAGGCGCTCGCCATGGCAAGGGGGGTCTGCCCGTAGGAATATCCGCCCAAACCCAGGGCGGCGGAGTTATAGTCGTCGGGGACGAGTTCGAGCCCGAATTTCAAGGCATAAGCGCCGCTGATGGAGTGTCCTTGGCATTTTTCCACCTGAACCGCCACCAAATTGACCGAATTCGTCAGCGCCCTTCTTACGGTCATGGGGCCGTCCGTCACCCCTCCCCCGGAGTTTTTCGGACTCCACGAACCCCATCTTATTTCCGCATCTGCGAATTGGTCTGCGAGGGTTACTTTTTTGGAATCTATGCCCGAGGCGTAAACGGTAAGGGGCTTGGTGGAAGAACCGACCTGGAATTTTTGCAAAGCTCGGTTCATGGTGAGGTTGCCCGTTTTCTCCCGCCCGCCGATTATTCCCGAAACATAGCCGGTTTTGTTGTGAATAACGGCGCCGCCCACCTGGGGAATGTAATTTATCTCCTCGCCGGTTACTGCGCTCATGGCGGCGGAGGCGGCCTTGGCGGCGGAATTTTGCGGATAGAAATTTGAATCGTCTTGGGCCGCCCTGTCCAAGGCTTCCTGCACCTGCGGGTCTACCGTGGCGTATATTTTCAGCCCGCCGTTGAGCAAAAGCTCCGTGGCGGCTTCCCTTGTATAGTTATATTCGACCATGAGGTCTTCCAAAACCTCGGTGTATACCGCATCGGTGAAATAGGTATATTCGGTTGTTCCCTTGGGTACTTTAAGCCCCACGGCGTTGGCGTTTAACTGCCCTAGGGCTATTTCGTATTCGCCCCTGCTGATGTGGCCCAATTCCAACATTTTATCCAAAACGAGGGTCGCCCTCTCCCTGTTGGAATCGCTGAGCTTGATTGCGGTCTGCCCGTTCTCGTCGCTCACCCTCATAAGATAGGTGTTGCCGTCCTCGTCGGTTTGATAGACATAGGGGGAATAGGTGGTGGGCGCTTTCATTATGGCCGCCAAAATGCAAGCCTGCGCCACATTCAGCTCATCTGCGGGAAGCCCGAAATAGGTTTCGCAGGCGGACTGTATGCCCCAGGCATAGCTCAGGTTTATCTTGTTCAAATAGGCCTCGAGGATTTTCCTTTTGCTCAAAACCCTCTCCAATTCAAAGGCGAGCTTCCATTCCATCACCTTGCGGCGTATGGAGGTTTCGCTTGTCAGGTGGGTCTGCTTTATGAGCTGTTGGGTTATGGTGCTTCCTCCGCTGCCCGAGGTGGAACGGGTGGTGAGAACCTGCAAAACCGCCTTGAGAGTTCCCCTTATATCCACCCCGAAATGGGAATAAAATCTTTGATCCTCTATGGAAACAAAGGCGAGGGAAATAAGCTCCGGCACTTCGGAAATGCTCACCGCTTCCCGCTTTTCACTGGTTTCAAGCTCCTGATAGAAGCCGTCGTTTATGTCGTAAATGGCGGTGGCTTCGGTGAATTCGAATTTGCTCAAATCAATATTCGGCGTTTCAGCCATCCAGGTGGCAAGCAGGGTGAAGCCCGCCGCACCCACCAAAACTCCGAGGAAAACCACAACGGCGATAATCCGCAGGAAAATAACGCTCCCCCGCTTTTTAACCCTTTGCCCTTTTATCGGCTTGGTGTTTGCGGCGGCGCTATTGCGGGCGTTGTGAGCGTTGTTTACAACGCTTGCAACGCTTGCGCTTGCGCTTTCAATACTTGATTGCTTTAATTCCTTTCTCTGCTTGCGGGTCAAGCCCGAGGATCTTTTGACTATCTTAAGCACCCTATCCCCGAAGCGCAGACCCGAATTCCTTTTAGGTAATTTATCGCCCTTTGATTTCATTTCCTTTTTCTCGATTCCCGCCCTTTGTAGGCCCCCATGACCTTAAAGGTCAAGAGCCGCAAAGTTTACGGTTTAGTATATGAGAGCATCTGAGCGTAAGCGTCACACGCTTACGCTTACAATTGTGAAGCTTACGCTTACACATTTTGACGCTTACGCTTACAAAACGGCACTATGCTTTCGAAATATGCGTAAAGCTTTCCGCCGATGATGCCGATTCCCTTCGGTCGATGTCCTTTTGCCCGTTGATGTCATTGTTCGTATTTTTTCAAGCGCCTTTTAGGTTAAGCACAGCCATATATAGCCTTTCTTAACCGTTGTACCGCCCGATGATCATTTACGGTGTCGGTGCGGGATCTTCCTGTGTGGGATCTTCCGGTTCCTCCGGTTCTGTGGGTATCGCCTCGAAGGCGGCCATTATCATATGGTCGGCGTTCAGATCGGTGAATTCGTAGGAAGTCAAAACTCCCTTTTCAACCCCGTCCACCTGAACTCCCGCTATCCTGTAACCCTCATTCGGGGTTATGCTGTAAGTCACCGAAGAACCCCCCGCATAGGTGCCCGTGGGGGTTATGGTTCCGCCGTTCACCTCTCCCCCCGCCGTATTATATGCAACGGAGGTTATAGTAAAGCTTTCGGACACACAGGAAACGGTGAAATAGGAGGTGACAAAATATTCGTAGGTTGTTCCCGGATTGTAGGTGCGGGATACCACAAAGGTGGCCGAGGAGGAACTCATTCTGTTCAGCGAGGTTATGGTTATCTTCCCTTGCGCATAGGAATAGGAGAAGTCCGCCGTATCGGAACAGGTGATGATCGGGTCTATATCCATTAATGATATGCTCCCGTCCGCCTTGAGCTGTTTCACATAAACATCGAAACTGCCCCCCGCCGTAAGGGAGAGGGTTGAACCCGAATTGATAATTTCCTCCGTGGTGAGCGCACTCAAACCGAAGCCGATGGAAGAAACGGAGGAGGAGGCGGTGTGCAGGGTGCAGGTATCCTTCGGCACAAGATATTCGCTGAAGTTTTTAATGGTGTAGTCCTTATATTCCTTGCCGCCGTAAACGAACCATTTTTCAGGGTCGATATAAAGGCGTACGCTGTGGGAGCAGGGGCAGCCCGCAGTGGCTAAAAGCCCGCTGACCTCGCATATATCCACTTCCACATGAACATCGTCCACATCCGCCGGATAGGTGCCGTCGAGGAAATACTCGGTGCGTATTTTGGAACCCCTGGGGTCAAGCTCGCTCAATTCCGAGGGTATCTTTCCGCTTGCCCCGTCTATGGAGGCGGAGAAAAGTCCGCCGGGCCTTGAGGGCAGAGAGGCGCTTTTTATATTCTTGGATTTGTGGAACTGATTGAAAACCGCCTGCCAGAAATGGGCGGGGGAGGTGGCGGGGCTTCCTCCGAATACACCGATGCGCAGGTTATAGGTTGACCCTTCGACGGTGAGCTTTTGCACATCGTAGCCGAACCAGAAGGCCCCGGAATATTCGCTGGTGAATCCGCAGAACCAGGCAAGCACCTTTTTATCCGTGGTGCCTGTTTTTCCCGCTATTTCCTGCCCGGAGACATTGAGGGTGGTGGTGCCGCCCTTGACGACATCTTTCATTATGTCCGTGACGAGCCAAGCGGTCTGCTCGCTTATTACCTGTATGGTTTCCTGGGAACTTTCAAGAATGATATTCCCCTCGGAATCGGTGACATAGCGGTAGAAGGTGGGGGTTATGCGGTAGCCGCCGTTGGGGAAGACCGTGTAGGCGTCCGCCATGGCGAGGGGGGTTTGTCCGTAGGTGTAGCCTCCGAGGGCAAGGGCGGCCGCATTTATATCGTAGCCGTTGTCCCAAATTATATCGAGGCCGAATTTTTCGCCGTATTCCGCACCCTTCTCGAAGCCGAGGGCGTTTTCCACCTGCACAGCCACGATATTCACGGAGTTGGAAAGACCCGTTCTCAGGGAGATAAGCCCCTTACAGGCCCCGGAATCCCCCGGTTTCCAGCCGCCGAAGCTCAAGGGCACGTCCATGAACATCGTCGCGGCGGTTACCACCTTTTCCTCGAGGGCGGGGGCGTAGCAGGTCAAGGGCTTGGTGGAAGAACCCACCTGAACCTTTTGCAACCCTCTGTTCATCGTCAGGTTGCCCTCCTTATCCCTCCCCCCGATGATGCCGGAGACATAGCCCGTTTTATTTTGTATTACCACTCCGCCCACCTGGGGGATATAGTCCACTTCCTCCCCCGTGTGCGCGCTCATCGCCTTGCTTGCGTTTTTAGCCACCGTGCTTTGCTCCGGGAAGCGCTTGTCGTCCGCCGCCTGGGTTTCCATAGCCGTTTGAATATCGGTGTCCACGGTGGAATATATGGTAAGCCCGCCGTTTAAGAGCAGATCCGAGGCTTCAAGGGAGGTGAGGGAGTATTTTTCCATCAAATCCTCAAGCACCTCGTTGTAAACGGCATCGGTGAAATAGGTATATTCGCTGGTGAATTGGGGGGGGATAAGCCCCACTTCGTTATTGGTGAGCTGTGAGACGGCCAGATCGCACTCCGCCTTGCTTATATGCCCCAATTCCCGCATCTTGTCCACCACGAGGATCGCCCTCTCCTTGTTGTTTTCGCTCAAGAGCGCCACCGTTTGCCCTGCGGCGTTGGTGGTTTTGGAGAGGAAGGTGTTGCCGTCCGCATCTTTTTCATAGACATAGGGGTTGTAATAGGTGGGGGCCTTCATTATGGAGGCGAGAATGGCCGCTTGAGCCACCGTCAGTTCGTCCGAGGAAAGGCCGAAATAGACCTTGCAGGCGGACTGTATTCCCCAGGCATAGCTCAAGTTTATTTTATTGAGATAGGTTTCCAATATAAAGCGCTTGGAATAGCGGTTTTCAAATTCATAGGCGAGCTTCCATTCCATTACCTTTCTTTTGATGGAAGTTTCGCTGGTTAAATGGGTCAGCTTTATGAGCTGTTGGGTTATGGTGCTTCCGCCGCTGCCCGAGGTGGAACGGGTGAGCAAAACCTGAATTATGGCCTTGGCCGTTCCCCTCACATCAACTCCGAAATGGGAGAAGAATCTCTGGTCTTCTATGGAAACGAAGGCAAGCTGTACCAATTCCGGCACCTCGTCGATGGTGACGGGATCCCTCATTTCGCTTGTCTGCAACTCCTGATAGAAGCTGTCGTTCACGTCCATCACCCTAGTGGCGTTCACAAATTCGAATTTGCTCGAATCAAGGGCGGGAGCTTGGGACATCCAAGTCATCGCAATGCCCAACCCCGCCATGCCGCCCACAAAGCATATACCGAAGATTATCACGAATACGGTGAGGCATACCCTCACCCATTTTTTCTTTATGCGGTGGCGCTTTTTGCTCCGGGGGGCTTTTTTCGCCCGGGCAGTTTCCTTTTTAACATTGGGTACGGCGGCGGTGTAGCCCGCCTCCCTCTCCAACTCCTCGTTATTAAGCTCCGCCTCGACGGGTTTTTCCGCCGGGGCATTATTTGTTTTCTTTGTTTTTTTGCGTATGAATTTTGACATTTCCGCCTCCTGTGCGCCTTTTGCCGAAACGCACCGTGTTAGTAAAAGTTTTTTTTGGTTTTCGAGTTTATATCCCTATCATTTCGTTGACCGTTTCCAGTGCCTTTTGAAGCTGAGTATCACTTTCGGCGGGTATATCCTCGATGAGAACATTTTTATATTCGTTCGGGAGCGAAACCACATAATCCGGGGTTATGCCTATCCCGTGGATCGGGGTGTCATTGGGGCCGAAATATTCGGCAAAGGTATATTTGTAAAGCGAACCGTCGGAAAGGGGCACCAAGATCTGCATTATCCCCTTGCCGTAGCTCTTTTCCCCCACCACCACCGCCGCCTTGTTGCCCTGAAGGGCTGTGGTGAGTATTTCCGAGGAAGAAGCCGAATAGCCGTCTATCAAAACCACCAGAGGAAGCCCCAGGGATTGGCTGTCGGATTTATAGACATTCTTTTCCCCGGATTTATCCATGGTGTAGATGATGGTGGCCTTGGGAAGCAGGCTGTCGGCGATGTTCACCGCCTCGCTCACCGCCCCCCCGGGATTCTGCCTTATATCCAAAATAAGCCCCTTCATGCCCTGCGCTTGGAGGGTTTTCACCGCTTCGGTGAATTGGTCGAAGGTGTTGGTTTCAAATTCGGAAATATAGATATAGCCCACATCGCCTTCGAGCATTTCATAGCTCACATAAACCAAATCTATGCTTTTTCTTATCACATCGAAGGTGAGATAATTCTGACCCCTTAAAACGGTGAGAGTGACCGAGCTACCCGTTTCCCCGCGGATAAAGGTCACAGCGGTGGTGACGGAAACCCCGATGAGATCCGTCTGCCCCGCCTTGGTTATCACATCTCCGGGCAGTATTCCCGCCTGATGGGCGGGGGTGTCCTTATAGACCTTGGTGACATAGACATTTCCGTCATCGTTGTTGGTTATCTGCACCCCTATGCCCGAATAGCTTCCTGTTAGGGTCTGCTGATATTCCTCGTATTCCGCCTTTGTCATGTATTCGGCGTAGTCGTCACCTATACCGCCCATGAGCCCCTTGAATACGCTGTCCCACATTTCGTTTTCGTCAATTTCCCAAAGATAGTTTTCCTTGAGCTTATCTATTATATAGGTAAGCTTTTCGACATTTGCGGAGGTAACATCGTCCCCCTTTTCGTCATTGATTCCTATGAAGGCAGGGTAATATTTGCACAGTAGAAAGGTACCCATGTTCGTGACGAGCAAAAGCAGTACGATTATGAGCGCCCAAAGTCCGACGCTGCCTTTTTTCCTAAAGTCTTTCATTCCGTTATCCTTTCGGCGTTGCCGCCGTTTATTGGGCTTATTGCTTTTCGAGCCGATAAACTCATGATATTATATATGAGGTATTATACCATAATCATTCCTTCGACAAAACTAAGAGCAGATTAAAAGCCTTGTATCTGATATTAATTTAGCCTTAGCTTAGACTAGGAGTCGATGAAAAGCGCAAAAAACACTCGCGCAAAAAAAGTTTTATTAAAATTGCAAAAAAAAGAAGGAGTTTTGACAAAAAACGCGGATATATATATAGGACGAGTTTTTGGGGTTTACCGACCGACGGGTTTGAACCTTAGGCGGGGCAGGGGCTGTCCGATATTTCGCGTTTTCCTTCGATATGGGGAAAGGAAAACAGGCAATGGAAAACAAGAAGGAATTCGGCAATAAGCAAGGCGAAGCAAGGGGCGAAGCGCCCAAGCTTAAAAAGGTCATTTTGGCGAGCGCCTCTCCGCGAAGAAAGGAACTTATCGGTTATTTGCCCATTGAGCTTGCGGGCTGTATGGCGGCGGTCGAGGAGGCGGCTTACGACGAAGCCCTATCCCCCGAGGACAATGCGGTGATGATAGCGGCGCAAAAGGCGCTTGATGTGAAGGGGCGCTGCCTTGACATAGCCCACGACATTATCATCTCCGCGGACACCTATGTCATCTCGGAGGGCAGGGTTCTGGGAAAGCCGAAGGACAGCTTAGAGGCAAAGCAAATGATAGGGGCGCTTTCGGGCAGAACCCACAGGGTTTTAACGGGGGTTTGCATAATCTGCGAGGGGGTGACCCTCACCTTCTGCGAAGAAACCGAAGTGACCTTCAACCCCATGACGAATGAACAAATCGAAGATTATATCAAGAAAGGGGAGAGCATTGACAAGGCCGGCGCCTACGGTATACAGGGCGCGGCAAGGCTTTTCATTAAGGGAATAAAGGGTAATTACGAGAATGTGATGGGGCTTCCGGTGAGCCGTATATACGAAGCATTGCTTAGGGAAAAGATACTTTAGTAAGAGACAACGCATACAACAAGAATGTTACGGGTCACAGGTCAAGCCGTATTTACGAAGCATTGCTCAGGGAAAAAATTCTTTAATATGGAACGATGAATTATACGACAAAGTAACGATGTTCCGGTGAGCCGTATATACGAAGCATTGCTCAGGGAGAAAATTCTTTAATAAGGGAAAAAGAGTAATGCGAAAAGTGACAAGTCACAGGTAAAGCCGTATGATAATACGAAGCATTATTAAGGAAAAGTTCCTTTGATAAGAAACAAGAGGTAATGCGAGATAGTGACAAATCACAGGTCAAGCCGTATG
>JAAYHF010000072.1 GCA_012727485.1 Eubacteriaceae bacterium
AAGGGCAGATAATCCTCGGGCAGAAGGGTGAGGGTTTTACCGGAGGCGAAAAATTCGCTCTTGTATTTGGTGAAGTCGTTCTTGAAATAAAAACTGGGGAAGGTGCTTTCGGTGAGGTTGTTCATTTTGTTGCTCCGTTCTTTGTTTTTCGGCGGCTTGACATAAGGCAGCGGCAAGCCGCCGAAATATTTTTAATTCTGATTTACTGCGCCGTATAGCCGCCGTCTATCACAAGAGCGTGTCCGGTGACAAAGCGACCCTCGTCGGAAGCCAGGAACAATACGCCGTAGGCGACATCGTCGGGCTCTCCGAAATAACCGCAGGGATACCTTTTTATATCGTTGTCAAGATAATGGGGATCGTCCGCCAAAAGACCCTTTACCAGCGGAGTCATGACCGTGCCGGGGCAAACGCAGTTCACGCGAATGTTTTCCGGCGCATATTCGATGGCATCTTTTTGGGTCATCATCTTAACGCAGGCTTTGGTGGCGTGGTAGGGAGTCAGTTCCCTGTCGCCGATGAGTCCGGAAACGGAGGAGGTATTCACAATGGAACCCTTGCCGTTCTTGCGGAATTCGGGAATGGCGTGTTTGGTCATGAAAAGCACGCTCTTTACATTTATATTGAACATATTATCCCAATCCGCTTCCTCCACCTTATCCGTGGGAACATCGGGTCCGGTTATGCCGGCGTTATTGACGAGAATATCAAGCTTCCCGAATTTTTCCACCACTTCCTTTATGAGCTTTATGCATTCTTCTTCCTTGGAAACATCAACTCTCCAATATTCCGCAACTCCGCCGAAGGCTCTGATTTCCTCCACAACTTCGGCTCCCCTTTCGTCATTGCGCCCGGTGACGGCAACCTTTGCGCCCTCCCTGGCGAGCATAACCGCCTCCGCGCGGCCCAAGCCGCTGGTGGAACCCGTGACGATTGCAACCTTTCCTTCTACTCTGTTCATGATTTCTCCTTATAATATAATTTTTATTTAAATAAGCCCTATCATAATGCAGCCGACGGTGATGAAAGCTGCGCCCCATATCGAATGGGTCAATTCCTTTTTAGTGCGTTTTTCCTTAAGAATCACAATGCCGAAAATAAATTCGAATACAAGGCAAAGCTGAGCCATGGTGTAACCCACGCCGACGCCGTTGAGCTTGTTTGAAAAGATGAGCGCAAAGTTGGCGCAGGCGTAGCAAAGCCCCGCCAGGGTCTGCTTGAAGGTGGATTTATCGAATTTCTTCACATCCTTACCCACAAAACAGCTTAATATCAATGAACCGACCACCATTCCGATGGCCTGGGGGCAAACGGCGTCAAAGCCCTCGGCACCCACAAATCTTATGGCATAATTCCATACGCAAAAGCCCAGCGCGCCTACCGTTAAAATAATAAGTCCCTTTTTCATATCCACACTGCCCTTTTCGGATTCATAGGCAGTGAAGTTGCCGCCCAAAATAACGCAGGCTATGGCCGCAAAGCCGAGGATAAGCTGACGGGGGGTTTGCCATTCGCGGAATATTAATGAAGCCACCATAGAATTAAGGAACATTTCTATACTGATGGAAATGGCAAAGGCCCTTGATGTACCCAGCACCACATAGGAGGTGTATTGGCATAACTGCCCGATACTCCATGCAAGCCCCGAGATAAGGCAACCGATGAAAATCGCCGTTGTCATGGCGGGGCGAATGATCACATAAGTGACCACAGCGAGAATCCCGCAGGCAAAGGCTGTTCCGAGCTGTTGATTGATGGGCTTTCCGCCGCATTTGGACACCAGCACAGGGTTAATTCCCCAAAACAGTGCCGGCAACAGTCCGATAAAAAAACTCATGTTACTTCTCCTTTTCTTTTTTTGCGGCAAGCTATGTTATCGCCGCAGTTCGACTTGCTTCGCCGAACAATTTTGAGTATACAGTTTTGCCCGGATTTGACAATAGATAAAATCACAGCGAAAATATGACAAAATCACCATATAACTTATCGAATTTGCCGCATATAAAGCCATTATATAATAAAATCACATTTTTTATGGTAAAAAAATAACGGCGCAGTATAAGCGACTGCGCCGTTGAAGGGTTTAATCCAATCTGTTTTCCGCCCTTTTTCGATATTTAAGCGGGGTGGTGTGCATTATGCTCCGAAAGAATTTGGTGAAATAGCTGTTGTCATAAAAACCGCAACTTTCCGCTATTTCGGTTATGCTGTTTTCTGTGGTGATAAGCATTTCCGCCGCGGTCTTTATCCTGTATTCGTTCAAATATCGAATGGGGGATATGCCGAGGGTTTTTTTGAAGCAGTCCATACATTCGTTTTTGGAGATAAAAGCGGCGCCGGCGATGTCCTCAAGGCTGATGCGGGAGGAATAGTTTTGCCAGATATAAAGCAACATGGGTTTAATGCGGGGAGCCATGCTGTTGATGCTCTTTTCTTTATCTGTGTTCTCCGCCGCCTTTTTACTTATTATAACGGAGAGCATTTCCGTTAATCTGCCGCGTATTTTGTTTTCGTTTCCCTCGGGCTTATCCTTGAAAAGATAAAATATCAAATCCACTCCGCCGAGCCATTCCCGCTGTTCTTTTTCTTCGTCCCTCAGAACGGAACCGTAATAACCCTCCGCCTTCCGAAGGGGGGTAATATACTTCCTTTCAAAAACACTGCCTTCCCAGCCGCTGACCACCCGGGGCTTGAAAACTATCGCATGGATACGGCATTTTTCCTTTGAATGGGGGTAAAGGCTGTGCATCGAGTTCGTATTGATGAAATAGCCGTCTCCTTTTTTGAGCAGATGACTCGCCCCCTCTATGGTAAGCAGAGCCTCCCCCGAAAGCAATACCGCACATTCGAATTCCTCATGCCAATGCCAGGGTTCGGAACGGTCGATAAGGTCATAATCGTAACAGGCGACGGGAAACTCCCTGAGTATCTCGTCTTCGGGAATCAGCTCCATTTTGGAGGTTATTATTGTGGATTTGCTGTTCGAGTAAATCATTATCGCTCCTGAATTAATAAGTATGTCCGCCCGGTGTCCGAAGCGCCTTCTTTTAACCTTTAAGCTTTCCGTTTAACCGCTTCGAAGGTTTTAAAGGCCGATATTGAAGGGTAAATTCATGAGATAACTTTCCTCAACTTACCGCCGATGATATGCCCCGTTTTCTTCGTTTAAGTTAAAACAGATTTTATGCTTTCTATCGGCTCGCCAAATGCGCTCAAAGCCGAATATCTCCGATGCGCCCAAAGCCGAAAAAGCCCACCATGTTGATTTAGGGCGCAAAATTCAAGCTTCAGCCATTTCGAAAACTATCTGCACCGCCCCGTGATCCCTGAAAATCTTCGCCTTTTTAATGCGAACGGCCAATATCACCACATCTTTGTTCTGCTCGTTATTCGCCGCATCATACCAATCCGCAAAGGCCTCCCTCATCTTGGATCTTATTTCGGCGTTTTCGGGCAGCAAAACCCAGCCCAAGTTTTCAGCCGTGCCGCTGCCGGAGATGCCCTCGAAATGCACCGCAAAGGCGACTTCGTTATTTTCCGCTATTTCCAGCATTTTATTCGATTTGGCGTTGGTGGAAATGTAGAACACCCCCTTTTCGTAGTAAGCGTCCACATCCCTCACCGCGGGGCAAGCCCCGCCCGCCTTGCCGGGTTGAAGGGCCACGGTGGCAAGGGAGATGACATTATCCTTGCCGCCGCCGCAGGTTTCTTCTATAATTCTCATTCCTTCTTCGTAATTGCTCATTGATGTTCCTTTTATCACATAAGGGCAATTTTGCCCAAAAGATTCGCTATCGCTCCCGCGGTTTTGCCTATGGTTTCAATGGGTATTCTTTCCCCTGTGGAATGGGGGCTTACAACGGTGGGCCCCACGGAGATTATCTCTATATCCTCGCTCCATTGGGAGAAGGCGGCACATTCCAATCCGCCGTGGACTGCGGTTATAACGCATTTGTCCCCTGTGTATTCCTCAAAGGCTTCGGCGTACATACCCGGCAGTTTTGCCCCCTCCTTTTCCACCCAGCCGATACTGAACTGCTCTCTGAACTCACAGCTCACCCCCATGGCGGCGGCAATGGAAGCAAATTCGACATTAGCCAGCATCACGGGCCATTCGCTTGAAGTTCTCATGGCCACAAAGAGGTTAAAGCTCTCATCGCCCTCGTTGAAGGCTATCTGCCCGATATTTATGGAGCTTTCCGTTATGCCCGCATATCTTTGGCTTATGGTATTGACCCCCACCCTCACGGCGGCTATGAGGGAAACTGCTTTTGCTGAATCCGCCGCGGTGAGCGCCTTTTCGGGGAGGGGTACTTCGTTGCAGGTAAATATGTAGCCCGCCTCGGTGCGGTCAAACTGCTTGGCGAAGTATTTCTTCGTGAATTCGAAGATCTCTTTCAAAGCCCCCTCGTTTGCTTCGTCCACCACCACCACCGCCGAGGCATTCGGGGGAATTGCGGCCATGGAAACTCCGCCGTTGAAGGAATTTAAATAGAAAGGTATCTTTTTATGGGTCATTTGAGCCAAAATATAATTCACCGCCTTTATGGCGCTCGCCCTGTTCTTGGCTATGTCCACTCCCGAGTGTCCCCCCAAAAGACCGCTTAACTCTATCTTATAGGCCCTCTGACCGGATACCGTCGCCTCCCGGGTGCATTTGAAGGAAAAGGGGTAAGCCGCAAAGCCGCAGGCCGCCACGGTGCAGGTGGCGTAATCCTCGGAATCTATGTTTATAAGGTAGCCCGCCTCGGTCACAAAGCGGTGTTCCAAATTACCCGCCCCGGAGGGGTCGCCGCCCTCCTCGTTGACTGTGCAGATGACCCTCAGCGGCCCGTGGGTAACATCGTCGCTGACGGCGGCGTACATCGCCATGGCGATACCGATTGCGTCGTCGCCTCCCATGGAGGTACCCTCGGCGGTGAGAAAACCGTCCTTTTGAATAACACTTATGGGGTCGTTGAATTTATCGAAGGCCTTTCCCTCCTCGGCCACGCAGACCATATCCATGTGGGCTTGAAGAATGGTGAGGGGAGCGCCCTCGCAACCCTTTGTGGCGGGGACATCGAAGATGACATTTCCCACCTTATCCTGCCAATGCTCGAAGCCGTGTTCCTTTGCCCAGCCGCTTAAATAAGCGCTTATCTTTTCCATGTAATTTGTGGGGCGGGGCACAGCGGCCATTTTTTTGAACTGTTCGATAACATACCCGTTGATCACCTCCGGGTCAACCTTGAAAACTGCCATTTCGCTCTCCTTTTTATATTTTGTATATTTTTCTTCTTCCTTTTTATGTAAAGCTACTCATCACAAAAATCCCCCGGTGGGAGAAATTTGTAAATTATATATTATTATAGTAAAAACTATTCCCTTCGTCAATCGCCTTGGGCGGTTTTTGCGGGTAGATGGCTTTGGGAATGTTAAATTCTTGTTATATTAATTGACACCCCTATCCCCTTTTGGTAAGATTGTAGCGAATCAGGGAGTAGCTTGCGCCTTAAGGGGCGTTTAATCGATCGCCAGCACAATAGCTTAATTAATTAAGAGATTCGGTCGATTACATAACAATGAAGCGAGACTTTTTCAGCAAGCTGAAAAAGCCTTTTTAAAATTCAGCCGACAATATTCCGAGAAAGGGTAAAAAATGAAATTCTATCTGGAAACGGTGGAAAGTGTTTTCGAGGAAGTGAAAAGCTCCCCGCAGGGACTTTCCTCCCAACAAGCTGCTGAGCGCCTGGCGCAAAACGGCAAAAACAAATTGGTGGAGGGCAAAAAAGATTCACTGATCAAGCGCTTCTTTGCTCAGATGAACGACCCGATGATAATCATGCTGCTGGTTGCGGCGGTTATCTCCGCAGTTACCGCCTACTATGCCCATGAATCCTTCACCGATGTATTCATCATCATGTCCGTCGTCATCTTCAACGCGATTATAGGCGTTGTTCAGGAAAACAAGGCCGATAAGGCCATTGAAGCTCTGAAGGAAATGAGTGCGGCAACCTCCCATGTTCTTCGCGATGGGGAAATGATCACCATTAAAAGCGAAGATTTGGTGGTGGGAGATATTATCTTCCTCGAAGCCGGGGATTCCGTTCCCGCAGACGCCCGCATCATCGAATCGGCAAGCATGAAGATCGAGGAGGCGGCCTTAACCGGCGAAAGCGTCCCCGTATCGAAGCTCATCGACATACTTAATTTGAGCGAAGGCACAGAGGATGTCACCTTAGGAGATCGCAAGAACATGGTCTACATGGGTTCCACCGTGGCCTACGGCAGAGGCAAGGCGGTCGTAACCGATATAGGAATGGCCACCGAAATGGGCAAGATCGCAGAAACCCTGAACCAAGCCGAGGACGAATTGACCCCGCTTCAAAGAAAGCTCAACGATTTCGGCAAGGTCTTGACGAAAATAGTCATCGGCATATCCGTATTCGTCTTCCTTTTCACTGTTTTCCGTCAGGGAGATTTCTCCGGAGTTGCCCTGCTTAAAACCTTTATGACAGCCATAGCCCTTGCGGTGGCGGCTATACCCGAGGGGCTTACCGCGGTGGTCACCATAGTGCTTTCCATGGGTGTCACCAAGATGAGCCGCCGCAGTGCGGTCATCAGAAAGCTCAGCGCCGTCGAAGCTTTGGGTTGCGCCCAGATAATCTGCTCCGACAAGACCGGAACTCTGACCCAGAACAAAATGACCGTGGTGGATCAATTCAGCAACGACGAAATGATGCTCGCCACCATAATGTCCCTTTGCAACGACGCCAACATCAAGCCCGGCGAAGAACATTCCGTGGGTGAACCCACCGAGGCGGCCCTTGTGGATTACGCCGCAAGGCTCGGCCTTTTCAAATACAACATGGAAAGAGTGCAACCCCGCATCGGGGAAGCCCCCTTCGATTCCGGCAGAAAGATGATGAGTACCGTCCACAGCATCGAGGGCGGCAGTAAGCTTATCCAATATACCAAGGGCGCTCCGGATGTGGTTTTGACCCGTTGCTCAAGGTATCTCGAGGCCGATGGGAAGATAGTTCCCATGACCGAAGAAATCAGAAACATGGTCCTTGCCAAGAACAAGGAATTTGCGGATCAGGCCCTCAGAGTGCTTTCCGCCGCATATAAAGAATATGATGCGCCCCCCGTTTCCTACGAAGCGGAGAATTTGGAAAACGACCTTATCTTCGTGGGTATCACGGGCATGATAGACCCCTGCCGCCCCGAAGTTTTCGCGGCCATCGAAGAATGCCGCAACGCAGGCATACGCCCGATAATGATAACCGGCGACCATAAGGATACCGCTGTGGCAATAGCCAAACAGCTCGGCATCATCGAGGACGCCAATCAAGCTCTGACGGGAGCCGACATCGAAAAGATGACGGACGAGGAACTTGCCGCAACGGTGAACAATGTTTCCGTTTACGCCAGAGTTCAGCCGGAACACAAGAGCCGCATAGTTAAAGCTTGGAAGATCAACGACAAGATAACCGCCATGACCGGCGACGGAGTGAACGATGCTCCTTCCATCAAA
The DNA here is from genome assembly GCA_012727485.1 of Eubacteriaceae bacterium. Lineage (GTDB taxonomy): Bacteria > Bacillota > Clostridia > Eubacteriales > Anaerofustaceae > JAAYHF01. The sequence goes on from JAAYHF010000072.1 coordinate 7,520, forward strand.
TTCGCAGACATAGGCGTGGGAATGGGCATAACCGGAACGGATGTCACAAAGAATGTTGCGGACATGGTTTTGGCGGACGACAACTTCGCCACCATAGTCAACGCCATTGAAGAAGGACGCCGCATTTACGACAACATACGCAAGGTCATTCAGTTCCAAATGGCCACCAACACCTCCGAGGTGCTTTGCGTGTTCTTCGCCAGCGTTTTGGGCTTTGAGATATTCACCCCCGCCCAGTTGCTCTGGATAAACATGGTTACGGACAGCGCCCCCGGACTTGCTCTGGGAACGGAAATCGCCGAGCCCGACATCATGATGCGCAATCCTCGCCCTTCCAACGACAGCGTTTTCTCGGAAGGCATGGGAGTGGACTCCGTATTGCAGGGCGTGCTTATGACCTTGATAGTATTCGCTTCCTACTTCATCGGTCACTACCTTGAACATGGAACATTAACCATAGCCAACAGTATAGACGGTATGACAATGGCCTTCTTGACCCAAAGCAACATCGAGGCCTTCCATGCAATCAATATGCGTTCCCAGAGGGGCTCCATCTTCAAGATGAAGAAAGCCAACTGGTGGCTGGTGGGCGCGGTTACCTTCTCGCTGATAATGACCATCGCGGTGGTATATATACCCGGTATGAGCGCTTCCTTCGGCCTTGCCACCATATCCTTGGAAGAACTTGCCATATCCCTTGGCCTCGCCTTCTCGATTGTTCCTCTGACGGAATTTGCAAAGATTTTCCTTAGGGCGATAGATCGCAAGAAGGGGAGAAGGAGATAGACGAAATAATCTAAATGTAAATACGATTGAATAAAAAGGGGTTGCGGTTTGTTGCCGCGACCTTTTTTTGTTTTGGAGATGGGAGATTGGTTTTGTGCAGGGGGGAAGGGGGGATCTTTGGGAAGCGGTCGGTTTGAATTTTACGGGCGGGGCAACCTCGACTCTGCGGGAAGTAAAATAACCCACCTTGCAACTTGAAAATATCGGTGCGTAGCTTTTCTGTTGTGACCGGGTCACTTCGCTTATCACGGGCGGGGCAACTCCGCCTCTACGAAAGGGAGAAAACTTTTCTACATTGCGGCTCAAAACATCGCCGCTTATTTATTATATTGTGACCGGGTCAGAATATAAATTATTTCTTAGCAAGCTGTTTTATGATTATGACCTGGTCACTTTGGAAAATGTTATATGTAAGAAGTCACTTTTAGTTATTCATTATGTTCGGCTAAGATAAAACGATTTAGGTTGTTTTTATCGTTGTGACCGGGTCACTTCACTTATCGCAGACGGAGAAACCTCGCCCCTACGGGAGGTGGAAATTCCTCCATCTTACGGTTCAAAACATCGCCACATAGTTTTTTCTTTTATGACCGGGTCAGAAAGAAAAACCCATTTAAGTTGATATCGTTGTGACCGGGTCACTTCGCTTATCACGGGCGGAGCAACTCCATCCTCGCAAAAGGGAGAAAACTTTTCTACCTTGCGGTTCAAAACATCGCCGCTTATTTTTTATATTGTGACCGGGTCACTTCACTTATCGCAGACATGGCAACTCCGCCCCTGCGAAAGGAAAAATTTCTCTGCCTTACGATTCAAAACATCGCCGCATAACTCTTTCTATTGTGACCCGGTCAGAATGTAAAAAACTGCTCTGTAAGCAAACCCGCTTTACAAATTGTTCAATTTTATGCCCGAGCCACTTCGCAAAAACAAACTTACCCATTTTAATGCAAATCATTATCGTGAGCCGACATAAAGCATTAAAGACCGTAACCTCACATGAGCAACACTCCCCCTTACGGCATATCATCACTTCTCCGCAACATACCTCATCGCCCCAAAATGATAAACATCAATAACACACTCCCTTATCCCCTCGCCCACATAAAGATATCCCTCGAAAACGGAGGTATTATAACCATAGGTTTCACCTACTATTTCAAAGGGCGCATTATAAATTGTACTGTCCGCAAGGCTTCCACAATCCTTGTGCTTTATAAAATCCGCAAGAAGGTATTTATGCCCGATGAAATCCCCCTCGTTGGCGCATATATCAAGTACATAAACAAAGCAAAAATCAAAATCCACTTTTTCGAATTCGATGTATCCCCCCACCTGCTCGCAGGCCTCCCCAAGCTTCAAATATCCTCCCTCAAAGCGCATTATCAGGTTATCGCCCTTTCTTTCCATTGCATTAACGCGCATATCATGGAGGCTGTAAGGCAGATTTGTTATGTTTTCCCTTTCGGTTATCTTCATTTGCTCCCTTTCTTTGTTTGCCGTATTGTCTTTTGTGAGTTGCATCATTTCATTATTATCTGCGGCTGTGATTTAATTTATTAAAGTTAGGCGTAATAAAAGCATTACTTTTGTTTATTATCCTTTGCATTATTTACATTTTACTTTATTTATAATATAATAACAAACAATACTCTAAGACGGGGGAAGAAAGATGGAAAAAAAGGAACTATTTGAAACATACGAATCCGAAGTGCGCTCCTATTGCCGCAATCTGCCTGCGGTTTTCACCACAGCCAAGGGCTCGAAAATGTACGACGACGCGGGAGTGGAATATTTGGATTTCTTTGACGGGGCGGGGGCGCTGAATTACGGCCACAATAACGATTACATAAAGGGCAAGGTACTCGAATACCTCGCCGCGGACGGCATCACCCATGCGCTGGATCTGATGACCGAGGCAAAGGCGGGCTTCATAGATGTGCTGGAGAACAAACTGCTTAAGCCCAAGAATCTTGATTATAAGGTGCAGTTCACGGGCCCCACGGGGACAAACGCCAACGAAGCCGCCGCAAAGCTCGCCAGAAAGGTGACGGGCAGAACAAATATATGGGCCTTCATGGGTTCCTTCCACGGAATGACCGCCGGCTCTCTTGCCTTAACAAGCCAAAAGGCGGACAGGGCGGGGGCGGGAATGCCCCTTTCGGGAGCCACCTTTATCCCCTCTCCCTATATGTTGGGGGGTAATTTCGACTCCATTGGCTATATGGAAATGCTCATGGCCGACGACCACTCCGGAGCAGATACACCTGCGGCGATATTCATCGAAACGGTGCAGGCCGAGGGCGGCATATATGTTTTCGCAGAGCAGTTCCTAAGGGATTTGAGAGCTTTCTGCGATAAATACGGCATACTGTTGGTGGTGGACGACATTCAGGTGGGCAACGCCAGAACGGGTAAATTCTTCTCCTTCGAGAGGGCGGGGATAGTTCCCGATATGGTGACTCTCTCCAAATCCATCGGCGGCATGGGGTTGCCTTTGGCGTTGGTGCTTCTCAAGGGAGAGCTTGATATTTGGAAGCCCGGAGAACACAACGGCACTTTCAGAGGAATGCAGCTTTCATTGGTGGCGGGCAAGGCGGGAATAGAATATATGCTGGAAAACGACATCGAAGCCGAAGTTGAAAGAAAGGGTCTTCTGGCGCAGGAGTATATCGCCTCCGAGATAGCCCCCCTGTCCCATGTGGTCGAGGTGAGGGGTCTGGGACTCGTCAGAGCCATTCAGATGGAAAGCCCCGTCCAGACTGCATTCATACAGAAATACAACTTCGAGCATCAGCTCATCTCCGAAAGATGCGGCAGGGATTCTTCCGCCACAAAGATAATGCCTGCGCTGACCATTTCCGACGACGAGCTTCTCAAGGGTCTGGAAATCATCAAAAACGCCATAAAAAGCCTTTAACAGGGTTTGAATAATCATCAGGAGGCGGCTATGGTAAACGAAAAGGAAGACAAAGGGAAAAGAGCATAGTAATAACGATTTCACCGGAAACGGGGTGTTATCGCCACCTGAAGATTTCCGAAAATGTCACTTTGGAGGAGCTTGCGGAGGAAATATTAGACATATTCGATTTCTTCAACGACCATGCCCATGCCTTTTACATGGATAACACGCCCCGGTCCCATCGCAACAGAAATTCCTTTTTCTCTTTGATTTCGGCTACGAATGGCGTTTCCAATGCAGGGTGCTGAGAATTCTCGACGAGGTAACAGAAGTTCCCGAGGTGATAAGAGGGAAGGGAGAACCCCCCGAGCAGTATCCCGATTAGGGATTATGAAGACGAAGATGACGAAAAAGAAGATGATGATTAAAGCGGCGAATAAATAAAGAACGCATATCATCATAAACAGGCAACAAACCTACCGACTTCAAAGATTATCGCAAGTGCGAAAACACAAGGCAAAATAAAAGTGTTCTCGCACTTGCGAATTTTATTCTCCCTCAATGGCGGCCGCTTTGGACGGTGTTGTATAAAAGCGGGAAGCTAAAATGCCGATATGCGTTAGCGCGAAAGATGCGGCAATGCGTTTTTTGCGGCTTTTCATAGCAATGAATATTACTTAGCGCCTTAATGGGATCGGTATGCGCATTGCAACACAATTTCGGCTATCCGAACTTCGCCCTTTCCTTAAAATTCTTTATAATAAAGTAAAACGCAAATATAACCCTTTTATTTCTGATGCGGGGCGGTTGGGATAAATAAGCTTGCGGGATTGATTTTGTTTTATGACCCGGTTATTTTGGCAAAAAGTGGGGGGGCTATACTTTTGACCCGGTCATAAACGAAAAAAGCCTTTAACAGGGTTTGAATAATCATCAGGAGGCGGCTATGGTAAACGAAAAGGAAGACAAAGGGAAAAGAGCATAGTAATAACGATTTCAC
>JAAYHF010000073.1 GCA_012727485.1 Eubacteriaceae bacterium
AAATCATTCCCCCACCCCCGATCCGTTATATACTAATGAGGGGACGCCCTCAAGGAGGAAGCCCGGTGATTGCAGACAGTGGAAACGACAAGCAAAATAATCAAATCGCATCCGGGCTGATAGAGCGCTATTATCCGGAAATATTACGCTATTGCCTGCGGCTGACCGCCCGGACATTCATGGCCCAGGACGCCGCCCAGGAAACATTTTTAAAGGTGGTTCGCTTTTCGGACAAAATAACCTTCAACGAAAAGTTCAGGGCTTTGCTTTATAAAATCGCCGCGAACACCTGCATAGACATGAAAAGAAAGAGGCATCTTCAGGATTTGCCCATCGAAGAAGCCCTTCCCCTTCCCTGCGAAGAAACGGGTTACGACGAAGTGAACTCCCAAGACGCCTTCGGAAAAATGATCTCCCCCTTAAACGACGAGGCAAGGCATCTTATCACCCTGCGCTTCGAGTCGGATTTGAGCTTAAGGCAAATTTCGGAGATAACGGGAATGCCGCTTCGCACGGTGCAATCCAAAATCAGGGCGGCGCTTAAGCTTTTAAAGGAACGAATTACAAAAGAGGAAATCGAAAGGAAAACCCGGATATGACAAACAGGGAATTGAAAAAGGTTCTTAGGGAAACTGCGGCCGCCTCTTTCGATAAAGGCGGGAAACAAATCAAACCCGCCCCCATAAAGACGCCTTCCTTTTGCGAGCAACCCTTAAAGAAAGGTCGATCTGCCGCGAATACCGAACAATTAAAAGAAAAAATCATCGGGGAGCTTGCCGCCCGCGGCACTCGGGAGCATCAGGGTTATTTCGGTTTTCTTATCCTGCAAATCAAGTTCATCGGCCTTAGGATATGGGGGTTTCAAGGGGGGCTTTTCCTGCTTTTGGGTAGCCTGCTTTCCGCCGCCATGGGGGAGCATTTTCTCGAAAATCCCCGCTATGCGCCTCTGCTTTTGTGCTGTCTTTCCCTGTGCGTCCTCATGAGCGCCCTGCCCTTCTTGCTTCGCTGTGAACGCTATAAAATGTGCGAGGTGGAAGCCGCCGCCCGAACCTCCCGCCTGAAACTTTTATTCGCAAGGCTCATCATCATCGCCGCGGGGGACATCGCCATGCTGGGGGGCATACTCGCCTTGACCCTGATAAAGAGCGCCCTCGCCCCCTCCGTCGCCGCCTTCTGCCTTTTGGTGCCCTTTTTAACGGCGGCCTGCGGAATACTTTTCATTATCGGCGCTTACCCCCTAAGCCGCATTGTTTTCGGCGGGTCGGCGGTTTGTCTGTTCACGGGGGCGGGGTTTTATCTGCTCATTAAAATTTACCCGGCAATTATCGGCGCGGGGTTAGGCGCCTTGAGGGTCGGACTGTGCCTTGCCGCCCTTGTGCTTTGCGGGGGCGCTTTGAGATACATTTCGGTTGGGGAAAGTTATGTTTAGCAAGCCCTTTGACGGGTGAAAAGAGCATGAACAAAGGTTTTTAATTTAATCGGGGCGGAAATATATATGTTTTCACAAATGCGAAAAATCAAGCAGGAGTCGGCAATAAGGAAGGTAAACGGAACAAGGAATACGGAAAATCATTTAGGTCAAATCTTGACCATGTTGAAGGGATAAAAGGGAGAGTGCGGTAAACCGCTTAAGCACCCGGCAAATGATCGGGGCAAAACGAAACTAAAAGCAAGCCTTTGGAGATTTTGCAAACCGACCGGGTCACAGCCCCCCTCCCCCTTTCCCGCAAACCTTAAATATAAAGACCAAAACAGCCCCAAAATTCCCCCGGAGAAACCGGCAAGGGAAAACAGAAAGGAAAAAATGGAACTTACAATAGACAGCGTAACAAAAAGATTCAAGGAAAAAGTCGCCGTAAAGGAGGTGAGCCTTGAGATAACCCCCGGGGTATGGGGGCTTTTGGGTGCGAACGGCGCGGGCAAGACCACGCTGATGCGAATGGCGGCGGGTATAATGAAGCCCGACGGCGGTCAGATTCGCTGTGAGGGGATTCCCATAAACGTTTTAAAGGAAAAATATCGGGAGATTTTCGGCTATCTGCCGCAGGAATTCGGCTTCTACCCGGAATTCACCGCCATTGACTACCTTGAATACATGGCGGGCTTAAAGGGGCTGACCCGCAGGGCGGCTAAGGTGAAAATCGAGGAACTTTTGGAGAGATTCTCCCTTACTCAGGCGGCGAAAATGAAAATATCGAAGATGTCCGGGGGAACGAAGCGCAGGGTGGGTATAGCCCAGGCACTGCTCAACGACCCGAAGATCCTTATAATGGACGAACCCACCGGGGGACTTGACCCCGGCGAGAGGGTACGCTTCCGCAATCTGCTTTCCGAGGCGTCCCGGGACAGGATAGTGCTTATTTCCACCCATATCGTTTCCGATGTGGAATACATCGCTTCCCGCATTGCCGTGATGAAGCAGGGGTCGCTCATAGCCTTGGGCAGTACCCCGGAGTTGGTGCAGATGGCCCGGGGAAAGGTTTACACCTGCCTTGTACCCCAAGATAAGCTTGCGGAATACGAAAGGAAGCTGAATATAGTGAACCTTCGCAACGAGCAGGAAGGGAAAGTTTCCCTGAGGTATCTTTCGCAGAGCCCGCTTACGGAGGATTCCCAAGCGGACGAGCCGCGACTTGAGGACTTATATTTATATCTTTTCCCGAACGAAACAAAGGAGGCCGAGTGATGTCGGTATTAAAACTTGAATATAAAAGGATTTTAAAAACCCGTTCCACCGTCATAATATTTGCCGCCGCCCTGCTCATTTCCGCCCTTCTCGCCTATCTGCCCACCACCTTCGCCTATTCGGCCTATATAAACGAGGCGGGGGAGATGGTCGAACTCAGGGGGCTTAAGTCCATAAGATACGAGCAAACCCTTCAGCAGGGTATATCGGCACGGGTGGACGGGGAGGATTTCCGTTACGCCGTGGAAACCTATCAGGCCTGTCTCAACGAATACGGCCTCGAGAATTCCTACGAACTGCCCGGGGAGGTCTACACCCAAAGGATAACCCCCGTCGCCCCCCTTCTTTCCGGTTTAAAAGAGGTCTTTGCGGACCCGACCACGGGGATACAACCCACAGTGATGCAAATAGACCCGTCCCTTGCGGAGAACTTTTACGAGCTGAGTAAATCCGCCCTTTTCTCCCAAGCCCAAAGAAGCCTTCCCGAAGCGGCTTTAAAACAGGCCGTTCGGCTTTACGACAAGGTGGCTGTTCCCTTTGTATTCAGCCCCGCCTCCAACCCCAACGCCATGGATTATCAGGTGCTTTGCGCCTTTATCGTGATGCTTTTATGCTCCGTGGTGGTCAGCCCCATCTATTCATCGAATTATCAGACGGGTGCGGACGACATACTCCGCTGTACCAAACACGGCAGGGTGCGCCTTGCCTTATGCAGTGCCTTTGTCGCTTTGAGTCTTTCCGCCGCCGTCTTCATCGCCTGCACCGGGGTCTATATCCTCCTTTCCAACAGCTTTTTCGGCTGGGAATGCGTCAAAACCTCCATACAGCTCATGTATTCCGCCTTGAATTTGGCCGCGCTTGACATGGGAGGCCTTCAGCTTACCGTATTTTTAGGCTGTCTGCTTTCGGTTTTGGCGACGGTGAGTTTTTCGCTTTTCATTTCCTCCAAGGTCAAAAACAATGTCACCTCCCTTTGCGCGAGCATTTTCACCTGTCTTGCCCCTGTGCTGATTTATCTCGCCGTTCCCGGCAGTTTCGGGCTTTTGCTTCGCTGTCTTGTACCCTCGGCGGGCTCTTGCCTGCAAAGCAGTATACTTTACGCCCTCACGGACTTCGAATTTCTCACCTTCGGGAATTTATCCCTCTGGAGTCCCTTCGCTATGATGATATTCGGCGCTATCTCTGTTCCCCTTTTTTCCGGGTTGGCGGTTTGGGGGTATGCGGGGCATGGGAGTAAGTAGTTGCCTTCTGGGGAAGTGGTGACTGCTTAGATTGTTGGAATAATTGAAAGTAAAGTTGCGGATTTGTTTCCGACCCGGTCGTTTTGAGAAAGTGGGAGTTTTTACTTTTGACCGGGTCGGAATTTTGATAAGCGGGTGTGTTTTCTTTATAAGGGTTTCGGGATAGACCTGCTTTCGCTTACGGCAACACCGCACGATTAGGATTTAATAAGCAAAAAGAATGTTAAAATCAAAAAAAGTAAAAAGAGATTTCTGACTTAGGGATTTGCCGCATGAAAGCAACCTTGTCCCAAAGTCAAAGGATATTCAAAAACGCCGTTTGTCTCTATGAAAGAGGGCAACTTCCTTTTATGGTTTTCTTTTTGTGGGGTATGGCTTTGCTCTTCTTTGCTTATTCAGGGAGGTATAACGGCGAAAAAGCTCTTTCGCTTCTTTGTGAAGGCGCTTTTGTATTGGGTTTTGCATGGCAAGAAGGTTTTTGCGGGTAATCTGTTTTTCTTGGCAATGCTTCAATATTGTTTGGAGATGGCGACTGCGGACAAAGGGTTTTATCGTTTTGACCGGGTCTGTAATGAAAATTTGCAGGTTTAGCTAAATGACCTTTTACTTTCATATCTACCCCTCCCCCGATAGACGCAGATATTCAAAATTTAACTTACATACCTCTATTCCTCCCTAACCCTCCCCCCATCATGGCATAAAAAGAAAAATATGCTATACTGAATAGGAAATAATATCCGCAAGGAAAGGAATGGAAAAAGCATGAAAGCCGTTATAACCGTTATAGGAAAGGATCGCACCGGGATAATATACAAGGTTTCCAAGGTGCTTTACGAGCTGAATATCAACATCGAGGACATCAGTCAGACAATTATGCAGGAGTATTTCACCATGCTCATGCTTGTATCCCTGCCGGAGGGGGTGAATATGGCCAAGGTCAATGAGGCGCTCTCTCCGCTGACCGAGGAGGGGCTTTCGGTGAAGTGTCAGAAAACTGATATATTTGATGCTATGCACAAGCTATAGTAAATCTATCCCCTTGGGATAGATTTACTATAGCTTTGGAAGAAAATTAACGCTTATGCGTTAATTTTCTTCTCGGGTGTGGCAGATATTTGCGG
>JAAYHF010000074.1 GCA_012727485.1 Eubacteriaceae bacterium
CAAACTGCTGGACGCCCTTCAGCTTGATAAACAAATTCCCGATGTTCATTGCCTTAATATAATATGCCAAATATACGACAAACAGGTGGCATTTGACGCGAAGATAGCATTGGAGGAATATTATCCCGATAATACTTTGGTTTATCTTGTTAATTCGGCGGGAACTCCCCAAGAACGCATCGAGATGATGCCTTTGGGCAAAATTGACAGGGCAACGGGGATCGACCATTTGACCACTTTGATAATCCCGCCCCAAAGCGCCCTTGCCTCCCCCTCGGATTTTCATTCCTTCGAGGAGATAATCAAAACGCTTCGCTCTAAGGAAGGCTGTCCTTGGGACAGGGAGCAAACCCACGAGAGCCTGACAAGCTACATCATCGAGGAGGCCTACGAGGTGGTGGACGCCATAGAAAAGGGCGACCTTAAGGGGCTTTGCGAGGAGCTGGGCGATGTTTTACTGCAAATTGTTCTCCATGCTCAAATAGCCCTGGAGGAGGACGAATTCACCATGGGCGAGATAATAAAGGGCGTGAGCGAAAAGATGATTCGCCGCCACCCCCATGTTTTCTCCCAAACGGATCTCCCCGAAGACCTTTTGGTGCAGTGGGACGAGATAAAAAAACAGGAACACAGCCCCATGAGCATAGCCGAAGAAATGCAACAGGTTCCCAAATGCTTCCCCGCCCTCAAATATGCCCAAAAACTTCAAAAGAAAGCCGCAGGGGTGGGTTTTGACTTTGAGGGGGCAAAGCAGGCCTTTGAGAAGATGCTTTCCGAAATAAAGGAGCTTCATGAGGCGGTCGAAGGGCAAAACACGGCGGAAATCGAAGAAGAAGCGGGCGATGTATTATTCAGCGCAGTGAATGCCCTAAGGCTTTACGGGGTGGACTGCGAACAGGCTCTGCGTAAAAGCGCCGTCAAATTCTTGAACAGATTTGAGAAAATGGAAAAATACATCGAGCAGGACAAACTCACCCTCGGACAAATCCCCATTGAGGTTCTCGAGGGCTATTGGGAGAGGGCAAAAAAAACTATTTAATCCCAAAATCATTGCTAACAAGGCGCAAAGTGTGTATCATAATAAAGAATTTAATACTTAAATTGGCAGGAGGAATCATGAATAAAGTTGAACTCATAGCCGCAATGGCGGAAAAAACCGGAATGTCCAAGAAGGACACCGAAAAGACTTTGGCGGCTTTTACCGAAACGGTTAAAGAGACCTTGCAGAACGGCGAGAAGGTTTCAATAGTTGGCTTCGGTATATTCGAGGCGAAGAAAAGAGCTTCAAGGGAAGGGATCAATCCCAGAACAGGGGAAAAGATTATGATACCCGAAACCACAGCCCCCACCTTCAAAGCGGGCAAATCCCTCAAGGAAGCCCTCGGAAAATAGTCTTTATATTTTTCAGCCCGCCCTCGGTCTGCTTTCGCAGTCCGGGCGGGTTTTTTTGTGTTATAGCTTAATTTGCGCCTTTTATGTATTTATCGGTACCGCACTGCCCCTTCTTTGGCGGGAAAATCTTATCTCCCCCGCCGTCTGCAATATGCCCGGTAAAAGGCACAGGAAGGCATAGGCCGAATAAAAGACATGGGAAAGGGGGGTTATCCGGTTAAGGATTATTTCGGGGTTGTATTGGATATTGACTTGATTTTGTCCGTCAAGGGAACGGTATTTCGATGTTAAATGCCTTCACATTGCATACACGTTTACATTTACTGTTGCAGGAGATGAATTATATAACAACCAAATCCACCGACATGAACATTCGCATCGAACCGCATCTCAAAAACGAAGCCGAAGCCATTTTTGACGAGCTTGGTTTAACCCTTGAGGGAAAAGCAATCGGTACTTCCCTTTGAGGTAACTCTGCCGAACCAATTTGCCCCCATGCCGCATTTCGGGCGGCTGTTAATCTACTTGATAATTCCGCTGCCTTAAGGTAAAATAAGGGCGTGGGGAGGTATCGTTATGAACGATAAAATTTACACTCTTAACGAAATACAAAGCGCCGTAGAGCCTATCGCCAAACAGTTCGGGCTTGAGCGCATTTATCTTTTCGGCTCTTATGCCAGAGGCGAAGCCACTGCAAGCTCCGATATTGATTTTCGTGTGGACAAAGGCAACATAAAAGGTTTTTTCGTTTTTGCCGCTTTGTACAATGCTTTGGCAGACGCATTCGATAAGCCTGTTGATGTCGTTACAACGCATGATCTCGACCGTGAATTTCTTGCCGAGATAGCCGATGAGGAGGTTTTGCTCTATGCAGGATAATAAACGCGATATAAGCGTACTAAAGCATATAATCGACTACTGCACAATAGAGGAAGCCCTAAGCTTCGTGGAAAACGATTACGAGCAGCTGCTTAAAAGCAATGTCTGTAAAAACGCTTTGGCGCTGTGCATTCTGCAAATAGGCGAGCTGTCGGTTGTGCTTTCCGATGAATTTAAGAGCTTACACCCCCAAATGCCATGGCGCGATATTAAGCTTATGCGCAATGTTGTCGCTCACAGCTACGGTTCTTTCAATACAGAGCTGCTTTGGGAAACGGTAACCGCCGATATCCCAAACCTTAAAGCCTTTTACGAAAGCGCTCTGCTTGAGTTTTGAATTTAAGTAAATCCCGATTTCATTTGTTTTTCCTCATGGGGGCAATTTGCCTCCCCATGCCGCATTTCAGGCAGCTTTTTTCGTGCAATATATGTATATTATCTTTACATAGCACATACAATATGCTATAATAACCACAGAAACACACAGGAGGTAATAAATATATCATGAGCGAAACAACCAACATAAATCTGAGGCTTGACAAGGAGCTTAAAGCCCAGGCGGAGGAGCTTTTTGCGAAGCTCGGCATCAATATGACCACAGCCTTCAATATGTTCCTTCGTCAGGCGGTGCGTGAGCAGGGCATTCCCTTTAAGCTGACGGCCAAAAACGATGTGAGCGAGATACCGCCGGCTATCCTTGCGGAAATGAGGAGCTATCCCAACTACGATGCTTATGTAGCCGCAAAACTTAAGGAAGCCGACGAGGAAGCGCTCAGGGATCCCACGCGTTATACCCTTGAGGATCTACACCGTTTGACAGAGGAAATCATCGATGCCAATAGGTAAAACTTACATTTTGAAATTAACTCCCCGGTTTATCGCCGATGTCATTGATGCGGTGCAATACATTTCGGTTGAACTCCAAAACGCCGAAGCCGCCGAAAAACTCTCGGGTAGATTGAAAAGCTTTTACAGAAACGCTTAAGTTATCCGACTGCCTTTGAGCGTTACTATCCCTTCGAAGGCTCTCACGCATATTACCGCATATATGTTAACAACTATGCTATCTTCTATGTTGTAACGGGAGATACAATGGAAGCCAGGCGTTTTATACACAAAAGCATGAATGCCGCTTCACAGCTCGATTAATGTTAATCCCATTCCCATATTGTTTTTCCTTATCCACGCAGGGGCAATTCATAAATTGCCCCTGCATTTTTGCATTATCTTTCCCGCTATGCGCTACGGCGCTTTTTTACGAATACCAGCGTCGTCAATCCGACTGCGCTCACCCCCGCAAGGGATAACCAGAGCCATGTCAGATTAGCTTTCTTGGGTACATCGCTTTGTGCCGGCAGTAAATCCTCCCATTGACCGGAGTATTTTGCGAGAGCATAAACAGATGTATCAATCTCGGAGAAATCCGATGAGATGAATTCCAAATTGCCCGATGAAATGTTCGCATCTATGAATTCAAGCTTGCCCTGTTTTGTTATATGGACTATACTCAAGCTTTCATTCTCCCCGGTGACGGGTTTGGCGGAGTTGACCTTGATTAAGCCTGCGGGAATATATTCATTGCCGGTCAGCACATCTGTGAAGGTTATGCCCCAAGCCGACAGGATCTGCGCATCTTCTCCCAAGGTCACGCCCCCGATAATTGAGTAAAAGTCTCATGCCTTTGAACACAAGCAACGAAAATCAGTCAAAAAAATTAAAATGGGTGTTGTATTCCGTGAAAAGCTATTGTATAATAGCGAAGTCATGTGCGAGAGTGCTGGAATTGGCAGACAGGCACGTTTGAGGGGCGTGTGTCCGCAGGGCATACGGGTTCAAGTCCCGTCTCTCGCACCGTAAATGCGATTTGAAAAAGCATTGTTACACTGTGCAAAAGCACATCAAAACAATGCTTTTTTTATATTCATTTTCGTTATTCGTTAAATCAGATAATTCGGTGAACATACTTGCGTCGGTTACCCTACCCCCCTTATCTAAAAAACAAAATAATACAAATCGGAAAAACACCTTCACAAACGAACACACCCTTCAAGCATATTCCCTTGCCCAACGCATATAAATCACATGAGGACAAAGCCCCGCCGAATTTCCTTAACACGGGGCAAATCAACGGAGGGGTTATGAAATTATCCATAAAAAAGGAATATCTGAAAAAGGCGGCGGCGGTCGTGGTCGCCGCGGGGGTGTATATTGTGCTGTTTTTGGCGCTGGGATTTATTTTTTACAAATTAAACACCCCCTATCAAACCATCAAGCTTATCTTTTTCATTTTGTCCGCCCTTTTCTGCGCCGTCACCGCCCTTGTCATCGGGGCGCTTTCCTCAAGGCTCGGCTGGCTTCAGGGCTTGCTGGGCGCCCTGGGGTTTCTTATCATCATAACCGGATTCAGTTTGCTTTTAACCGGGGGAGTCCTCGAACTTCCCGGTCACCTGATAAAACTTCCCCTTATGATAATTTCCTGTATGCTGTGCGGGGCGGCGGGGATTAATCTTAAACAAAAACATTGATTTGACCCCTGGATTTATTTATAATAGTTTGAAGTAAATCCAGACGAAATAATGATGGGCTATCCATCATGCGGAAAGGGTCGCAAATGAAAAAAAATCAAAACGCCGCCAAACTCATTGCGCTGACGGCGATAATAGTCGTTACAGCACTCATTTTTGCGCTGGGGCTCCCCCTCAGCAAAGTTGCGGGGGTATATGATATACTGCCGATAAGCCGTTTGTATAAATACGGGATAGATTTTAAAGGGGGAAGCTATGCAACCTTGAAGCTGAGCGATTCCTCCGCAGATGAAAGCTCTGTGCAGGAAATTCTTTCCGAAAGCGAAAAGATATTCAAGGAAAGAATAACCTCCCTTGGGGTCTACAATCCCAAGGCTCAAATTTTGGCCGATAACACCATAAGAATAGAAATACCGTCTTTTGAGGACGGGGAGGAAACCTTAGCGACGCTGATAAGCAAATCCGAGCTGACCTTTCAGGACGAGGACGGCAATGTGCTGATAAGCGGAAAAAATGTCAAAAGCGCCACCTACGCCACCTTCACCGATGCCTACGGACTCACCCAGCCAGCGGTGAAAATAGATTTCGACGAGGAGGGTACAACGCTTTTCACCCAAGCCACCACCTCCCTTAAGGGCAAGTATCTCTATATCAAATTGGACGATGAGGTTATCCGCAGTCCCTATATAGATGAAACCATAGATACGGGAGTGGCCTATATATCCGGAATGGAAAGCAAACAGGAAGCGATACAGCTCGCCTCCGTGATAAGTTCGGGTTCTCTGCCCGCCGAATTCACCGTTGAGGCGACGGACGATATAGCCCCCTCATTGGGCGAAGGCGCTTTAACTGCCGCCTTATACTGCGGTTTCGGCTTTTATTTTGCCCTTTGCGCCGTGATGGTTGTGGGATTTTTGGGAATGGGTTTTGCCGGGGTTATAGTTTTCTCGGCGGGAATGATCGTCCTTTTCCTTATCCTCGCTTTGATGGGAGTGATGATGACCCTTTACACCCTGGCGGGAATAGTAATCGCCGCGGGTCTGCTCGCCTTCGGATTGATCAACACCTTAAAGCAGATGAAAAAGGAAGCCGGCCTCGGCAAAAGCGTTTTGGCAAGCGTGAGAAACGGCTGGAAGATAGGGAAAAACACCTATTGGAAAATCTTCGGAGGGGCGGCAGCCCTTGCGGGTACTCTTTACTGCTTTATTCCCGGGGTTTTGAAATATACCTTAATGAGCGCCGCCATAGGTTGCGCCGTCGCTCTGCTCATCTATCTGCTCCTTGGGAGCTTCTGCTTTAAAGCCGCAGGGGTTATCACCGACGGCAAGGGGATGGTGCCGAAGAAATAATTATTTTATATAAAAAGAACACCTATCGGGAATTATCCCCGATAGGTGTTCTTTTTTGTCTGTAATCACTCAAAAAATCAAGCAAGGTTCGGGGCTTGGCTTGCTTTCAAAGCCCTGCGAAACTCCTTTTCCTTTCCGACCGCACTCGCTCACAGAGAAATCTCCAACCCCACGGGGCAATGGTCAGAGCCCATGACATCGGAAAAAATGCTCGCCTTCTCCGCCCTTTCTGCTATGCGGCGGGAAATGATAAAATAGTCTATACGCCAACCTGCGTTGTTGGCTCTGGCGTTGAAGCGGTAGCTCCACCATGAATATGCCCCTTCGAGGGTGGGGTACATCTCCCTGAAGGTGTCCGCAAAGCCGCTTTCAAGCAACAAGGCGAATTTTGCCCTTTCCTCGGGGGTGAAGCCCGCATTGTTCACATTGGATTTGGGATTCTTCAAATCAATGGGGTTTGCCGCCACATTCAAATCCCCGCAGAGGATAACCGGCTTGAGCTTATCCAATTCAAGCATATATCCCCGCAGTTCGTCCTCAAAGGCAAGTCTGTAATCCAGCCTTTTCAAGCCGTCTTGAGAATTGGGGCCGTAACAGCAGAGCATATAAAAACCCTCGTATTCCAAAGTGATGAGCCTGCCCTCGTCGGAGTATTTCCCCCCTATCCCGTATTGAACACTCAAAGGTTCGGCCTTGGTGAAAATTGCCGTTCCCGAATAGCCCTTCTTTTGGGCGCAGGATAGAAATACCTTGTAGCCCTCGGGGGCGAATTCCATTTGGTGTTCCTGCAATTTCGTTTCCTGTATGCAGAAAATATCCGCCTGTTGCGCTTCGAAATATTCGGCAAAGCCCTTTGTCAGGCAAGCCCTCAAGCCGTTCACATTCCATGATATGAGTTTCATTTTATTTATCCCGATTCCTTTTCCCCGTCCGCTTTTTATTCGGCTTTCACGGTTTTTTCACGCAGTTTTCTTTTACAAGCCGCCCTTCAAGCTTGAATTATACCTTCTGTTTCAGGTGGTCAATATCGCTTTTCAAAGATTTTTTATTGCTCTGTCACTATTAAGATGCTCCGCATTAAAGCGTTTTTCACTCCCCCGAGTCTTTAAGATCATCGACGGTAAGCGCCCTTCCCTCACCCCCCAGCCTTTGCATGAGAATGGCTATATGGGGCGGCTCCAGCCCTGCGGCTTCAAGCACTTCCCCCCGATAAAATATATCCTCGGGGAAACCCTCTGCAAGTATCTTCCCCTTTGCCATGACAATTACCCTCTCGAAGCACCGAGCCACAAAGTCCATATCGTGAAGAATGGCTATGACCGCCTTGCCTTCCTCGCAAAGCTCCTTTATCACCTCGGCGATGCGCTGTTTCCCTTGGGAGTCTTGGGCGATGGTGGGTTCGTCGAGGATTATCACATCGGTATCCATCGCCAAAACAGAGGCAATCGCCACAAGCTTTCTTTCGCTTAAGCTCAGGTCATAGGGGTTCATATCCTTTGAACCCTCCAAATGCACCTTATCGAGGGCCTTTAGCGACATTTCCAGCGCCTCTTGCTTTGAAAAGCCGATGTTAAGCGGGCCGAACATTACTTCCGCCAAGACGGTGTTCTTGAAAATCTGATCGTCGGGATTTTGGAAAACATAGCCTATCTTCGAAGAAAGGGCGGCCGCTGTTTTCGGGAGGGTGCTTTCCCCGTAAAGGAGAATATCGCCGCAATATTCTTCCGATATTTGACCTGATTTTTCCCCGGGGGAAATCCCTTTTTTCTCCGATTTATCCCCATGGGCTTCTTCGGTATTCGTTGGTTTTATCAAGCCCTTTATGAGCTTGGCGAGGGTGGTTTTGCCCGCCCCGTTCTGCCCGATTATCGCCGTGGGTCTAAGGTCTATCTCGAGGTTAAGTCCTTCAATCACCCTCACCCCTTCTTTATAGGAATAACCGATGTTCTCAAGGCGAATCACGCTTTTCTGCTCTCTTTTCGGGTAAAGGCGGCGAATAACTTCCGGTATTTCGCCGTTAAGCGCGTTCAATGCGCCTGCGAGGGTGACGGGATAATATCCTTCCTTGTCCCTTTTGCCGAGCTTTTTTGCCGCCGTGGTATAAACGGGGGGAGCAATGCCTAAATCCTTCAAGCCCCCTGCCGAAAAAACCCTTTCGGGGGTATCGAAGGCGGCTATTTCCCCTTCCTTCAAAAGCATTATTCTGTCGCAGTATTCGGCCAGCTTTTCAGTTTTGTGTTCCGCCATGATTATGGTTATCCCCTTGCCGGCAAGCTTTTCCACCGCGCCGAAAACCTCCGAAGTGCCCTTGGGGTCGAGCTGGCTTGTGGGTTCGTCGAGGACAAGCACCTCCGGGGACATCGCCAAAACCCCCGCCAAAGCGACTCTCTGCTGTTGCCCCCCGGAAAGGTCGAAGGGATTGCGGT
The DNA here is from genome assembly GCA_012727485.1 of Eubacteriaceae bacterium. Lineage (GTDB taxonomy): Bacteria > Bacillota > Clostridia > Eubacteriales > Anaerofustaceae > JAAYHF01. The sequence continues at coordinate 8,572 of JAAYHF010000074.1, forward strand.
CTTTGTAATCGGCAATGTCGAGCAGTACCATCACTTCTTCGATGCGCCTTATCATCTCGCTTCTTTCGATGCCGATGTTCTGAAGCCCGAAGGCTATCTCCTCGAAAACCGTTTCCGCCGCCCCCGAAAATTGGTTGTAGGGGTTCTGGAACACCAGGCCTATTTTGGTGCATATTTCGGAATTTGCCGCCGATGCGGGGTTCAAGCCTCCTATGGTGAGCTTACCGCCGTAGGCGCCCTTGTAAAAATTCGGCACAAGCCCCGCAAAGGCTTGACAAAGGGTGCTTTTGCCGGAATTATTTTCCCCCGCTATGCCTATGAATTCGCCCTTTTCAACGGTAAAATTCAGCCCCTTCAAGGCCAGATCGGCGGAATCGGGATAGCGGTATTTAAGGTCATCAGCTACTATATAAGCCATAATATCACCCTGCGGACAATGGAGGCGACCATAGCCGCGCCCATTATGCTCATCGCCCATTTATCGGTTTTTTTGAGATTTCTTTTATATAAAAACGTTTTCGGTATATTCGCCTCGAAGCCCCGCACCTGAAGGGCCATCGCCCGCTCCTTGGTGTTTATCAGCGAACTCATCACCACGGGAGCCAAAAGGGGGATAAAGGCCTTTGCCCGGGTTAAAAGCTTACCCTCGGTTTCCATGCCCCGACTGCGCTGGGCATCGGTTATGGTGGACATGGTGGAGGTCATTTGAGGGATAATCTGGAATACCGAGGCGATGATATAGCCGAATTTCGGGGAAAGCCCGATCTGCTCGCAGTCCTCCACCATATTCTTGGGCTTGGTGGTTAATATCATCAAGGCGAAGGCAAAGAGGATATTCCAGAAATTCAGACCTATTCTGAGGGCATACATAAGCCCTTCTTTATAAAACCTGACATTTCCCAAAGAGAAGAAAACGACGCTGTTTTGCGGATATGTCAAGCCTTGAACGATGAATACTATGAGTATAACGGTGAGAGTAAAAATCACAAAGGGAAGGGATTTCTTAAAAAGCCTGCATATAATCAGAAAAAAAAGACTGACCGCCGCCCCCGCCGCAAAGGCGCCGATTGTGCCCACGGCGGCGGGTACGATTATCATGGTGAGCAAGTAAAACAATTTCGTGAAGCTGTGAAGGCTATGGAAAGGGCTTTTCGCTTCCACATAAAGACTGATGCTTTTCATTAAAGCTCCTTGAATGGTTTTGCATTAACAATTATTATTCGATGACCCTTATTCGGCTCAATCGAAGGGGTCGGCTTATCCCTTGTTTCACCCGCATAACCCCGCATGGGGCTTAATTAGGCGGGCTTACGCCGCAGTTAAAATATCCGAGCCGAAATGCCAATAAAACAGAATATTTTTGTGCCGACAACGATTTCCGATATAACCGCAGAAGCCGACCTCGGGCTTTTCCCCGGGCGCACCGCTTCTGCCCAAATACCCCATAAAAAGGGGAAAACCTTAAGGTTTTCACCTTAAGGTTTGCTTTTTTGCTAAAGAGCTTCAATGGTATCCTGTGTTTCGTAAACGGAGGTTATGGATTTGGGAAGGGCTTTCATGATAAAGAAGGTGATGATTATCGTCAGGAACTTATCCATCAGGTCGATTATGGCCTCATCACAGAAGGAAGCAAGCCAAAGGCCAACCCCCGCTTCTCTTAAGGCGGTGAATATCGCATCTCCGAAAACCACTCCCGTGGTTCCGCCCCAAAGCACCACATTTATGGGGGTGGAGATGACAACGGCCACCACAACGACCACCGCCGCAGTCACGCAGGCTTTGCCGAAGGATTTCATGTTGCCGAGGCGAGCCATTATACCCACCGCAAGCCCCACGCCGATGGAAGTGATAAAATAAGGCCATGATTGAACATCTCCGGTGGTGATGGTGTAAACGAGGTTATTGACCGCGCCGCAGATCGCTCCGACGACGGGCCCTCCCAGAACGGCGCCGACGCAGGTGCCGATGCAATCCAGCCACACGGGCAGCTTTAACTGCGCGGCAATGAATTTGCCGAGGTAGTTGATCCCAATGCACACCGGGATCAAAACTATCATCGCTGTGCTGAACTTTGTTTTGAACAGATTCTTTTTCATTCTCAGGAAAATCCTTTCAGGTTAAAATGTGAATAATCATTTTTAATTATACATATACCCGCCGCTTTCCACACCAC
>JAAYHF010000015.1 GCA_012727485.1 Eubacteriaceae bacterium
CCGCCATACCCTATAATTTTTTAAATTCCGCCCCCGATATTCCAATGCCCCCCTTGCATGAATATCAAATGATATTTAAATTCTTCACAGCGCCCACCAACCCGCCCCTATATTATCGCACATGAAAAATATAATGCAGGTGTCAAGGGTAAACTGTGATATGATATATAAAGAAAGGTCTGTTCGGAGGTGCATTTGGAGGGGGGATTCACTCATTTTGACAATAAGGGCAACGCCGTTATGGTGGATGTGTCCGAAAAGAATATCACAGGCCGCACAGCCGCCGCCGGGGGGAAGATTTTCGTTTGCAGTGAAGTCATAAAAGCCGTGAAGGAAGGTAGCGCCGCCAAGGGAGATGTTTTGGGGGTGGCTCGGGTGGCGGGGATAATGGGGGTCAAGCAGACCGCCTCATTGATACCCATGTGCCACAGCCTGATAATAGACAAATGCTCTCTTGATTTTAGCGTAAACGAAGCGGAAAATTACATTTATGCCGAATGTACGGTCAAATGCTCGGGTAAGACCGGGGTGGAAATGGAGGCGCTCACGGGGGTGAGCGTGGCTCTGCTCACCGTTTACGATATGTGCAAGGCCATCTCCAAGAAAATGCGCTTGGGCGATATACTTTTAATTTCCAAAAGCGGCGGGAAAAGCGGGGATTTTAACTTCGATGATTGACGAATACGGCAGAAATATAGATTATATAAGAATATCCGTCACAGACCGCTGTGATTTGCGCTGTGTATATTGTATGCCCGAGGAGGGCGTAATACCCACCGCCCACAGCGAAATTCTCACATACGACGAGATAGTCCGTTTGGCGGAGATTTTGGCGGGTTTGGGCTTTAAGAAGATAAAACTCACCGGCGGCGAACCCATGTGCCGCCTCGGAATAGAAAAGCTCATTGCCTCCCTTAAAAATGTCGGGGGCATAAAGCAGGTGACAATCACCACCAACGGCGTCACCCTCGCCAAAAAATACGAAGCCCTAAGGGAAAGCGGCGTAGACGGGATAAACATCAGCCTTGATACGACCGACAGGGCGCTTTATGCGAAAATAACCCGCAGGGATATGCTCGATAATGTGCTGAAGGGCTTGGAAGTCGCCCTTGCGGGTAAAGACATGATTCCTTTAAAGATAAACTGCGTTCCCATGAGTCGGGAGCAAAAGCTCACCGATGTGGCGCTTTTGGCAAAGGAAAACGATATAGCGGTGCGCTTCATCGAAATGATGCCCATCGGCTACGGAAGCTCCTTTGATTACATCAGCCGCAGTGAGGTTATCGCCAAAATGGAGGAAGCCTTCGGAGTTCTCACCCCCTATGAGGGCAAGGCCTTGGGCAACGGCCCCGCCGAATATTTCACGGCGAAGGGTTTCAAGGGCAAATTGGGCTTCATCAGTGCAGTCAGCCACAAATTCTGCGGAAACTGCAACAGGATAAGGCTCACCTCGGCGGGCTATCTTAAAACCTGCCTGCAATACGAAACGGGCTGTGATTTGAAAAGCCTGCTTAGGGGCGCAGGGGACGATAACGCCATTGCCGATGCGATAATATCGGCGGTGGGCAAGAAACCCGCGGGACACCATTTCGGAGAAGAAGCGGCGGGGGGCGACGAGAAAAAGACCATGTCGCAGATAGGGGGATAAAATGAGAAAAGTTGCGATAATAACTTCCAGCGATACAGGCTATCGGGGGGAGAGGACGGACGAAAGCGGCCCTGTGATAAAAAGCATTGTGGAGGGGGCGGGCTACGAGGTGGTGCATTACGTTATCCTGCCGGACGAGAAGGAAATGCTTGCCGCTGAGATGGCTCGCATTGCGGACGAGAAGATCGCCCAACTTATCATCACCACCGGGGGAACGGGTTTTTCCCCCAGAGATGTAATGCCCGAGGCCACGAAAAGCATAACAGAAAGGGAAGTCCCCGGCATACCCGAGGCCATGAGGGCCTTTTCCATGCGCTACACCAAGCGCACCATGCTTTCGAGGGCGGCGGCGGGGATAAGAAAATCCACCCTTATAATCAATCTGCCCGGCAGTCCCAAGGCTTGCAGGGAAAATTTGGAATATATAATAGAAGAACTCGAGCATGGGCTTGGGATTTTGTTGGAGGAAGAAAAAAACTGCGCCGTGAAGGATTGAAAAAAGCCGAGCTTGCTTTTCGGCGTTTGAGATAGCGAAGATATCAAGAGCAAAGGATTTGCTCTTGCGCAAATCCTTTGCTCTTGAGCTAATCCTTCGCTCTTGAACTTGGATATATTCCTTTGCGGCGAGAAAAGGCAGGCAAAAAAGAGAAAGGGGCTTATCTTTTCCCGGCTATTACGGCTTAAGCCCTTTTATGAATTTCTTGCGGTTTTGCCGCAGTAAGTTTTTCGGCTTGTGTAACCGATTCGGACTTATCGGAAAACCCTGCCGAATAAAAACGAAACCGATATATTTATCCTTTAGCCGGTGCGCGGGGAGAATGGATCGGGTATATAATCAGGTTGTCAGATACAACATACTATCATTGATTTTCGAGTCTACCTTCCTAAGGGGCGACCTATGGAAGCTGACCGATGGGTTCCCCCCTAAAGGGGTGTGCCTCCCGTGTTTGGAAAGGAAGGATATGATAACTTTGTTTTTTCCTCCCGCTTCGATAGGGTTGTATCCGCAATAATAAACTAAAGGAGAGGAAAATGAAGAACCTCAAAAAACTAACCGCTTTACTGCTGGTGCTTCTCACGGCAGTGTCCTTCGCCGCTTGCGGAGGGGAGGACAAGCCTCCCGTTGATGAAGGCTTGAAGCTGGATATTCTTTACGAAGAAGACGACAGCATGATCAACAACTATTCGCTTCTGGCGGTCAACCCCGCCGCACCCTTTGTGGACGCCGACGGCAATCCCGTTACGGTGGAAGGCATTAACACCGTGGGAGCCAAAGCGCTCATAGATTGGATGCTTTCCGAAGGGCTGACCCTTGCCGCCAATTACGGCTTCACGGAATACGGCGAATATCTTTTCTATAAGAAAGACAATGCGCCCGTTTCCACCGCCGAAATTCCCAAGGCCACCGAGGAAAATAAGAATGTCAGACTTTCCACCACCACCTCCGTCAACGACAGCGGACTTTTAAGCTATCTGCTTCCCAAGTTCGAAGAAGCCTACGGCTACAAGGTGGAAGTATATTCCGCCGGCACGGGCAAGGCCATAGCCAACGCCAAGGCGGGAAATGCGGATTTGATATTCGTTCACTCCAAGAGCCAGGAAGAAGCCTTCGTTGAGGGCGGTTACAGCTATGTACTCGATGGATTCGAGAGCGAAAGATTAACCCTCATGTATAACTATTTCGTACTCATCGGCCCCAAGGACGACCCCGCAAAGGCCGCCACAGCTCCCAGCGTCAAGGACGCCTTCAAGCTCATTGCCGACGGTAAATTCGCCTTCGTTTCCAGGGGCGACAACAGCGGAACCCACACAAAGGAAATCTCCCTTTGGCCCGCAGAGCTGGGGATCACCGTTGATGCGGCCAGCGTTGCCGCTTACAGCGAATGGTATAACTATTCCAACGCAGGAATGGGCACCTGCCTGAAGATGGCCGAAGAAAAGGGAGCCTATATCCTTTCGGACAAGGCCACCTTCCTGACCTTCAAGGCCAACGGCGGCGTTATAGAATAAATTGATTACCGCTATCAAACAAGCGATACAAATGGTTCTTTCGGGGGATTCCCAATTATTTCAGATAATAGGCGTCACCCTGAGAATGAGCCTCACAAGCTCCCTGGCAGCACTCCTCATCGGAGTGCCGCCGGGCATTTTGGTATCCATGTATAACTTTAAAGGAAAAAATGCTTTAATCGTCTTGAATCGGACGCTCATGGGCTTACCCCCGGTGGTGTGCGGTTTGCTTTGTTATATGCTCTTTTCGGGCAACGGCCCTCTGGGTTACATGAAACTGCTTTTCACCGTGAAGGCGATGATAATCGCCCAGGTGATACTCATAACCCCCCAGATAATCGGCAACACCGAAAGCTATATGCGCCTTATCTGCGATGATATAAGGGCCACAGCCCTGGGGCTTTCTCTTCCGAAGGGAAAAATACTCCTCTTGGCCTTAAACGAGAGCAAATATCAAATCATATCCACCTACCTTTTCGGCTTTTCCAGAGGGATAGCCGAGGTGGGCGCGGTGAGCATGGTGGGTGGGGCGATAGCCTTCAAAACCAATGTCATGACCACGGCCATAATGAATTACACCAACAGGGGGGATTTCACCATGGGCGTCGCTCTGGGAATGATCCTGCTTGCCATGTCTCTCATACTCAACTGCTCCGTTTATCTCATTCAAGGGAAGGTGAACAAATGAAAGTGGAAAATCTCACCAAAACCTACGGCGGACGCAGGGTGCTTTCCATTGATAATTTTAATTTTGAAAAGGGCGTGATCTACGCCGTTTTGGGGGCGAACGGAAGCGGCAAATCCACCCTTGCAAAATTGCTTTGCTCCCTTGAGAGGGCGGACGAAATGTCAAAGATAACCGACATCGGCAAGGTTTTGTATATGCCCCAAAAAAGCTATTGCTTTCAAATGAGCGTTATGAAAAATATCCTGCTCGGGGGAAGGGACGAAAAAAGGGCGAAAATGCTCATCGAAAGACTTGGCTTGACCCGCCTGAGCGCCTCTGCGGCCGCCTCCCTTTCGGGGGGAGAAAGCGCAAGAATGGCTCTGGCTCGTACCCTGATGAGCAAATGCGATATGCTCATCTTAGACGAACCCACCGCCGCCATGGACATTTCCTCCACCTCCGTTTCCGAGGAAATAATTAAGGAATATGCAAGGGAAAACGGCTGTTGTGTGCTTTTGATAACCCATTCCGTAAAGCAGGCCTTGAGAGTTGCAGATGAAGTCATCTTCCTTTATGAGGGGGAAATAGCGGAGTGGGGAGAGGCGAAAAGCGTTTTGAACGATCCCAAGGACGGGCGCACAAGGCGATTTTTGGAATTTTACGGCGCTTAGCGCGGGTTTTGGGAATAAAGAATATTGTCCGCAAAGTTGCGGCATCTCACAAAATACGGCGGCAGGGGCCCTCGGCGGCTCGGCTCATGGCAATGCCCTCCCCGACGGCCCGAAGAAGTGTTTTGCATTTGCCCGCCGATCGTGCGACCGACGGGGAAAGGAATGGTTTAAATTATGGAATTATTCAAAGTGGATACGATTGAGGAAGCGAAGGAAAAACTGAAAGAAGCCCTGCTCGGTTTCGGGGAGGGTTTTTTCAAAAAAGAGACGGTCAAAAGCGCCCAAAGCGCGGGAAGGGTGCTTGCGGGGGATATTTTAAGCGAAATAGATGTTCCCGGTTTTAACCGTTCCACTGTGGACGGCTACGCCCTCAAAAGCTCGGACACCCGGGGCGCAAGCGAAGCCGTTCCCGTTTTTCTCAAAACCGCGGGCGAAGTCAAGATGGGCGAAAAACCCGATTTTACCATAAAAAGCGGCCTGTGCGCCTATGTACCCACCGGGGGAATGTTGCCCGAGGGGGCGGACAGCGTGGCGATGATCGAATACTGCGAGAAATTCGGGGAGTCCTCCGTGGCGGTGAACGAAACCCTTTCCCCGGGCAGAAACACGGTTTTAAAGGGAGAGGATATTCGCAGGGGCGATATATTCCTTAAGAAAGGCAGGGTCATCACCCCAAGAGACATGGGAGCCATGGCCTCCGCAGGGGTTGGGTCGACAGAGGTCTTCTCCCCGATAAAAATAGGGGTTATTTCCACCGGAGATGAACTGACAGACCCCTCGGCTCAGCTTGAATGCGGCAAAATTTACGACATAAACACCTATTCGCTGATAAGCCTTGCGGCTTCGAGGGGTTTTGAACCCGTATACAAAGCCGTTGTTCCCGATGAAAGGGAGGAAATTGTCAAAGCCGTAGGGCAGGCGATGGAATCCTGTGAGGTTGTGGTACTCAGCGGAGGCAGTTCCCAAGGGGAAAAGGACATGACCGCCGATATAATAGACAGCCTTTGCAACCCCGGGGTTTTTACCCACGGCCTTGCGATAAAGCCGGGAAAGCCCACCATCTTGGGTTACGACGGCGAGAAAAAGCGCATTTTGGCGGGCTTACCGGGTCACCCCGTGGCGGCGATGATGGTTTTCGAGCTTGTTATCTGCTCGGTTTTCGATGAGCTTACGGGAAGATCCCCCATACCCTGCGTTTTTGCGGAAATGGCCGAAAATTACGGCTGCGATCAGGGCAAAGCGAACTGCATTCCCCTGATTTTGGAGGAGGGCGCTCGGGGTTACAAAGCCCTGCCCATACCCGGAAAAAGCTCCCTGATGAGAACCCTGACAAGGGCGGACGGATATACATTAACAGATAGAAACAAGGAGGGATTGAACAGAGGCGAAATCGTAAAAGTGCATCTGTTCAGATAAAAATGACGCAAAGAAATTTATATTTATCAAACACACCCGTTGACGAGGCGCTGGAAAAATACATGGAGGCCTTCGGGAAAATAGCCACTGTTCGCTATGAAACGATAAAAACCGAACATTCCCTCGGGCGGGTCACCCGCCATGCCACCTATGCGAAGTATTCTTCTCCCATGTACAACGCCTCCGCCATGGACGGGGTGGCGGTCGTCTCCGAGGCGACCTCAACCGCGAGGGAAACCAACCCGCTGACCCTGAAAAAGGGGAAGGATTATGTGATAGTCGATACGGGAGATCCGGTCAGACACCCCTTTGACAGCGTTATTATGGCTGAGGACATCGTGGAGACGGGGGAGGATATGATTAAAATATTCGCTTCCGCCGCCCCCTGGGAAAATGTAAGGCCCGTGGGGGAGGACATTGTGGCGGGGGAGATGATTCTGCCCTCCAATCACGAGATACGCCCCATAGACATCGGCGTGTTGCTTTCCGCGGGCATAACCGAGCTTGAGGTGGTAAAGCGCCCTCAAGTGGCGATTTTCCCCACGGGTACGGAGATAATCGAACCCGGAGTTGTCCCCAAGGAGGGAGATATAATCGAGAGCAATTCCCGTATGTTTGAGGCCATGGTCGCCCAAGGCGGGGGAGAAGGTTTCAGATTCCCTCCGATAATAGACGATTATGAGCTGATAAAAAATGCGATAAGCGAAGCGGCGGATAATTACGATATGGTTATAGTAAACGCAGGCTCCTCCGCAGGCACCGAGGATTACACCGTCCATGTTTTAAGGGAATTGGGGGAGGTCATAATCCATGGGGTGGCGGTAAAGCCGGGAAAACCCGTTATCCTTTCCATCGTGAAGGGCAAGCCGGTGATAGGTCTGCCCGGCTATCCCGTGAGCGCCTATATCGCCTTTGAAAATTTCGTGCGCCCCGTATTGACCCTTTTGAGCCGTCGGGAAGAAGGCGCGGAAAATGAGGTGACGGCCACGGTTTCCCGCAGAATAGTTTCCTCTTTGAAGCATAGGGAATATGTGCGGGTGAAGGTGGGCAGTGTGGACGGGCGAATGATCGCTTCCCCCCTTGCGAGGGGGGCGGGGGCGGCCATGTCGCTGGTGAGGGCGGACGGCTTTTGCATAATTGATTTGAACTGCGAGGGGGTGGAAGCGGGGGAAAAAGTCAAGGTACAGCTTTACCGCCCAAAAGAAGAAATAGAAAACACCGTTGTTATCATCGGCAGTCACGATATGCTTTTGGATATTATCGGGGATATGATGCCCAATCTGCACCGCAATATGTTCGTTTCCAGCACCCATGTGGGAAGCCTCGGCGGGCTTATGGCCCTAAAGCGGGGGGAATGCCACATAGCCCCCACCCATTTGTTGAATGAGGACACGGGGGTTTACAACATAAGCTATATCAAGGAAATATTCGACGAACCCATGGTATTGATTAAGGGAGTTCACCGCATACAGGGGATAATGGTAAAGCCCGGCAACCCGCTGAATATCAAAACGGTGAGCGACATTCCCGGTAAAAGATTCGTCAACCGTCAGCGGGGCGCAGGCACAAGGGTTCTTTTCGATTACAAACTCAAATGCGAGGGCATCTCCCCGCAGGATATAAACGGCTACGACAGGGAAGCGGCCACCCACATGGCCGTGGCGGCTTTGGTGGCGGGGGACAGCGCCGATTGCGGAATGGGCGTTTATTCCGCGGCAAAGGCCATGGGGCTGGATTTCATCGAAGTCGGCCCGGAGGAATACGATTTCGCCATGAGGGCTCGCCATTTGGAATTGCCCGGCATCAAGGCTTTTTTGGAAATACTCCAAAGCGACGATTTTAAGGACGCCTTGACAAAGCTGGGCGGCTACGCCTTTGCGAATACGGGGGAGATAATCAAGCTTTGAAAATAACGCAAATTTTGACATTCGCCCAAAGGAAGGGCGAAGGGAGCCCCGTGAACGAGGCGATGCTCGTCGAAGGGCTGGGCATTCGGGGAGACGCCTATGCGGACGGCGGGGACAAGCAGGTGGTTATAATGGATTCAAAGGCCCTTGCGCCGGACGCCCCGGGAGAGCCGAGGGGCTTTTGCCGGGAGAAATTCAAGGCGAATATCTTAATAGAAGGTCTTTCGGATTTGAAATTAAAGCCGGGAATGGTCTTTAGAATGGGTTCGGCCGAAATAACGCTATGCTCGGTGAAGGGTTGCTACGAGTTATGCGAACGCCTCACGGGAAAGCTGCCCTGCCCCTTGAGGGCGGCGGCCGCCTTCGGGCGGGTCACCTCGGGCGGGCTGATCGCCCCGGGTCAAGGGGTCGAAGCAGTCCGATAGGGGGCTGAAAATCTGTATCATATGATATGCTAATGAACTTTCACCGCCCAAAACACTTGACAAAAGCCCCTTTTGGCTGTATCGTGAAATGGCGTGTGAAAATCGCAAAAATATGGTATATTTCATAGATTTTACAAGGAGAAACAAAAATGGAATCACTCAAAAAAGATGTGCAGAAACTATTGCTGTGCTTCTTCCTGTTCTTCTCTGCGGTGTGCGTGGTCACCGGCTTGGTGGTCGGCGGAGCTGATGCTCTCACCGGTTTGGTTACTGTCATGACCTCCACGGAAAAGCTCACCACCGATGTGCTTGCCCCCGAAATGGGAGGGCTGGGCGGCGGTCTGCTTTCGGTGGGCATCGTGGGGCTTATTTCCTGGGGCGTGCTGAAATTCAGCAAGGCCAAGGTATCGGGAGCCTCCTTCGGCGCCTTCTTCCTCATGGTGGGCTTTGCCTTCTTCGGCAAGAACCCCCTGAATATCCTGCCGATAATCGCAGGTACTTTCCTTTATTCAAAGGTTAAGAAGAAACCCTTCGGGGATTTCGCCAATATGTCGCTGTTCGGCTGTGCCCTTGCGCCCGCCGTTTCGGAATTCATGTTCGGCACCTGCAACCCCTGGAGCAAGGGTGTCGGTATTCTCGTGGGAGTAGTCGTGGGGCTTCTCATCGGCTTCGTATTTGCGCCCGTCGCGAGCCACACCGCCACAATGCACAAGGGCTTCGATCTTTTCAATGCGGGTCTTGCCGCAGGTCTTATGGGCATTATTATTTTCCTCGTTTATAAGCAGATAGTTTTGGTTCCCGCGGGCAGTGCCGCCGATTATGCGGCCAACTCGATAAAGGGCGAAAGCCATCAGATGTTCTTCAATGTTTTCATCGGTGCGATAAGCGCCGCAAGTATCCTTTTCGGAGCCGTTCTCAACGGCGGATTCAAGGGCTACGGTGCGCTTCTCAAGAGAACCGGTCACAAAACCGACTTCGCAGCATTGGACGGCGGCCCTCTTTGCCTCATCAACTTCGGCGTTCTGGGATTCTTCGGACTTGCCTATCTCAATTTGGTTAAAGCCCCCTTCACCGGTCCGGTCATCGGCGCTCTGCTTTGCCTCATGTGCTGGGCGGCCAACGGCAGCCATGTGCTGAATGTATGGCCCATCTTCGCGGGTTATGCCCTCGTTTCCCTCGCTCAGGGTACGGGCTTTGCCTTCCTTGCGGGTCAGGGAATTGCCGTGGGAGTCATGTTCGCCAGCGGACTTTCCCCCATAGCGGGCAAATATAAATTCTGGTGGGGGATCATTGCTTCCGCAATGCACGCCTGCCTCGTTTCCTACACCGCCGGTTTCCACGGTTGGATGAACTGCTACAACGGCGGATTCACCGCAGGTCTGGTGGCGATGGTGCTTGTCGTCATTTTGGAAGCCCTCATTCCCGAAAAGGAAGCGGCGGCTTAGTTAGGGTTTAAGTATACTTAAAATTATCAGCCCCCGGAAAGCGAGAGTTTGGTCGCTTTTCGGGGGTTTTTGTTTGGGGTTGATGGGGTCGCTTTGTTAAAACTTCTCAAGTATGGTATTGAGTAGGTTTTTCTTTTGTGACCGGGTCATAATGAGAAATAACCTATGTCCCGCCACTTCGTTAAAAGTTTCCTTTGGGTATCAATTATTTTTAACATTTAGACCGGGTCACTTCGTTAAAACTTCCGAAGTATGGCATTGAGCTTTTTTCCTTTGTGATACGGGTCACCCTGTAAAAGATTGCCAAAGCAGACAACACACAGCTATTTCTCATTGTGACCGGGTCATATTTAAAAACCGCTAAACGAACAATACACAGGAACTTCTAAATAGTAAGTCTTGCATAAGCCCCCCTGCTTCCTTTGTGCATCAACGATTTTTAACAATGTGACCGGGTCACTTTATGAAAATCATTATAATGGCAATAGATTTTTGATATTCTGACCGGGTCAAAATGGCAAAGCCCTCACTACTCCTTCACCATATTAACCCCCCAAAACTTACATTACCCAAAGATTTTCCGCCGTAACCGAGTCCCCGCGAAAAGCTTATACCACCGTTCCCCTTCAGCCCCGGTCACTTCGCAACCCCCAAAAAACGATTAATCAACAAATCCTCCCTATCATATTCGATCAAAAAACACAAACCCCAAATATAAACCAACCATAAAACCCCGAAAAACCCGTCACACCCCCCTTCAATCCAAAACACAAACTCTTTCAATATTATTCCCCTTCGACCCTTTCAACCCCCAAGCTCTCCGCATCTCTTTCCCCCGAAGCCGCCCTTGGGGTATTCATTGCCC
>JAAYHF010000075.1 GCA_012727485.1 Eubacteriaceae bacterium
ACGGAGAAACTTCCGAGAGGGCCGTAACCGCGAATATCGACATAGTATCGAAAACGGACAAGCCCGGAATTGATATTTATATCAAGCCCGGCACCAAAAACGAAAGCCTCCATATACCCGTTATCCTGTCAAAAAGCGGGCTGAAGGAGGTGGTTTACAACGATTTCCATGTGGGGGAGAACTGCGATGTGGTTATAGTTGCGGGTTGCGGTATAAGCAACTGCGGAGGACATGAGACCCGCCACGACGGTATTCACACCTTCTATATAGAAAAGGGCGCCAGGGTGAGATATGTGGAAAAGCACTACGGCGAGGGCGACGGCATGGGGGATAATGTGATGAACCCCACCACCATCTGCTATTTGGACGAGGATTCCTATATGGAAATGGACACGGTTCAGATAAAGGGGATTGATTCCACCGAAAGGGTGACAAAGGCAGTGCTTAAGGCGGGGGCGAACATCGTCATAACGGAAAAGATAATGACCCACGGCAAACAGCACGCCTCCACGGATTTCACCGTGGATTTAAACGGCGAACACTGCGGGGCGAATGTCATTTCCCGTTCCGTGGCGAGGGACAATTCCTCCCAACGCTTCACTTCCCATATAAACGGCAACGCCGCCTGCAACGGCCATTCCGAATGTGATGCGATAATAATGGACAATGCGGTGGTCAGCGCCATTCCCGAGATATGCGCCAACAATACCGAAGCCAGCCTTATCCACGAAGCCGCCATCGGCAAAATTGCGGGCGAGCAATTAATCAAGCTGATGACCCTCGGACTCACGGAAAAACAGGCGGAGGAAGAAATAGTAAACGGATTTTTAAAATAAAGTATGTCACAGATAAAAATATCGAACCTGACCTTTTCATACGACAGCGGAGTTGATTATATTTTCAAGGATGTCTCCCTTACGCTGGACACCGATTGGAAGCTGGGGCTGATAGGCCGCAACGGCAAGGGTAAAACAACCCTGCTCAAGCTTTTGATGGGCAAAATGGAATATAAGGGAACGATAAGCTCCTCGGTGAAATACACTTATTTCCCCTTTGATATTAAGGATAAAACCCTGAGTGTACGGGAAATTGCCCGGGGAATTATTCCCGGCTACAAAGAATGGAAGCTTTTAAGGGAGCTTTCTTTGCTGGAAGTAAGGGAGGACGCCCTTGATATACCCATGGAAAAACTCAGCATGGGGGAGCAGACAAAGGTGATGATCGCCTGTATGTTTTTGGGCGATAACAACTTCCTTTTGATAGACGAACCCACCAACCATCTCGATGTTCGGGGCAGAAACACCGTCAGCAAATATCTTAATTCCAAAAAAGGCTTTATCCTCGTTTCCCACGACCGAGCCTTTGTGGACGGTTGCACCGACCATATTCTTTCCATAAACCGCACCTCCATAGATTTGATAAAGGGGAATTACACCACCTTCAAAAGAATATCCGAAGAAAAACAGCTCAGAGAATTATCGGAGAACGAAAGGCTGAAAAAGGAAATAACCCGCCTTGAACAATCCGCGAAAAGGACTGTGGGCTGGGCGCAGGACACGGAAAAAACAAAGAAATCCGGAAAGGATTCCTCCGGGTTGCACCCTGACAGGGGCTTCATCGGCCGCAAGAGTGCAAAGCTAATGAAAAGCGCCAAGAATTTCGAAGCTCGCCGCAGTAAGGCGATAACGGAAAAAAGCGGACTGCTTAAGGATTCGGAGAGGCAGGAGGAGCTGATAATGCGCCCCCTCGTATTTTTCAAAAACCCCCTTATCACCTTGAGGGAAGTCAGCCTTTTTTACGGCGGGAAACTTATCTGCGAGAATATCTCCTTTGATGTTTTCGCCAATGAGAGGGTGTGCATTTCCGGCAGAAACGGCAGCGGAAAATCCACCCTGCTCAGCCTTATCATGGGGGGGCAAGTAGAGCATAAGGGGGAGCTTATCTACAACAAAAACCTGATATTCTCCCATGTTCCCCAGCAGTTCAGGGATTTGGAGGGCAGTCTTTACGATATTTGCGGCAAAGAGGATTTGGACGAAACCATATTTTTCACCAATTTGGCGCAGTTGGGGGTGGCGGGGGAACATTTTGACGAAGATGCCGCCTCCTTCAGCGACGGACAGAAAAAGAAGGTCTTGCTCGCCATAAGCATCACCAAAAGCGCCCATGTTTATATATGGGACGAGCCGCTTAATTACATTGACGTCATCTCCCGGGAGCAGATAGAAAAAATGCTTTTGAAATATGCTCCGACCTTGATATATGTGGAGCATGACGCTTCGTTTAATGAAAACATAGCCACAAAGAGAATCGAATTGAATTAAAGAGGATAATATGGAGCTTGAGGATTTAAAGGCGATCGCGCAGGATTGCCGGGACGAGGAAAAAAACGACCATATATATGTGATACTCTCCTCCACCCCGCTTATCATGGGGCTTTTGATAAGGGCTGTCACAAATTATAAATATAATCATGTGTCCCTCGCTTTAAGCGAGGACATTCCCCGTATGTATGCCTTTGCCCGCCATTATTACAGCGCCCCCCTTTGCGGAGGTTTTGTGACGGAATCCCCGAAAAGATATGAGAGCCACGGCAGATACGGCTTTGTAAAGGTCTTTGCCCTCCCCGTCCCCGGCAGGGTGGCATCTGCGGTATCCGAGCTTTTCAAGGATATGACCGAAAACAACGAGAGATATTTGTATAATATGTTTTCGGCGGTTAGGATATTGACCAAAAAAAGAGTTAAGATTAAAAACTGCTATACCTGTGCGGAATTCGGCGCGGATTTAATCGGTTGCGCCGTTCCCGAAGCGGGAATTACCCCGGGGCGGTTTTATACTATCGAGCAGATAGACACCATTTTAACCGACTATCTTTTCTTTGAAGGCACGGTGGAAGCCTTTGTGAAAAATGCCGCCTGGGAGAATGACAAGTTCCCATTGAAGTTGCCCTTGTATCGGGCGGCGGCTTACACGATACGCTCCAACGCAAGGCTGATCAAAAGATTTATCTTCAAATAAGCCTAAATAGAATGGGAGCTTTCCGCCAAGTAAGCGGAAGGCTCCCTATTTTAATTAAATATGCCCTGAGTTGTCCGAATTATTTAAAGAATTTTCTCGCCAAGAAAATCACCAAGCAGGCGCCGCCCACCGAAACGAGTATGCCTCCGATGCTGTAATAGGTGGTGTAGATTCCGAGAAAATTGGCGACCAACCCGCCCACCACGGAACCGAGGATACCCAGCGCCGCATTGCGAATGAAGTTTCCGTTCGAACCCATAATCTGCCCCGCCAGATAGCCGCAAAGGGCTCCGATAAGTATTGAAACAATCAGTTTTATCATTATAATTCCTCCGATAATTATTTTTTCCTGTGGGAACATTATAACTTAAAATCCGCAAATGGGGGTAGGGTTTTAATGATTC
>JAAYHF010000076.1 GCA_012727485.1 Eubacteriaceae bacterium
CACCAACACCATGTTCAAAACAAATTTTACCGCCCCGCCGATGGCTATATTCCTAATGGGTCTGTAATATTTACCGCAACCCTGAAGTATGCCGTGGAGGGTACTCATGGCGACGGTGAATACCACGGTGAGCGAAGATAAAGCCAGCATATTCGCACCTCCCGGCGCCTTGGGATAGATAAGCTGATATATCGGTTCGCACAGGAGGGAAAGTCCGAGTGCGGCGGGGACGGCAATCAAAAACGCAAGTCTGACCGCCATGGAGGATTTTTTTCTGGCAAAGGCCATATCTCCCTTTATTATGGACTCACTCATGGAGGGAACGAGGGAGGTGGCAAGGGCCGCCCCCACAACCAACGGCACATTCAGCAGGGTCTGCGCCTTGTTGGTCAACTGTCCGAAAAGTTCCGTCGCCTGATAGGAGCTGAAGCCCGCAAGGGCTAAATTGGCGGTTATGGTGACGGAGTCTATAAGATTCGTCAAGGTGGTCGCCACACTGCTCAAGGTGACGGGAAGGGCGATTTTTACGAGATTTTTAAGTATATCGTTTACCGAATTCCCCTTGGCTTGGTTCAGGTGAAGATCCCGCAGATTGTCGTTTTTTCTATATATGATATATGAAATATAAAGATAGCTGAGTGAAAAGAAAGCCCCCGCCACAGCCCCGAAGGTTCCCCCGGCGGCGCCCCAAGCCACCCCTCTGGAGGAAGTTAGATAATAGGCCAAAGCCAAGCCCGCCCCCACCCTTCCGATCTGCTCGATTATGGTGGAAACGGACGAATAGACCATGCTCTGCATACCCTGGAAAAAGCCCCTTATCACGGAAAGCACCGCCACCAGCGCGGGCGCGAAGGATATGGCGATTATGCTGTAATAAGCCTGTGGTTCCCAACTGAATGCTTTTATAAAGAAAGATGCTCCCGCAAACATGATAAGCGAGCAAAGCCCTCCGATCACAGCCAAAGCGCAGAGGGCGACATTATATATTTTGTAAGCCTGTTTACGATTTCCGAGAGCCACGCTTTCGGCGACAAGCTTTGATACCGCAAGGGGAAGTCCCCCGGTGGAGATGGTAAGGAAAGTAGTATAAAGGGGATAGGCATAACTGTATAGACCCATGCCGTAGTCGCCCAAAAGGTTGGTGAGAGGTATCTTGAAAAAAAGCCCGAGGAACTTTGACAAGAGCATTCCCAGGGTGATTATCAAGGCACCCTTCACATAGTTCGCTTCCTTCTTTTCCCCCATAATTCCTCCCGTGTAATCAATCAGCAGTAATTTAAAAGGTTCGTTTTCCATGTAAATGAACGTTCTCAATGAGCATATAATTCGTTCTTTAATGAACCCATAGTATTATATACTGCCCGGGTAAGTTTACATTACTTGTTTAGTGTTAAATCGGTTAATTTTTTCTCTTCCCATAGTTGACATACCATAAGAGACATGATAATATACTCAAGCGGGCTTTCTTAGCTCAGTAGGTAGAGCACCACCATGGTAAGGTGGGGGTCATCAGTTCGAATCTGATAGAAAGCTCCGGAAACAAAAGATGCACAATGTAATGTTGTGTGTTTTTTATTTTTCCCAAAGTAAAGAAGCCTTCTTTACTTCTGCGAGGGCGGTTAAACTTTATATAGGATAATCTGATTTTTCTCTCATATTCAAAAAGAGATGATTATTATAAAAAACACTGTTCCGGAAATGTTAAGGCAACACCGTATTATTCAATAATATCAAAGAATAGGTATTTTTGTATATTGAATAATGCTCTCTTTTACCATATTATTGTTTTATAAGTGACCGGGGCAGAAACTAAAGTGATTTATTGGAGCCCAAGCTTCCCGTCATAATCCCCCCTCCGATAGTCGCACTTCATTGAGCTGATCACTTAAGAACCACGAATGATTTCCTTGAATTATATTTTATGAATATTGAAAAATGAATATTGAAAAAAAGCACAGATTTACTGTGCTTTTGCATAGTAAATCTGTGCTTTTGTGAATAATACAGAAACGCTTTGGTCTTGCCCTTTAATATTCTAAATTATTCATTCTTCAATATTCATCATTCATTGAGCGTTTGATTTATCAAACGCATTTCTGGGTTTAGTGTACAAAAAAGATACCGTGAGTTCGGCTCAGCCATTATAAAATATATATTTCGGAACAGTAGTTATAAGACAACGAACTAAGCCATTTCAACATTGCCAACGGCACCTTTAGCAGCGCTGCTATCTGTTGCGACGCGATAAAAATGAGCCGCTGCGAATAGCATAGCGGCGGCGTTACTTTGTACAAAGGATGACAGAAGAAAATTTAGAGCTTTGCGGAGAATTTTCTTCGTCATGAGGGGAATGTGTCCCCTATGAATGATAAAAAAATAATCGCCTGTAGCGATTATTGTTTTTATCATGGTGCGCCTTAAAGGATTCGAACCTTCGACCTTCCGGTTCGTAGCCGGATGCACTATCCGCTGTGCTAAAGACGCACCTTAAAGATACAAGCCGTATTATAATCTTAAATCAAGATAATTTCAATAGGCACAGGGCATTTCTCATCTAATTTTCATGCGGATTTGCTTCTTCGCTAATCAGCTTCACTTCGTATCCTGCGGTTTATCTCATTGAGTACCTTCTTTTTATCCCTACACCATTCAGGGGCTATGAGCTTTGACTTCGGAGGGTCGCCTGTCATTCGGTGGATTACCATGCCATAGGGCAAAGATTTCAGACAACTAAGTAATATATCAATATATTCTTCCATCTCAAGGGCTTTGAATTTACCCGAAAGGTAATCGGAGGCGATGGGAGCGTCACTTAAGATATAAAGCAAATGCAGTTTTATGCCGTCACAGCCGCTTTCTCCGATATAACGGGCTGTCTGTATAATCATCTTTCTGTCCTCCCCGGGAAGCCCGATTATCATATGGGCGACGGTTTCAATCCCCCTTTTCTTCAAATCCGCAACCGCCTTGTCGAATACTTCAAGGGGATAACCCCGGCGGATATACTCTGCGGTGGATTGATGAATAGTCTGCAAACCGAGTTCTGCCATCACCGGCTTCACCCGGTTGACCTCGCTCAACACTTCCAGAACATCCTCCCCCAGACAGTCCGGCCTTGTGGCGACGGAAAGGGCGACGATCTCCTCCTTCTCAATGGCTTTAAAATAAAGCTCCCTGAGGCGCTCGGGTTTGTCGTAGGTATTGGTGTGATTTTGGAAATAGGCGATATATTTCGCTTTCCCCGCCTTATGAGCCACCCTTTCCTTCGCCCTTTCAAGCTGATAGGCTATGTCGCCCGCTTTCTCGGCAAATTCCCCAGAGCCCTCGGAAGAACAAAAGATACACCCGCCAACCCCGCATCTGCCGTCCCTGTTGGGGCAGGTGAAGCCCCCGTCAATGGCCAGCTTATATACCTTACAGCCGAATTTCGCTTTCAGATAATCGTCAAGAGTGAGTATTTTCATTTTTGTTTAGCGCCTTGTAAATTAACGGCTATGAATTCGTTAGGGGTAATGCGCTCCGGAGTTACAAGGCAATCGACCGCCTTTATGACGACTCCCCTTTCCTCGGCCCGTCTGAGGGCCTCCGCAAAATCAGGGGAAGTTTCCTCATTCGGACTGAAAACACCCGGCCCCTTCATCTGCACAACTATCAGAAACAAAGCCCCGTAACCCTCGGCTAAAGCCGAAATAAGACCGTTTATATGCTTTATGCCCCTTTCGGTGGGGGCGTCCGGAAAAAGGGCAACTCCTCCCCTCTCAAGGGTACAGCCCTTTATTTCCGCAAAGATTTTCCTTTGGGGGCTTTGAATGTAATAGTCAAAGCGGGAAGCCCCGTGGGTGACTTCGCCCTTGATTAAGGTCATATCCGGATATATCCTTCTTATCACCTCGGGGGCAACGGCGTTGGGCGCCATGGAGTCGATATTCACAAATCCCTCCCCCCTTTTAACCGCCACCAGGTCATAGCGGGTCTTGCGGTTGGGATTGCCGCTCTCGCAAAGATAGACAGTCCTTCCCGGGGTGAGCAATTCGGAAAGTCTGCCTGTGTTTTTTATATGCACCCTTTCTTCTTGCCCATCTGTCAATACCAATGCGATAAATCGGTTTGGGCGGGAAAGAAAAACGGCCTGTTTGATATTCGGATATTCCAAGTTAATTATTTGCCTTGCCCTGATTGGCGACGGCCTTTGCTTTCTCGTTTATCGCTTGTGCGTCTCCGAGATAGTATTTTTCGGTGACGCAAAAATTTCCGTCAAATTCGTATACAAGGGGAACCCCTGTGGGTATGTTGACTTCCACGATCTGCTCATCGGTGAGCGCCTCGAAATATTTCACCAATGCCCTCAGGGAATTACCGTGGGCGCATATTATGACCCTTTCGCCCTTTAACATATCCTGCTTTATAACGCTTTCGAAATAGGGTACCGTTCTTGCCACGGTGTCCTTCAAGCTTTCGGTAAGCGGCAAAAGGGATCTGTCTATTTTATCATATTGGAGCAATAAAGCGGGGTTGCGGCTGTCGTCTTCGGTGAGGGCGGGGGGTTGAACGTCATAGGACCTTCTCCATATCTTAACCTGCTGTTCCCCGTATTTCTCGGCGGTGTCAGCCTTATTAAGCCCCTGAAGCGCTCCGTAGTGCCTTTCGTTGAGCCGCCAGTCCTTTACAACGGGCAAATACTGCCTGTCCATTTCCTCCAAGATGATATTCAGCGTTTTAATGGCTCTTTTTAAATAAGAGGTGTGGCAGATGTCAAAATCGAACCCTGATTGCGTAAGCAGTTTGCCCGCCTCCTTGGCCTCGTTTTCGCCCGTTTCCGTCAGTCCCACATCTGTCCAGCCCGTAAAGCGGTTTTCCAGATTCCAAGTGCTTTGCCCATGGCGTACCAATACTAATTTCATAATCCCTCCGTTAATGATTAATATACATAATGTCCAGATCGCAGTAGCCGTTTATCCCTTCAACCTTGCCGTTACTGCAACGCTGCCAGATAAGGTAATCCTTCTCATAGGTCGTCTGTTGTGCATAATGGGCAAGCCATGTGTCGTATTCGGGCAGGTCCCAAATATTTCGCATATAATTCAGGCTTCCGTAATTCATGCCTTTATAACCGTTTTCTTCTATCACCCCGAAAAATGCCCGGGCGATGTCGTTCATATCCTTGAAGCTCTTGTTCATGCTGTTAAATCGGGAAAAATCCTCCCAATCAAGGGCGACCCCCAATTCCAGTGAGACGCCCTTCAAATTCCGAACCACCCATTCGGCTTGGGTTTCGGCTTCTTGCAGTGTCGAAGCATAGGAATAAAAATATACTCCCAAATAATCTATCCCCGCCTTCTTGGCTTCCTCTATGTTGGAAAGATACCAACCGTCCATTTTAGGATCCCCTCCCCAGCCCGCCTGATAACCTATTCTCATTATGGCGAAGGAAACCCCGGAGGATTTTACCTTATACCAATCTATATCGCCCTGCCAAGTGGAAACATCAATTCCGTAAAGACGGTTTTCGCCCTTGTAATCGGACACAAAATCCGCAAAATGATAATAAGGAGTACTGCCGCCGGAGGAATTCGAGGCAGGAACAACCCTTAGGGTGAAATCATGGGAGCTCACATTCCCCGAAGCATCGCTCACCCTGTAAGTCAGCGGATATTCGCCCAATGTATTGACATCATAACTCCCGATAATCTCCCTTTTCGGAGAGGGGTCGCAGACATCTCCGGAGATGACGCTTTGGGTGAAGTCGATATTGTTGTTCACGGTCAGCGTATATTTTTCGCCGCAGATTATCACGGGGGGAGTTTTATCCGTTACAGTGTAGGTAAGCTCCTCCTCAATGCTCTTTCCCCGGGAATTCTTATATACTATCTTCACGGTGGCTTCTCCGAGCTTTCCGGTGTCAATGGGCATATCTGCGCTGACGAGAGTGCCGTTTTCCAAATCAAACAAATCGTAAAGAGTTGCTTTGCTGTTGTATTCAAACTCTTTTTCGAGCTTATTCAGCGTTGTTTTTTTGAAAGAATTGCCGTTTAGTGTCCCTTCGCCGCCAAGCATCACCATCGCCGCCGCAAATACGGCGGTGGCGCAAAGGACTACAAGTACGATTTTCAGTGAGAGCAAAAGCTTTTTCTTCTTTTTTCTTTTCAAGATGACCTCTTTAAATTTATTTTACAGGGCTTTCGGTCAAAAATATCCGTTTTTCATCGAAGTCGATCAACACATCACTGCCGAAGGGGAAAATTCCTATCGGCAGGGCATGACCCACATTCAGGTTATATAAAACGGGCATATCGCTTTTGCCGAATTCCCTTAAAATCCTTTTATATATCTGCTTATACTCATCATAATAGATTTCTTCTTTGGGCTTTCCCACAACAATGCCGTTTATATAATCGAATATTCCTTGGGCGCCCATGCCCCTGAGTATATAACCCACCTCGTCGGGGGAAGGCTTGTCCTCGCTGGTTTCGCACAAAAGTATCTTTCCCTTCCATTGCTCGGCGGCAGGCCAAATCTTAGTGCCGAAGCACATCGGGAAAACATCAATACAGCCCCCGAGGAATTGTCCCCTCACTTTTCCCCTGCCCTGAAGCAATTCATAGCCCTTTTCATCGGCAATGAGCCTTCTTTGTTTTCCTGCGTTTTCCTCTTTCCATTCTAAATTTTCACGGCACCAAAAGCCGCATTTTTCTATTTCAAAATTCTCCCTCGGTTCAAAGAAGATATTACGAATAGCCGCGGCGGTGTATTCGAACATCGCCCCGTATTCGGCAAAATCCTGAAGTAAACAGGGCCCGTAAAAGGAAACGACCCCGGCTTTGTTCATGATAAGGTGGGTGACGGTTGTGTCGGAAAAACCCATGAATATTTTAGGGTTATTGCGAATGGCTTCATAGTCGATATGGGGAAGCATACGAATGGAATCCTCTCCCCCGATGGCGCTGATAATGCCCTTTATGTTTTTATCCTTAAAAGAAGCCGTCAAATCTTCGGCCCTTTTTTGGGGGTGATTGTATATGTATTCACTGCCCATTAGGGCGTGTTCTCCGGGGACGGCTTTAAGACCGAAATTTTCTTTCAGCCGCTTTATTCCCAGATTATATTTATGAATGAATCGACTGTCTCCGGCAATCCCGGAGGAAAGGCTCAATATTGCAACGGCGTCTGACTCTTTAAGCCGATCGGGTTTTATCATCGAAGGCTCCCTCCCTGCGAATTATAACATAAAGCCCCGGGAGTATAAAGTTTTCGACATTTTTTCACCTCCGCGGGAAAGATTATGCCCGTTGCGGGAGGGATATTCCCGAAAAATGTATAAACGAAGCGCTAAAGACGCAAAATTAATACAAACGAACAGTAAAGGAGATTTACGATGGGAATGAACCCCTTTGAATTAAAGCCCAAAAATATCGAAGAAACCTATGTGGATATAAAGAACCTTTCGAGCAAGCCCTATAACAAAAACAGCACAGATCCCTACACAAAACTGCGTGTTATTTTGGCAAACGGCGCGGAGTTCGAGCAGGTATGGTTCGGCCACCAACTGTCCAGGCGCACCTCGGACAACGAACTCAGAAGACAGGTGGCGGCGATACGCCGCAGTGAGCAACAACAGCAAAAGCGCATTTCCTCCCTGAAGCCCATTAACGAAAGCATATTGGAGCATACCATAGGCTACGAAATGTTGGCGGTGGATTTGACCATAGCCTTGGCCAAGCACGAGGAAAACGAGGTTGTGCAAAAAGCCCTTAACTTCGCCCTTTTGGAAGATTTTGACCATCTTTACAGATATGCGAACCTTTTGGAGGAAGATAAGGGGATAAAGGCGGAAAAGTTGGTGGGCAAGTATGTGGAAATCATGCCCGGCAGACCCACCATTTCCGAACACAGACACCCCCATGACGACATAAGAAACCATATCACCGATAAGGACAGCCTTTTGACCAAGCTCAATGTGGGAATTATCACCGCCGCTGAACAGCAGACCATGAATTATTATATGAACAACGCCATTTTCTACGATAATGAAATGGGAAGAAAGCTTTATTCGGAAATAGCGATGATAGAAGAACAGCATGTCACCCAGTACGGCGGCTTGATGAACACCAAAACCACTTGGCTGGAATGTCTTCTCATGCACGAATACACGGAATGCTATCTTTATTATTCCAACTACGAAACGGAAACCGACGAGCGCATCAAGGCACTTTGGGAGGAATTATTCGAGCAGGAAGTCGCACATCTGCATAAGGCGGCTAATCTTTTGCAGGAATACGACAACAAGCAGTGGGAGCAGATTATCCCCGACGGAACCTTCCCGGAGCTGCTCAAGCTCACTCCCGATAAGGAGTATTTGAGGGGGGTTATAAAGGACTCCGTTTATCTCACCGCCGATAAGGAGGATTATATCGAAGCCAAGCGCCTCGGGGAGGATTCTGATTTCTACAAATTCCAGCAGATATTCATCAAAAAAGACGCCGATGTGCCTTCCCACAAGGTCATAAAAAATCACATCGCTCAAAAAGGCGAGGATTACCGCTATCAGAAGGGGGAACACCCCACAGATGAACTGAATGACCGCAAAGAGGACAACACCTCGGTGGGCAGAATAACGGGAATTTCCGACAAAAATAACGATTAGAAGGAAATAATCAAAGCCCTCTTTTCCGGTTGATAAAACCGCAAGAGGGCTTTTTTACGCATTGAGACAACTAAAGGGTAATTTCAGTTTCGACAACGCACTCGCTTTTGATTCTTCCCACAAGATATTGGAGGGCTTCCACCACCCTTACTCTAATATCCCCGCCGATGAGTACGAACATAATATCGTCGCCCACCTCGAGGCGGCCTTCATTAAGCCAAACCCTGACATAATATATACCGCTTAATTTGCGGGCATCCTCTATAACTTCCGATAGCTTGTCTTCATTATAGGAAAACATCATCGCCGTAACCGGGGGAGCGTCCGACCTGCCCTCCCTCACTTTTTCCCTTGCGGTGGCTCTGACCACCCCGTTATGGGTCAGATACATACCCACATTCCCCGCATTTTTATCCGCCTTGGCTTCTTTCAGCCATTCGTCAATCGAAGGTTTATTTTTCGTCATTTCCATACTCCTTTGTTTGATTATAGCATAAAGCGCAGAAGCCGCATATAGCGCCCGCCTTCCTCGCTAAATAAAGAGAAGGCGAGCGCAATAGCGGGCGCAATTGCGCCCGCTATTAAGGTTTTAATTTTAAAAAGGCTATGTAATTATTTAAAGCTTATCGTCTCGGCCCAGCTTTCGAAAAGGGGAAGGAACTTGTCCTTTTCACCGACAAGGCAGGCAAAGTTAATTACCCAGAAAGCATCGTCGGTTCTGCGCAGGGTGGAAAAATAAAAGAAATCATTGCTG
The DNA here is from genome assembly GCA_012727485.1 of Eubacteriaceae bacterium. Taxonomy (GTDB): domain Bacteria; phylum Bacillota; class Clostridia; order Eubacteriales; family Anaerofustaceae; genus JAAYHF01. Next base: position 9,396 of record JAAYHF010000076.1, read on the forward strand.
TCCACGGTGTTTTCATAAGTGGCATTGTAGTTGTTGTTTTCATCGGCAACGAAATCAACGCCGTTCACATTGCTGACGAGGGCGGCATAATCCGCCATGCTCATATTCGCCGCATCATTACCGATGGAGGCGAAAAGCTCGAAATCCTCTTTAATCGCATTCATCATGCAGTCAGTCGCTTCAAAAAAGCAGGTGCTGCCTTCGACAGTGCTTTCCTTGAAGCCTTTTTTCATCTGAATGGTGAGCCCGGAGGCGGATTCATAAGTAACCGGTTCATCTCCCTTCCCTCCACAGCCGGAAAGCATGAGGGCAAAGACGATGAGCAGGGCTAAACTAAGGGCAGTTTTGGTTTTTTTCATAATTTTCTCCTGTTTTTTTAATTTTCTCCATTAATTCTATCACAAAAAGGAACTTTTTGCTTCCCCCAAATCGGGGGAATTTCCCTTATTCAACGGGATCCCTCGGGGAGAAGTCAGGGTTCCTTTATTGTTTCAAGGCCGTTTTCGGATAAAAAACCGTTGATTTTTTCCGCAGTGTAAATGCCGCGCTCGATGCAAAGGATTATCACCGCATCTCTTTTGTTTTTGGCGTAAAGCGGATTCATGCCGTAAAGAGAAAGTCCCCTTTGCATCTGCTTGAAATCGGGCTTCAATGCCAAAAGCAACCTGAGAATTTTATCTCGCCTTATCGTATGCGCCTCCCCGCTTATAAGCTTGTAACCGTATTTTTGGGGCAGATTCGCTTCGATGAAAAGCTGTTGTTTGCTCATTCCCCTTTGGGCCAACATATCCTCGATAAAGTCGGAAAAGCCGAAATAAGCCTGATAATTCAGCGCTTTGAAATAGGGCTTCATGTCGTCTATATCGGTTTTTTTGAGCTGCTCCAAAAGCTGTGTGGTGCTTTGATTTTCCATTTGCGCTCCGTTAAATGCGGGCTGATTTTCCGAAATTTCATTTTGATTATAGCCGATTATCCTCGGTTGGTAAAGAGTTTTCGTTAAGGCGTGATATACTTGTTTCGTGGAAACGGCTACAGAAAGAAGTTGTAAACAGCTCAATACTATGACATCATATCTTAGCTTCCCCGATGTTATCTATTGAGGCTAAAAAGAATGAGCCCTTGTCATGCAGGCGTTGAACCATATTTTGTACGGTTGACTTTTCTTCCCCGTCGCCGATCTCCTAAAAGGAAAAACACGCAATTATTCGGGCATTTATGAGGGAAGATACGGAAGAAACTAAAGAAATCAGACAGGCAGGAAATGGAAAAAGGCAGAAATATTGAATTTATGGAGCAATGTGAGATGCTGTCCCCCATAGCGGGAGAAAAGGTTAGCCTTGTTCGCATCGGCGGCGGTTTTTATGTCAAAAAGACCTCTCCCACCTTCAATACGGATATATTGCTCCAACTCATGGAGCATCAGCCGAGGGGAATACCCAAGATATACGCTTTCATGGAAAATGAGGACGGGGTGAGCGTTATAGAGGAATTCATCAACGGGAAAAGCTTACAGGCTCTCCTTGATCAGAGAGGAACATTCGGGGAAAACGAAACTCTTCGCATCATATCGGCTTTATGCGATGCGGTAAATGAGTTGCACTGCCTTTCCCCCGCAGTGATACACAGGGATATCAAACCTTCCAATGTACTCATCACCAACGATAATATCGTAAAGCTCATAGATCTGGACGCCTCCCGCCAATGGGAAAACATGAGAAATCGGGACACCGTGCTTTTGGGCACCCGGGGCTACGCTTCCCCGGAGCAGTTCGGCTTTGAGCAATCCGGACCGAGGAGCGATATTTACGCATTGGGGGTGCTGATGAATATGATGCTTCTCGGCTGTATGCCTTCACAACAAATATACAAGGGGCGTCTGGGCAGGATCATAAAGAAATGCGTAGCCCTCAACCCCGATGACAGGTATTCGGGCGTTTTGAAATTGAAAGAAGCCCTGCCCTATGTGAAAAGAGAAAAAATACGCGACATCATGCCCGTCAAAGAGGGCTTTGCCCCGCCGGGTTTTCGCAGCAAAGACCCTTTGAAGATGATTGTGGCGCTCTGCGGTTATACTGCCGTATTGGCGCTGTCCTTCGGCTTTAAAAAGGAGAATTACATACAAACTTATAAAATGTTCGCAGACAGGCTTTGTTTTTGCGCCGCCTGTTTTGCCATCGTTTGTTTTTATACAAACTGGAGGGGTTTTGCCGATTTATTCCCCTTAACCCGGAGCCGTAGCAGAATACTTCGCACCGTAAGCCACATCATCTCCCCGGTGATGATTCTTTTCTTTCTTTTGGCGCTAATGTATTTGGCGGAAAAATGCTTGGTGTTTTTTATGAGATAGCTTTATTTAAGCTTTTCTATATTCTCCGAAGTGATTTTCATAAAGTCAAAACTGACTTCCTTTGCGCCCTTCAGATAGGAGTCATACCATATCATATACTCGGCTTCGTCCACGGGCGGGTTGCTCTTATCTGCATTTGCGGGAGTGATATAGTAAACATACCCGGTTTTGCTCTTATCTATGTCCTCGGGGAACCCCTCGGGAACAAAGTTTTTATCCCAAGCTTCCACAGACCCCTCTTTTACATATATCCCTGATGCCGCATCAAATTGATAAATGGAAAAAGGCCAGAAGTTATCGCCCGAAAGTCCCTGATTGTGGGAGAAGCCGACCTTTATTATGCCGTTGTCGTAGAAGGTTAGCATCGGATATTCGCCCAGCAGTTTCTTCATTTCTCCCCCCTCGTCTTCCCAAAGGTAAATCAAAGCGGAATTGCCTGCGGAATATTCGGAATTCAAAAGTAAGATCAATTCGTCCCTGCCGTCCTTATTGACATCTCCCAGGGCGAATTGACTTTTGCCGATATCCTCCCCGGTTCCGATGGGCAACTTTTCTCCGCCGGGGAGAAGGCCTTTGTTTAAAATATCTTCGAGGGCCTTGTAATAGGCGGCTTTCCCCGAAGGAGAAAGGGCTTCCTTCACCGGCTCATCTGTCTTATCCTTTTTCCCGCAACCGAAACAGCACAAAGCCACCGCCAACAACATCAATGCAATAATTCTTTTCTTCATTTTCATTACCTCTTATGTGGATTTTAACTTTTTGAATTATAGCACCAACCCCGAAGCCGTAACAGTCAAAAATGGATTAAACATTATTATAATTTCCATTTTTCTTGTTTTTATACACCTCGCAAAGGCGCAACGCCTTACAAGGCGTTGCGCTTTTACGAGGTGTTGCTCCCTACGGTCGGCAACGGGTTTTACGGGAGGAAATATAAAGCATTAATTCCATAAATAGCAACGCCGTGCAATCGTCCGTAAAAAGCAATACAGAAAAGCTTCTATTAAAAAACTCTCTTTGTAAATGAAAAAGATACGCACAATCAAAAGAATCACGCCCTTTATTAAAAGCATCGTTCGCTGTATTTATGGTTCCTTTTTGGGGAATAAATCCGACAAATATTATTCAAAATAGGAGTGATAAGTTACATTATTAAGATAACGGATATACTTCGATAGCGTTATTGAGCCTTTTGCATTAATTCCAAATAAAACAGCTAAACAGCAAGAAATCGCCCCGATATAATAACATTTATTGCCGTTATTACCGAAACGGATACAAAAGAAAAGCCTGCCGCAGTATTATATTTCGGCGTATGAGCTTTCTTTAGACAAAAACTCCCTCAACTCATCTTGAGGCATGGGGCGGGCGAAGTAATAACCCTGAACCATGTCACAGCCGCATTTTTTAACGAAATCAAACTGCTCCTCGGTTTCAACCCCCTCGGCCACCACCATTCGGCCCATATCCTTAAAACCCGCCACCAATTTCTCCAAAAAATTTCCTTGTTGGGAGGCGTTTAACCCGGCGAGCAACAGGGAGCGATCCAACTTTATCACATCGAGGGGAACTCTCAGCATAACCTCCACATTCGAATAACCTATGCCGAAGTCGTCCAAGCTGAATAATACGCCCTCTTTGCTCATATTTTCCAAAAAGCTGTTCACCCGCTCATTTTCTTCCAACAATACCCTTTCGGTTATCTCTAATTTAATCATACTCGGAGAAATACCCGCCCCTTCGATGATGCCCATCACCCTTCCCTCTATGCCCGGTTCCATAAATTGCACAAAGGGGAAATTTACAGAAACACTGCCCATTTTACCGCCGAATTCGGCGCAGGCTTTGCAGGCCTTTTCAAGCACCATATAGGTTATGGGTATAATCAATCCCGTTGCCTCTGCCACGGGGATAAACTCATCGGGATAAATCTTTCCCATGGGAGTTTCCTTCAGGCGCAACAACGCTTCGACGCAAACAAATTTATTTTGCGAAACCGACCATATGGGCTGATAACAAAGATAGAAACCGTCTTCCTTAAGCGCGCTTCGTAGAGTTTCCTCTATCAGGCGGAGGCGGTTTTTCCTTGATATAAGCTCCTTTTCGTAGCGCACGATCTTCCCTTCGCCCGCCAACTTCACCTCGGTCAAGGCGAAATCCAAGGCGCTGATGGGGTCTTCTTCCCCCTTATAACCGGTGTGTTCCACGCTCGCCATGGAAGCGGAGAGCTTACATTCGATTTCGTCCGCCGTGAAAGGCTCGGTGAATCTGGTAAAAACTTTATTTATACATTGCTCGGTCTCCCCCGGCTTTGTTATCAGGGCGAAAATATCTCCGGAATAACGATAGGCGCTCTTTTTTCCGTTCAAATCCATGAGCGATTGACCGACTTCCTTCAAAAATGAATCGCCCGCATGGGTGCCGTGGCGTTGATTAATAAGTTTAAAGCCGTCCAGAGAAACAGCGGCAAGGCCGAAGCCTTCTTCCCTTTGCACAAGGCGGCTAACCTCCTCCAAAAGCGCCTCCCTGTTATAAAGCCCGGTCAGCCCGTCCCTGGCAAGCCTGTTATTCTGGAAATAAAGGAAAAGTACCAATAGCGAAAAGACGGAGGCTGTGCCTGTCAATATGACATCGGTGAAGAATTTTTGCAACATTACGAAAAACAGCGCCAAAAGAGGAAAGCTTATCATCACAGCCGTCACCCTGTTTCCGACCTTTCGGCGGGATTGGGCCGCTAAGATGCAAATGCTGAAGCAATAGAAATAAAAAACTATATATGTGCTGTAAATATGGGAACCCTGCACATAGCCCATATTCGGCAAAATGGCAAAAACATTGTGACTCCAAAAGTTAGCAATCAATAGAATGAGGTATGCGATATAGGGAAGCGAAAAGAGATTCCAGCGGGAAGTCAAGCGAAACGAGGTATCCTTATGATGGAGCATTATCACCACATAATAAAAGTAAATCAGCGGCATTATGGGGGTAAAGACAAAATAGGCGGTGGTAATCGCCACGGTTATCCAAATGGGAATGGATTCATAGGAATAAATCATCAGGGTAGATGCTATATTCAATATAATGGCGATCAGACTCACCCATTCCGCCGCCCGAAACATGGTATCCAAAATATTGCTCGCTGTCAGTCTGCTCCCGGAATAAGCGATCAATGCCGATAAAAATAGCAGGCTCGTCCATTCCGCCGTGATGTTCCATGTCATAGGCTCATATTCCTCTTTTTCGATTAACCCAACAAGCCGCAGTGATTTTGCAAAACCTCAAGGGAAAATAATATTATATTCATTATACTTTAAATTATCGCCTTTTACAACATATTAGCGATATTTATACAGATATACCTTTTTAATCTTTCAAAGGGAGTGCTGACTTTGCTTTTGCTTATATAAAGCCCGAGTATAAAGGCTGTATCGCATAAAAGAAAACCATGGAAAAACCTTCCCTTTACACAAGATGTAAAAGTAATCATTATTGAATAGCACTTGCCTTTGAAAAGAGTTGCTTTCATGCGTTAATTGCCTTATAAAGAGTCGAAGAACTCTTTTTACCTTTTGGGTTTAAATCAGGCTGTTTACCGAGTAAATCCGCATTGCGCGGTGTCGCCTTAAAGAGAAATGTCCCTTCGCGAAGCGGTTTCAACCGTTAAATATTTTGCTTACCGACAATGCAGGCTTGCGGAATTTGCTTCGGCAAAAATAACGGCCGTAATCGCTATATTTCGAAAAGCCGTTTCCGAAATGGGATTTATCCTTTTCGAGCCTTGTTTTACCGTATGACATAAGGGAAGGGCGGAAAGGGTAAGTAAGGGCGAAGGGGAGAACACGGATAAAGCGAAAGGAATATAAAGATATGGTTTTGCTTTTGCGTTTAGCTGTAGGGCTATACCCGTATAAGTGCGAATTTATACAACAAAGATAACAGGAAGAAGGTGGCGTTTTTGCGCTCTCTCCTTCGGTATCTTTTAAATCAAACCAAGTCACCACTGCGAACAGCGCCTTGCAGTCTTTATATTTTCCGCGGAGGTATCCTGTCGGGGAATTTTTATGTATTTAAACATTATTTTGCATCGTGCGGTGTTATTTATTGTATGCGAGATGATACCGTAAGAAATCTTTACCGATTTGACAAAAGGCTTTATTAAGTGAAATTTCACGAATGAAAATAAAAAACACAGCTTCCCGCTGTGCTACGGACTGACAATAATAAACGGTGGACCTTCAGGGACTTGAACCCCGGACAAACCGGTTATGAGCCGGTGGCTCTGACCAACTGAGCTAAAGGTCCACACATAAAATGCTTTGACATTATATATCAAAGCATTTTAAATAGCAATATCTATTTGTAAAAAAAGGAAAATTTACCTTAATACTTCGTCTTGGCTCTGCCTATGAGGGAGAATATATAGCCGAAAACCACCGCAGAACCTATTCCCCCCGCCGCGGCGGTCAATCCTCCGGTGAATACACCGATCAGCCCCCTCTCGTCAACGGCGGTCATGGTGCCTTTCACCAAGGTGTAGCCGAAGCCTGTCAGAGGCACCGTGGCGCCGCAACCGCCCAAATCCACCAGATATTCATAAATGCCCAAGGCGGAAAGCACCACCCCCGCCACAACATATATCACGAGGATTTCCCCCGAGACGAGCTTTGTCAAATCCATGATAATCTGGGCGATGAGGCACAGCGCTCCCCCTATGACAAAGGCCCATAAATATTCTTCAAACATTGTATTTCCTCCGTTCATTGGTTATGGTGACGGCATGGGCTATGCAGGGTATGCTGTTGGACTGCTGGCTTGAAGTGGTGGACAAAAGCGCCCCCGTGGCGACAAAAAGCAGGGTATTTATCCTCTTTTCCTTCATCAGTTTATAAATAAAGCCGTTGAATACATTCGCACAGCAACCCGCTCCGCTGCCGCCGTTGTTCACATACTGCACGCTGTCGTCGTAAATGAGCTTTCCGCAGTCGGTGATGTTTTCCCCGGGGTAGCCGTATTCCTCTAAAAGTTCCTTCGCAATGTTAAGCCCTTCGTTGGCGAGATCCCCCGTTAAGACCAGATCGTAATCCTTTAAATCGGTTTTTGTATTGGCAAAATGCTCGATTAAGGTCTTTACCGCCGCGGGAGCCATGGCACTGCCCATGTTATAGGGGTCGCACTGCCCCAGATCCGTCACCGAGCCGATGGTAAAGTCATTGATATAAGGCCCACCCCCGCCCGATGCCACCAAACAGCTTCCCGCCCCCGTGACCGTGCGCTGACTGGTGGCGGGGTTTTGAGTACCCAGCTCCAGCGGCGAACGATACTGCCTTTCGGAAGTGGAAAAATGGCTGGAAGCGGTCACTATCGCCTTTTTAAAGGCGCCAGAATCAATACCCAGACTCGCTATTTGAAGTCCCAAGGTATATGTGGCGCAGGCGTTGTATATGCCCCAATAGGGTATTGCGAAGTCCCTGACGGCAAAGGTGGTGGCGGTGATTTGATTGAGCAGATCCCCGCCTATGATAACATCGGTTTCTTCTTCGTTTACAGAAGCTTTTTTCATCAAAAGTTCGATGGAATTTTTCAGCATACCGCTTTCGGCGCTTTCGTAGCTCTTTTCGTCCATCAAATCGTCCTCATTTACCACATCGAAATATTTACCCAAGGGCCCTTCGCCCTCGAAGGGGCCGACCACGGAGGCGGTTTGCTCGATGGAAACATCACCCTCCAAAATATAAGTTCTTCCCTTTAATCTTTTCGCCATCTAGAAAATCACCCCCCATAGATAATATATCAATCCGAATATCCAGGAGCTTACCGTCGCATAGACAATGACGGGCCCTGCTATGGTGAACATTTTCGCCCCAAGGCCGAACACCGGGCCTTCTGTTTTAAAATCCACCGCGCAGGAAACAATGGAATTCGCAAAACCGGTGATGGGAACAATGGAGCCGGCCCCCGCATGGCGGCCTATCATATCGTATATACCGAATGCGGTCAGCGACGAACCCAAAAAGACCAACACGATGGTGGTGATGAGGGCCGCATCCTGTTCGGGAGTTCCCCAACCGATGATGATGTTCTTTATGAGCTGACCGAGGGTGCATATCGTCCCGCCCACAAGAAAAGCCATAACCGCATTCTTGAAATACTCCGGCTTGGCCTTGTTTTTCTTGCTTATTCTTTCGTAATCCTCGCGAAAAACTTCTTCGCTTTTAATTCTTTCGTTTTTAGCCAAATCATTCCTCCTAAAAAAGCGGAATTTCCGAAATTATCGGATATTTCCGCTTTATTTTAGGCATATTTGGCTAATTTATACCGCATAATACTCGCTTTTGAGCTTTTCGATTATCCTTTTTTCCTTTCTTGAAACCTGCACCTGGGATATTCCCAAAATTTTAGCCGTTTTGCTCTGGGTCAGTCCGTTTATATAGCGCAGAACTATTATGCGCCGGGATAGCATATCCATTTTATCCAAAGAGGCTTTTATCGCTATCTTATCCAAGGCATAGCCTATCTCGTCCGAGGTGTCGGCTATAATGTCCGCATTCGTGCGGGAATCCTCATCACCCCCGGGACTGTCCTCGAAATGGTCGGGATTGCGGCAGGCTTCCATGGCGGAGATTATGTCGTCCTCGCCTATGCCGAGGTTTTTGGATATTTCCGCCACCCCCGGTTCGTAGCCCTTTGTCTTGATGCAATATTCTATATTCGCCCTGACCTTCAGATAAACCGTTTTCAGGCTTCGGCTCACCTTCACAGCCCCCTCGTCCCTCAAATGCCTTTTAAGCTCTCCGTTTATCACATGAACGGCATAGGTGGAAAATTGGGTGTTGTAATCGGGATCGTATCTGCGAGCCGCCTTTATCAGCCCTATTGCCCCTATCTGAAAAAGGTCGTCATATTCCTCCGAATACTGCAAAAAACGCTTAAGAAGGCTGTTTATCAAGGGCTTATTGCGCCTTATAAGCTCCTCGGTGGCCTGTTTATCCCCCCCCTTTGCTCTGGAAAGCAACTCCGGAGTGTAATATTTTTCGTTATTGACAGGCACATTGACTCACCTGCGGGGCAGCAGCCATTCTCTTTGTCATTATTATGGTTGTTCCGCAGGAAGGGGAGGAAATGATGGAAATGCTGTCCATGAAGGATTCCATTATGGTAAATCCCATTCCGCTGCGCTCCAATTCCGGCTTTGATGTGTAAAGAGGTTCTTTTGCCTGTTCTATATCCGGTATGCCCTTGCCCTCATCGCTTATCTTCAATGTCAGCATATCGTCCTCGATTATGGCAGTCAGCTCTATGGTGCCCTCCTTTCCTTCATATCCGTGGATAACGCAGTTTGTCACCGCCTCGGAAACGCTGGTTTTAACGTCCGCCAATTCGCTTAAGGTGGGGTTCATCGGCAGAATGAAGGAGGCGATGCAACTCCTTGCCAGAGTTTCGTTTTCCGGCAGACTCTTGAATCTGATTGTCATATAATTATTCATATCGTCACTTCCTTGGATTCTTTCGTCAGATAGTCATAGGCTTCCTGAAAATCGGAATAACACTTGAAAAGCTTGAATAAGCCGGACATTTTCAATATTTTTCTGACGCTGTCGTTTTTGCAGATAATCGCAGTTTTACCCTGTCTGGGTCTTATTAACCTGTATCTGCCCATAATCAGCCCTATGCCCGCCGAATCCATCAGCGCCAATTCCGAAAAATCGAAGATAAGGTGCTTTAATTCCTTTTTGCATAGGGCGCTGTCCGCCTTTTCTCTCACAGCCTTTGCCGCATGGTCGTCCAATTCCCCCTTAACACTAATCAAAAGAATGTTCTCCATGGATTGAATTTTATAGTCCATTTGCTCTCCTAAATCTTAAAAAGCTTTTTCGAACCCGCTTTTTTTATGTTGTTAAGCTTCTCCCGGGTTTCCACAAGTTCATAGGTTTTTTCCTTGAGCTTGCTTTTCAGCTCGTCGTTCTCCTTTTGAAGATCCGAGGTGTTTTTATATCGGCTCACCTTCCGCAGTTCCCCTATTTCCCTCAAAAGTTCCGAAATAAGCTCCTTTAAGCCTGTGGGATCGGCCTGTTCTTCGTCAACTTCCTCCGGCTTGAAAATCTTATCCTCAAAGGAGCGCTCATTGATTCTTTCGGAATTCAAGACCGCCTTTATCTGGGCATTTTTCATTCCATCGGCTTTAAGCTTATAGATATAACGGAACATTTCCAGCTCCCTGGGGGTGTAAAACCTTCTGTTGGCTTCCCCCCGGGGTATGGTCAGATTAAATTCGCTTTCGTAATACCTAAGGCAGGATTTGGAGCATCCCAGCATCGAAGCGGCTTGTCCTATCAAATATTTTTCTTCCAAAATAATAACCCCTGAACTCGTTGTCAGGGGTTATATTACCAAAGCAAAATTGCTGAAAGCGTTCTGTTTTGTCGATGAATTATAATTTTATTATCTCGATATTCTCCATCGCCTTTGCGATGAGTTCCGGGGCTGGAAGGCGGCTTTCCTGATATAAAACCTTTTCCAATACAGGGCGGGTTTGGGGGTGCTTGGGTACAAAGACGGTACAGCAATCCTCAAAGGGTTTTATGGAAATCTCATAGGTGCCGATGCTTTGGGCGATTTTGATTATATCGTCCTTATCCGTGCCTATCAGGGGTCTGAAAACGGGAATATCGGCGGCTTGGTCGGTGCAGATGATGCTTTCCATGGTTTGGGAAGCCACCTGTCCGAGGCTCTCCCCGGTTATCAATGCCCCCAAGCCGTTTTTTTCCGCATATAACCGAGCGCATTTTATCATAAAGCGGCGAAGTATCACAGTCAGATAGGATTCATCGCAGTTTTTGATTATCTCCTGCTGTATTTCCGTCAGGGAGATCATGGCGATTTCGAAACCGTTGTTATATAAGGAGAGGATCTTGCCGATATCCTCCACCTTCCTTTGGGCGTCCAGACTTGTGAAGGGATAGGAATGGAAATGAATGCCCGTCACCTTCATTCCCCTTCGGGCCATCATATAGGCGGCAACGGGGCTGTCTATCCCGCCGGAAAGCAACACCCCTCCCCTGCCCGCCGTACCCATGGGCATTCCCTTCTGACCGGGAATATCTCCGTAGGTTATGTAGGTTTCCTTGCGTACCTCCACCCCGATAGTAATTTCCGGTTTATGCACATCAACCTTAAGCGATGGGTATTTATCCAAAAGATAGGAACCCACCATGCTTGATATTTCGGGAGAAGTGAGGGGGAAACTCTTATCGCCCCTTCTGGATTCCACTTTAAAGGTATTGCCCCGAATGTCTTTCATCACCTCGCCCGCCGCCTGATAGATATGCTCCATATCCGATGCGGTTTGAACAGCCCTTGTTATCGCCACAATGCCGAATACCTTTGTGAGAGATGATATGACTTCCGATTCAATATCATCGGCAACATTGTAAACCGCCACCCTGCCCTGTATCTTTTCCACCTTGACCTCCTCAAACATACGCAGGGCATATTTAATATTCCGAACAAGGGTATCGACGAAATAGTTTTTATTCAAGCCCTTTAGGGCTATTTCTCCGTATCTTACCAAAAAGAGTTTCTTCATTTATCTTTTATTCCTTTCACGAGCCGATGGGCTTGGTGCGCCGAGGGCGCTTTTCAGGGCGCAGGCATGACAAAGCGCAAACTATATAAGGCATATAAGCCGCAAGCAAGAGCCAAAGCGGGCTTGCTTCCTTACTTATTTAAGTTTTCGGTATCCTCAAGCTTTACCCTTTTTAAGGGAAGTGAGGGTATTCACGCTCTTTTCAAGCGCATCGGCAAGAATATCTATCTGCTCGAAGGTATTGAAATCCGAAAGGCTGATTCGCAGTGTTCCCTCTATCCTCGCCTTATCGAAGCCCAAAGCGCTCAGCACCGTTTTTGTTTTTTTATGGGCGGAACAGGCGGAGGAAGTGGAGACATAGATCTCCTTTTCTTCCAGCATATGCACCAGAACTTCCCCCTTTAAACCCGGGAAAGACAGGCTCACGATATGGGGGGAGTAACCCTCTGCCCCGCTGTTTATGCAATCCGCGGAAAACAGAAGGGTGAGCTTTTCCGTCAGATATGCCTTTAAATCCGTAAGTTTGGAATAAACCGCCCTTATATCCGTCAGCTCGCAGGTTTTGCCGAGGGAAGCGATCAGGGGGGAGTTCACCGTGCCGCTGCGCAGATTATTCTGCTGTCCTCCCCCGAGGATCTGGGGGCTGAAGGTGAGGTTTTTCTTGTATATCAAAGCCCCTATGCCCTTTAAGCCGTGGAATTTGTGGGCGGAGATACTCACCATATCCGCCTTTGCGAGGTTTCCTTCGATCTTTCCGAAGCCCTGCGTGGCGTCTATATGCACCAACGCCGAGGGATTTGCGCTTTTAACCGCCGAGATAATCCCTTCGATGTCCTGTATAATGCCCGTTTCGTTATTCACCCAAATGATGCTGACCAGCTTTGTCTGCCTGTTTACAAGCGATTTCAGCATTTCGGGATCGATCTTCCCCTTTTCATCGCCGCTCAGCCTTATCACCTTTGCTCCAAGCTTTTCGATATAATCGGCGGTTTCCGAAACGCAGGGATGCTCAATATCCGTTATTATCATTTGGCTGTTCGATATATCCGAATATTTTTCCATCGTCCCCTTTATGGCGAGGTTGGCGGATTCGGTGGCCCCGGAGGTGAAAATAACTTCGTGGTTTTCGAATTTATATAGCTTTAAAACCTCCCCCTTGGCGTATTCAACAGCCCTTGCCGCCTCACTGCCGAAGGAATGGAGGGCGGAGGGGTTGGCATAATTTCGGGAAGCCTGCAAAGCATAAAAACTTACGACCTCGTCATAGGGCTTGGTGGAGGCGGCGTTATCAAAATAGCATATCATATTATTTTATATACTCCCTAACTATATATTCGCCGGTGAAGGCTCTCATGGCGCTCGTATATTTCATTTTAAAGCGCAGTCTGTCGCCTATTTTGTATTCCTTATCACAATCGGTGATGTCCGCAAGAAGATGGTCACTGCTTGCTTCGAGCAATTCTATCTTCTCGTCCAAGGGCTCCATATCCGTATCAATGTCCTGCCTGCCCACGGAGCAGATCGCCCTCTTTCTTATCCCCTTATCGGTAAAAACGGGCAAGCGGTTCAATGCGGCAATGCCCGTCTCCCCGATGGGTACGCTGGGCTTTTCCTTGATTTCCACAATCTCACATTCCAAAACAAAACAATCGCTGTGCATTGAGGGGATATACTGCCTGGTCAAATCGTCCCTTCCGATGAGTATGCTGTCGCCTATGCGAAGATTATTGATACCCTCGGGCAGTTTGCCTTCCCTGACGAGGGAAAAGGAGGTACTGCTTCCCCCGGATATATAATCCAATTTCACTGAAAGCTCCTTTTGTATCCTGCGGGCAATCGCAACAAGGCGGGAGAGGTTTTCGAAGGTGGGTTTAATTCCCCCATAGCAGGAAAGGTTCGTGCCTATCCCGCGAAGGCGTATGTTCTTCAGCTCAAGGGTCTCCTTTGCGGCGGCAAGCAGATCTTCTTCTTTGAAATAACCTTCCCTTAAATCGCCCAAATCGAACATAAGAAGCACCCCGTGGGTTTTGCCCTTTATCCCGGCTAATTTATCCAATTCTCTTATCACCGCAATTTCGGAATTGAGCGATAAATCCGCAAGGTCAACGACCCTTTCGCATTCGCTGAGCGCAGGGATACGGATAAGCCATTTTTCGCAGGGTATATCCGCTATTTTCGCAAGGTTTTCAATCCGCGAATCCGCAAGTATTTTTATTCCCGCTTCAAGGAGCGCTTCGCATATCAATCTGTCCGCCCGGTGCATCTTTGTCACCGCCGCAACGCTCACCCCCGCCCCGCCGCACTCTCCGAGAATTTGGCGGGCGTTATCTTTGATCTTGTTTATATCAATTATAAGCCTTGCACCCATTTTAACCTCACAGAAGAAATTCACCGAACTATTATACATCCCGGGGCAAGCAATAATAAAGGATTTTAACGCTCAAAAATAATCAAAGCCATAATATTGACTTTGAAGCGAGGTTATTATATACTTGCAAAGTAAGGTTAGGGGTATAGCTCAGCTGGTAGAGCAATGGTCTCCAAAACCATGTGCCGAGGGTTCAAATCCTTCTGCCCCTGCCATATTTTTATGCGATTTTTCCGTAAAACGGAGTTGATATTATGAATAAAACAATCCTAAGTTCCGACAGTACTCTGGATTTGAACGATGAACTGATTGCAAAACATGAAGTAAACAACATTTATTACCATATATTTTCCGACGGAGTTGATTATATAGATTCGGTAACCATCACCGCGGCGGACATTGAAAGAAATTATCGCGAAAAACATGTGCTTCCCCAGACTTCTGCGCCGAATGTGGCGGATTATGAGGAGCATTTCAGCCGTCTTTTGGAAAAAGGGGACGAAGTCATTCATGTCAATTTATCCTCCGCCATATCCAGCTCCTATCAAAATGCGGTAATAGCAAGCAGTCAATTCGACAATGTTTATTGCGTCGATTCCCGCAACCTCTCCTCCGGAGGGGGGCTTTTGGTTTTAAAAGCCGCCGAGATGATACTCCGGGGCGAAAGGGCTGTGGATATTGCCGAATATCTGATATCCGCAAGGGATAAGGTACACACCAGCTTCATATTGAGCAACCTTGAATTCATGGTGGCGGGGGGCAGATGCTCCGCACTGACCGCCTTCGGAGCCAATGTGCTTAAAATAAAGCCCTGCATCGAGGTGGACACTTCCACAGGCAAGATGGGAGTGGCGAGAAAATACAGGGGGGAATATACCCAAGCCGCTGTGAAGTATGCGACGGACGAGCTTACAAAATACGACAATATTGATTACGACAGCATTTTCATCACCTCCACCACCGTGGAGGACAAGACCAGGCAGGCTGTGAAAGAAGCTATTTTAGCAAACGGCAGTTTCAAGAATATCTATATCGCAAACGCCAGCTGCACCATAACAAGCCACTGCGGTGCGGGTTGTTTGGGAATACTGTTTATGACAAAATAATTTATGAAAATAAAGCAATTCCCCGCCGCTCGGCGGGGAATCGTTTTGATATTATTAATCTTTTCTATTTGAAGATTTCCTTATAATCGGCTATTGCCTGTGCAATGGTGGCGATGGCGGCATCAGCGTCCTTCACATCGTCCACTTCGGTAACCTTGTTTTCAAGGGTCTTATAGACGGCGAAGAAATTCTGGATTTCCTCATAGACATGGTGGGGCAGCTCGAAAATGCTCTTGTATTCGTTGAAGCTGGGGTCTTTTTTGGGAACTGCTATGATCTTTTCATCGGCTTCCCCGGAATCCAGCATGGTGACCATTCCGATGGGGGTGCATCTTACCAAAGTCATCGGATCAAGGGCTTCACTGCAAAGCACCAAAACATCGAGCGGGTCATTGTCGCCGCCGTAGGTCAGGGGGATAAGTCCGTAGTTTGCGGGATAATGGGTTGATGTGTAAAGAACTCTGTCCAACATAATCAAACCGGTTTTTTTATCTAATTCGTATTTTTTCTTGCTTCCCTTGGATATTTCAATGAAAGCGATAAAATCTTCGGGGGTGATCCTTTCTTCGTCAATGTCATGCCAAATGTTCATGATAGCTCCTCTTCTTTTATAATTTATACTCACAACATTTTAGTGGTTTTGCCCCTTCGTGTCAACCATAAGGGATTATTTTCAACCTAATAGGGCAAAAAATCGCAAATTCACCCCCCGAGGGCTTATCTTCGAAGCTGACGGAAGAATCAGGGGCGAGAAGAAGCGAAGGGGGGCGGCGAATATTGCATTTACCTGATTTCAATAATATAATTAGCCTTACAAAACGGCCATGTATACAGCCGAAAAGAATAAGGGAGGGAAAATGAAAATAGCCTGTGTGGGGGATAACTGCATTGATGCCTACGATGAACTCGGAGAATACTACCCCGGGGGAAACCCTGTGAATGTGGCGGTTTATTCCTCCCTATTGGGGAACAAAGCCTCCTACACCGGGGTTGTGGGGGACGATGAAATGGGGAAGCTGATGATTTGTGCCCTATCGGGCAAGGGGGTGGACATATCCCATTTAAGGGTTCAAAGGGGCAAGACCGCCGTGACCCATGTGACCTACGAGGGAACAAACCGCATCTTCGGGGAATACGAAGAAGGGGTTATGGCAGATTTCAAGCTCAATGAGGACGATTTGGATTTTCTTTGCTCCGCAGATATCGTTGTCAGCGGTATATGGGGAAAATGCGAGGAGCATCTTCATTTTATCCATGAAAGGAAGGTGAAAGTTGCCTTTGATTTTGCGGATAAGCTCGAAAGCGATATTGTCAAGAGGGCGGCGAAGTATGTGGACTGTGCCTTCTTTTCCCATGATAGGGACGACTCTTTTATCAGGGATTATCTCACGGATATATGCAAAATGGGCGCAAAGAAAGCCGTCGCCACCTTGGGCGAGAAGGGAAGCATCGCCTTCGACGGGAAGAATTTCACCGTTTTCGGCATAGTACCCTGCCGGGTGGTGGATACCTTAGGGGCGGGAGACAGCTACATAGCCGGATTCATCAATTCCATGCTTTGCGGCGGGACGACGGCCGAATGTATGATGGCAGGGGCAAAGACAAGCTCAAGGGCGCTGGGGGTTAAGGGGGCTTGGTAGTCGCCTTTTCCCGATAAGAATACGCTTCGATTTATAAAGGGCTGTATAACCGCACTTGTGCAGTTATCGGCCCTTTTTGTATATGGAACGAGACAACGCCGAAGGACACGACGCCAAATAGGCGTATAGCCAAGCGCTTCAACGCCGAACGGTTTTTACAATCTATGCTCAATTTAGGACTTTATCGCACAATAAGCTACATAATAAATTTACGAACAAGCCGCTCATCAAGCTTAAATAAGCACAATGCAACCCTCCGAAGCCCTACCGAGTAATCCGAAGGCAATATGACTTTTCCCGTGTATGCCGTTCCTTGCCCTAAAATGCGAAAACGCAAGGTATTCCCTTGCGTTCTTGTCTGCGTTTTCGTAAAAACGGTATTTCACCGCTTTAATTATAATTCCGGCTTATTTCGATCGGTATTGACCGATTTTGCGTTGCCCGAGCCTTTTGCCGTTTGACTTATGTTATTCTCATACCCTTTGCATCAAAAGCCTTGACTCAATAGGAATTCTTCAATATACCGTCTATTTCGGAATTTGCGAGTTGGGCGGGGTTGGCAAACTGCTTTGCGCTTTCGGAAATAAGGTAGATATCCTCCTCCTCTATCCCCAAATCCTTCAGGCGCACTGCGCCGAAGCTCTCGGTAAGATTCGAGAGGTATTCGGTCACTGCCCGCATTAACACATCTTTTTTGTCATAGCTGTAATCTATCCCCGAAAAAACACTGCCCAGCCCGGCGTATTTAAGCGAGGTTTCCTCATAACTTTCGAAGAATTGCACCCGCCGCATATTGGTCAGGGTGGCTTCGTAGATCAAAGCGCCGTAAACCTCATTTACATCAACCGCATATCTGCTTATAATCTCCTGCGCCATTCCCCTTAAAACCCCTCTTTGGGAATAGCCCTCCGCAAAGCCCGCCAACAGAGAAGCATAGCAAAGCCTCTCGGAGAAATCCTCCGATATATCCCCCTTGTCCGACAGCATCTCCGCAATACAACTCACCAGATATTTCACCCCTTCGCCCGCCAACAGCTCCGAAAAGGCGCAACCGTCCACGGCGACATAGGTTTCTATTATGCCCCCCATAAGCCGCAGTATAAAGAACCTTAAATCCCGATTCTTTTCGATGAAGCATATTTTTGGATCTGCTATCACAACATCGGGCAGATAAATATCCTTTTGGCTGACGGAGTAATATTTCTCGGCTTCGTAGTCAATGGTATACATTTGGTTTGTCACGGCGCTCGAGGCGAAAAGCCCCGCGGGCATGGCGAGCAAGGGAATGGTTTTGCGCCCCCTGCCGCCGAATAAAACGCCCTTCCGCTCCCCCGCCTCCGAAAGGATTTCCTTCAGGGCTTTGGCGGTGTTTATAACATTTTCCCCGCCGAGGGCGATTATTAACTCCGTATCTTTAAAATCATACTCTTTGATCAATGAGGGGAGAACCTGCTTATGTCCGTATATCTGCTCCCGGGTGTACGAAACGCCGCTTTCCTCAAGCTTGTTTTTCAATTTTTCGAATATATCCTTATGATTGAGCGAGAAATCGTCGCATAAAAGGAAGGCCTTCGTTCCGAAGTCCCTTGCGATCCTGCCCGCATTCTCAAGGCTGTTGTTGCCGAAGATAACCTTTCCCGGCGTGTTTACGATAAATGGATTCATCTTTTCCCTCCAAAACAGTTGCGTTATAATTATAATACAAGAATTAATATAATGAAAGTTCTTAATTGAACTGTAATCACCGATAAGGATATAGTAAAATATAATCGGGTGAAATTATGAAATATTACAGCACAAGAAATAAAAATAATATCAAAACTTCCTGCGAGGCCATTCTTTCGGGCATATCCGAGGAGGGCGGGCTTTTTATTCCCGCTCGAGAGACGAAAGACCCGCTGCCCCGGGAAACTTATTTTGACAAAGGGGAAAAGGCGCCCTATGCCGAAATAGCCGTAAGCGTTCTTTCCCATTATCTCACTGATTACTCCCCCGGGCAAATCAGGGAAGCGGTTTTACGGGCTTACTGCCCCGGGAAATTCGGCTCAAGCGAGATATTTCCCCTTGCGGATATGGGAAGATTCGGTTTTCTCGATTTAACCACAGGGAGAACCTGCGCCTTTAAAGATGCGGCTTTAAGCATTCTTGCGCCCTTGATGGAATACGCCAAGGTTAATACAGGTAACAAATACAAAACATTAATCCTTACAGCCACCTCGGGGGACACCGGCAAGGCCGCCATGGAGGGCTTTTCTTCGAGCAGTGCGGCGGATGTTTTGGTTTTCTACCCCCACAACGGGGTTTCCGAATTGCAAAAGCGGCAGATGCTCACCGGCAGGAGCGAAAACACAAAGGCCATCGCCATTAGGGGCAATTTCGACGATGTCCAAAACGCCGTGAAGCGGGTTTTCACCGACAGCGCCTTTAATAACCTGCTTTCCGACAGGGGAATAGAGCTTTCCAGCGCCAATTCCATCAACATCGGCAGGCTTCTCCCCCAGATTGTCTATTACTTCAATGCCTACGCCACCCTTCTTCAAAAGGGGAAAGTCTCCCCCGGGGAAAAGGTCAATTTCTGCGTACCCACAGGGAATTTCGGGGATATTTTGGCGGGGTATTATGCGGGTGAGTTGGGGCTTCCCCTGGGCAAACTCATCTGCGCCTCAAACTCCAACAGCGTACTCACGGATTTCTTCAAAACGGGGATCTATGACCGCAGAAGGGAATTTGTTCGCACCATCTCCCCTTCCATGGATATATTGATTTCAAGCAACTTGGAAAGGCTCATCTTTGAAATTTATTCGGGCGACGATAAAAAGGTTGCCCAAACGATGAACTCTCTTATAAGGGAGGGTTATTACAGGGTTGACCCGAACAACGAGGTTTTTAAAACCTTCGAAGCGAGTTGGGCAAGCGAGCAGGAGGCCCTTGCGGCGATAAAGACCGTTTTCAATGAATATTCCTATCTGATCGACACCCACACCGCCTGCGGCTACGACGCTTATGTTAAAACCGCACAAAGGGGCAAAATAGAGGGCTACACCGTGATTTTATCCACCGCAAGCCCCTTCAAATTCCCCTCGGAGGTCTTATATGCCCTTTGCGAGAAAAGGGAAGTCGACGAGATAGTTTCTCTGGAAACTCTCAACGAGCTGACCGGAAAGAGCATTCCGAAGCCCATTGAAAACGCCGTCAAACTTGACAAAGAAAAAGAAACGGTGATAAAAGCAAGCGAAATAACCGATACGATATTAAAATTCATCGAAGAAAGAGGTATGTAGATGTACAGAATCATTTCTCCCGCTTCCAGCGCCAATTTAGCCTGCGGATTCGACAGTCTCGGCGTATGTTTCGATATGGCCAACGAGATCGAATTCGAGGGCTATCAGGACGCGATTATAGTTAATAAATATGCGGACATCATACGCAACAGGGAAAATTTGATTGTAAAGAGTTACTTCAAAGCCTGTGAGGTGCTGGGTTATAAGAGTACGGGGCTTAAAATTGATGTAAAGACGGGTATTCCCGTTTCCCGGGGGCTGGGATCCAGCGCTTCCTGTATCTGCGCGGGGGTAATGGGGGCTTATTTGCTTTCAGGCACAAAGATAAATGCCGATGACATTTTCAATATATCCGCCATAATAGAAGGCCATGCGGATAATGTGGCCGCCAATATATACGGAGGGGGGGTCATCGCCTTCAAATCCGGGGAAGACTACAAATGCGCCCCCTTCGAGGTGGCGGAAAAATACACCTTCATTTCCGTTATTCCCGATTACAAATTATCCACCAAGAAGGCAAGGCAGGTTCTGCCCGAGAAATACACCAAGGAAGATGCGGTGTTCAACCTTTCCCACGCCGCCGCATTGATCCGCGCATTGGAAAGCGGCGACAGCTCCCTTTTGGGAGAAGCTCTGGATGATAGGCTTCATCAGCCCTACCGCATACCCCTCATCGAGAATTACGAGAAGATAAGGCAGATAAGCCTGAAATGCGGCGCAATAGGCGTTTACATCAGCGGAGCGGGCCCCACGATAATGGCAATAAGCGAGGGGGAGGAAGCCGCAAACCGTATGGAAATCGCTTTCAAGGCGGAAAATATGGCGCTTACTGTCACCGCAAATAAAATAAACCGCAAAGGCATAAGCTTCTCTGCGGTTTAAAAAAGTCAATTTGTCACATTTCTTCGGGAGCGCTCACGCCGAGTATGGTAAGAGCGCTTTTTATTATGTTTTTGCAGGCTGTGATGAGCATAAGCCTTGCATTCATCAGGGAGGCGTCCTCGTTTTTCACCCGACAGGCGTTATAGAAGCTGTGGAAACAGGAGGCGAGGTCGTAAACATACTTTGTTATTTTCGAAGGGTCGAATTCGTCCGCCGCGGTTTTTATCACCCCCGAATAGTCCGCCATGGCCGCCAAAAGGGCGATTTCCGTTTTGTCGGTCAGTTTGGTGTAATCCGCGGGAGTGTTCGCCGGGGGAACATTGCGCAAAATGGAGCATATCCTCGCATGGGCATACTGCACATAAAAAACGGGGTTGTCCAAAGTATTTTTCACCGCCAGATCCATATCGAAATCCAAGTGGGAATTGGGGTTGGTGCTGTTGAAAATATATCTCACCGCATCCACCGGCACTTCCTCCAAAAGTTCGTCCAAAGTAACCATATCCCCTCTGCGCTTGGACATTCTCAAGGTTTCGTTGCCCCTGACCAAATGCACCAACTGCATAAGGACTATCCTGAGCCTTTCCGGGTCGATCCCCGCCGCCGCCATGGACATTCTCAACCTGTGGACATGGCCGTGGTGATCCGCCCCCCATACATTTACCGCCAAATCGAAATTTCTTTCCTTCAGCTTATTCAGGTGGTAAGCGATATCCGAGGCAAAATAGGTGGGTATTCCGTTGGAACGGATCAATACCTCGTCCTTTTCGCAGTTATAATCGGTGGCCTTGAACCAAACAGCCCCGTCCTTTTCGTATACGGCGCCCTTATCCCTGAGAAAATCAATCGCCTTTGTTATGGCTCCCGATTCATGGAGGGTGGATTCGCTGAACCAAACATCGTAGTTAATGCCGTATTTCTCCAGAACCCTGCGGATATTGCCGACATTGTTTTCCAATCCGAAGGCGATGGCCTTTTCGGTCAATTCTTCTTTGGGCATTTTATCCGCTTCGGGATTTTCCTTTGCAAACCTTTCGGCTATCCCCGCCACGTCCTGACCCTTGTAACCGTCCTCGGGGAAGGGGAAATCCGGGTCGGTGAGCTGTTTGTAACGGGCATAAATGGATTCCCCGAATTTTTTGATCTGATTGCCCGCATCGTTGAGATAAAATTCCTTGGTAACTTCCCAACCCGCCTTGCGGTAAACATTGGCGATCACATCTCCTATCGCCCCCCCTCTGGCGTTGCCGATATGGCAGGGCCCCGTGGGATTGGAGCTGACATATTCCACATTTATGGTTTTCGGTTTATCCGAAATAAGGCTTCCGTAATCCTCGCCCCGGGAAATCATCAGGGCAAGCTCGTCGTAATACCACTGCTTTTTCAGATAAAAATTGATGAATCCCGCCCCCGCTATTTCCGTTTTTTCCACAGCGGGGTGCTTGCCCTCTATCAACTCCGTTATTTTCGCGGCTATGACTTTGGGGTTTGAGCGGAAAGCTTTGGCAAGCTGCATTGCGGCGTTGCAGGAAAGTTCCCCGAAGCGTTCTTCCTTGGGGGTTTCCAGCAGGGTTTTATAATTATCGGGCAGCGTGCAGCCTTCCTTTTCAGCTAATTGCCTGACTGCCCCTTCTATGATGATCGCTAGTTGTTTTTCTAATTCAAGTTTTCCGCCCATTTATGTTATTGCTTTTTGAAAAGCAGTTCCTTTCTTTTTTCGTATCTTTCCATACCCAATTCGATCAGCTTTCCTATCAGCGCCGAATAACCTATGCCTGAATTTGCCCAAAGCTTGGGATACATACTGATATTGGTGAATCCGGGCAGGGTATTTATCTCGTTGATGATGACCCTTTGGTCTTTATTGGTCACAAAAAAGTCTATTCGGGAAAGCCCGGAGCAGTTCAAGGCCTTGAAGGCCCTTGCCGCATAGCTTTTCACCTGCTCGGCCTTATCCGCGGGAATCGGCGCGGGGATAACCACCTCGGAATCGTCTCCGGAAAGATATTTCGCCTCGTAATCGTAAAATTCGTTGCAGGGCTTGATCCAACCGGGCTCGGAAATCATCACATCTTCATTGCCCAGTGCGGCGATCTCTATCTCCATGCCGTCTATGAATTCTTCAACCAAAATCTTTATATCGTATTTGATGGCGTCCCTTAAGGCTTCTTCCAATTCTTCCCGGTCATGGGCCTTGGCTATACCCACGCTGGAACCCATATTTGCGGGTTTCACGAAAACGGGATATTCGAATTGGTTTTCGATTTTATTGCATTGCAAAGCCATGTTTTCGATTATTTCTTGTTTAAAAAGGGTGACTCCCTTCGCCACGGGAATGCCCGCCGCCTCGAAAAGGGTTTTGGAGACGCATTTATCCATCGCCAACGCAGAACCCAGCACCCCGCAACCCACATAGGGCTTATCCAACATTTCGAAAAGCCCCTGCAAGGTTCCGTCCTCGCTGAAGGTGCCGTGCATCACCGGGAAGATTATATCCGTTTTTGCGAAGTCCTCATCTGTAAAAAGGGAAAAATCCCATTTATTATGCTCATCGTCGCTTTCCCAGCAATCCTCTTTGATGTTTTTCACATCTCCCGTATATATGCTCCATCTGCCTTCTCTGGTGATGCCTATTAAGGTGACATCGTACTGCGCTCTGTCAATGGCTCTTATGACATTATAGGAGGAATTCAGGGAAACCTCATGCTCCCCGCTTTTTCCGCCGAACATAACGCCCACATTAATTCTTTTATCCAACGCCGGCTCCTTTAAATGTAATCATTATTCAGATTATAACATGAACGAGGGGAATATGAAACTTTTGCAAATAAAAAATGGTGATGCTAACCGGGCTTGAACCGATGACCTCTACCGTGTCAGGGTAGCGCTCTTCCAGCTGAGCTACAGCATCAACACACAAATGTATTTTAATATATCTTTCCCCCGTAACAAACATTTTCATGAAGAAATTGCAAATTTACATTCCCGTCAGCTCGGCGCTATTTGTTTTTAAGCTGTATATTCGCCGGGCTTAAGGTGAAAAATAGATTCGTCGGAGGTGAGAAATGTATAAAAAAGTAGAGATTTGCGGTATTTCCACCGATTCTCTCCCTAAAGTCGGTCAGGCGCAAACGGAGATGATGCTCACCCGCCTGAAAAACGGAGACGAATCCATAAGGGAAGAATTCATCAGATGCAATCTCAGGCTCGTTTTAAGCGTTATAAGGAAATTCGGCTATAGGGGCGAGAACATGGACGATATTTTCCAGATAGGTTGCATAGGGCTCATTAAGGCCATTAACAATTTTGATTTGAAATACGATGTTAAATTTTCGACCTACGCCGTGCCGATGATAGCCGGAGAGGTCAAGCGCTATCTGCGGGACGCGGGGGCAATTCGGGTGAGCCGTTCCATAAAGGATGTGGCCTATAAGGCGATGAAGATCAAGGAGAGCAATCCCTCGGCCGCCAAGGAAAATAAAGATATAGCGCAACAGCTCGGAATATCGGTCAAAAAAGTGGACGAGGCCATGAAGGCGATATGCGAACCCGCCTCTTTGCACGAATATGTCTTCGGCAGTGATAACGACGGGCTGACGGTGATGGATCAGCTCAAGGACGAAAAGAACATCGAGGATAACTGGGTGGACAACATCGCCTTAAAGGAGGCCGTGGCTTCCCTTGACGAAAAGGAGATGCTTATAATCAATCTGCGCTATTACAAAGGGCGCACCCAGAACGAAGTGGCCAAAAAGATAGGAATATCCCAAGCCCAGGTATCGAGGATAGAAAAAAATGCCTTAGCCGCCATAAAAAGGCAAATGACTTGAAAAAAATGCGGTAATATTGATTAAAGGCAATCAGTATTATATAATCATGATATGAAATGTCCAAAATGCGGCTGTATAGAAAGCAAGGTACTGGATTCCAGACCCTTTGACGATTACAATTCCATCAGAAGAAGGCGGGAATGTACGGAATGTAAATTCCGCTTCACCACCCATGAGAGGGCGGTTTTTGTTTCTCTGGTTGTGGTAAAAAAGGATCTGACCCGGGAGGAATACGACAGGAACAAGATAATCAAGGGAGTGATGAAATCCTGCGAAAAGCGGCCCGTTTCCCTGGAGCAAATAGAGGAAATGGTCACCGGGATAGAAGCCGAGCTTTTTTCCACCAGCGCGGGCGAGGTGCAATCCAGCGAGATAGGCGAAGCGGTGATGGAAAAACTTAAGGATTTGGACGAAGTCGCCTATGTGAGATTCGCTTCGGTATACAGGCAATTCAAGGATATTGATACCTTCATGGACGAATTGCAGAAAATCCTCAAACACAGAGAAAATTAAGTTTCGAATATGCGCCGAAAACCGGCGCATATTTTTCTTTTAAAGCCTGTATTATAGCACGGGGATTAATTGGCTAAGAAAATACTCTTGCACATAAGAAAGAATTTATCGGAATATCTCATGTTTACGCTGGTTTTCATCATAGGCGCAACCCTGGGAGCCGCTTGGATATACCTTATGCCCGAGGAGAAAAAGGCGCTTTTCACCTCTTATCTCCAAAAATACATATCAGCCTTCGCCAAGGGAGCAAATCCGGCCAAGGATTCCTTTAAGGCGGGGTTTATGAACCAGCTCAAGGTCAACATCACCTTTTTACTCATGGGCTTTTTTGATATGGGCATTCTATTTGCCTATTCTTTTCTTTTCATCAGGGGGGCCGCCCTGGGTTTTGCGGGGGGGTGCATCGTGGGGCTATATTCCTACAAGGGCTTTTTTTACTGCGCCTGCATCTTCTTTGCGGATTTGATTTTCATAACTCCTTCCCTGCTGTTTGCCTGCGTATGCGTGCGCTCCTTCCGTTCGAAGATCGCCGCATCGGGCGCAAAGGCTTATCAAAGCTTCACCGCCGCATACATAGTAATGCTTAGCTTCGCTTTTTTGATCAACACTTTGGGCACATTGGTGAAATCCCTCTGTGTTCCATATATACTGATGCACTTAAACAAGGGGATTCTCTGATAATCGTCGTTTTCGGTAATTAACGGGGCGTAAGCCAAATAAGATATATAAGCCAAGGAGGTTTTAATGAAAAAGAAAATGATCCCGGCGATAATGGCAATGTTTCTTATCCTTTGCATCTTTCCCGCCCGGGTGGAAAGCGCCGAAATAGCAATAGATTGCCCCTGCGCCGTTTTAATGGATATGAACACCAAAAGGGTGCTTTACGAAAAGGATTCCCACAAAAAACAGCCCATCGCCAGCATGACCAAGATAATGACAATGCTCATAGCGATGGAATACCTCGACGAAGGGCGCATCACCCCCGAGGAAAGCGTTATCATATCCCAAAGGGCTTCCGCCATGGGGGGGACACGGCTTTTCCTTGAGGCAAACGAAGTCAGAACCGTTGACGACCTGCTTTATGGGATAGCAATAGAAAGCGGCAACGATGCGGCTGTTGCCTTGGCGGAATTCATCGGCGGGAGTTATGAGGGTTTCATTGAATTGATGAACGAAAAGGCCCGTCAGCTCGGCATGGACGATTCCTATTTCGGCACGCCCTGCGGGCTGGAGGATAAGGACAATTATTCCTGCGCCTATGACACCGCCCTGATGTCCGCGGAATTATTGAAGCACGAGAGGATCTACAACTACATTTCCGTCTGGACGAAGGAGGTCACCGTCGGGCGCAATAACGATGTGAAGCGGGTTCTTGCCAATACGAACAAACTGCTCACCCAAACGGACTATGTGGACGGGATAAAAACGGGCTATACATCGCAATCGGGCTACTGCCTATCCGCCACCGCCAAGAAGGGGGATATGCGGCTGATTGCCGTTGTGATGAACGCCCAAAGCTCTGCGGTAAGGTTTACGGACACCAAAACCCTGCTTATTTACGGCATGAATTCCTTCGAGGGCAAATACATAATCAAGCCGGGCGATACAGTTTGCGCCGCCCCCATTTTAAATGCGGAAAACCCCACGAGCGAGCTTGCCGTCAGGGAAGGCGTTTATTCCCTGAGCGAGGCGGGAAAACAAAAGCAATATGAGGAAAAAACGGAAATTTTTCCTTCCTTGAGCGCTCCGATTGACGGGAACACCCCCGTGGGAAAGCTGACGATCACATCCAATGAGGAGGTCTTTACCCTCGATCTATACCCCTCAGCCCCCATAGAAAAATGCACTTTCAGAGAATTTTTAAGGCGAATCGGGGAATACGCCCTTTATTAAAAAAAATCCGGAAGCGCTCATGATTTGCGCTTCCGGATACACAAGCCCTTTAACCCGGCTTCAGGTTCAGACATACTCACCAATTTGCATCCTTATCTTGTCGGCGACCATCGCAATGAATTCGCTGTTCGTCGGCTTGCCTTTGTTTTGATCGATCGTATACCCGAATATCATATCCAAGGTTTCAACCCTGCCCCTTGACCAAGCCACCTCGATGCCGTGGCGTATGGCGCGTTCGACCCGGCTTGATGTGGTGTTGTATTTCCTTGCTATCGCAGGGTAAAGCTCCTTGGTTATCCCTCCCAGAAGTTCCTGATTTGAGATGACCATTTTAATGGCATCTCTCATGTACATATAACCTTTGATATGTGCGGGAACTCCTATTTCGTGCAGGATATTCGTGACAAGCACATGGTTGTTGTCCTCTCCGGTTTTATTGAACATGACCTTTGTGTAAACTTCCGAAGTTCTTTCGGGGTTGTACTTCACGATCTGCTCCACTCTGGATGCAAATTCATCCAGATCAACGGGCTTGACAAAGTAATAGTCAGCCCCCAATTCAACCGCATTTCGGGTCAGTTTGTCGTTTGCCACGACGGACATCATGATAATGACGGGGTCATAATCCTCGTCTAAATTGGAAATCGCCTTCAACACTTCGATTCCGTCCATATAGGGCATAACGTTATCCAAAATGACCACCTGCGGCATTTTCTGCTTTATGACTTCCATAAGCTCCGTACCGCTGCAGGCAGTGCCAACAACATTGATATCGGTGTACAGCAATAATTTCTTTTCGATGGCGGATGCAAATGTGGTATTGTCATCGGCGATCGCAACTGAATAAGACATAATCTCACAGTCCTTTCTACTTCCGTATGATTTTCTACCACATAATACATCGATCTATACGAAAAAATTGTCATAAAATGAATGGGGTTATATTATTTCAGATTATTCAGCATCCATTCTATGAATATCGCATAACCCCTTTGGGGGTTATTAACGAGCACGTGGGTAACTGCGCCGACGATCTTGCCGTTTTGGATTATGGGACATCCACTCATGCCCCTTACAATACCGCCGGTTTTTTCTATCAATCTTTCATCCGTCACTTCTATCAGCATACTCTTTGTGCTGATTTTGTTCTGCTTGTTTACCTTAATTATGTTTATCGCATATTCTTCCGCTTTATCGTCAAGAGTCACAATTATCCCGGCGGGCCCTTCGGTTATCTCGTTTTGCATGGCGATGGGATATAGCATATCCTCGTTTAGCTCTATTCCGCCTTTGTATTCCCCGTAGATCCCGTATTCCGTATTGGACAGCACATCTCCGCAAACTCCCTTTCGGGAGGAAAAAACTCCCCTCAGCTCCCCCGGGGCTTTGCTTACTCCCTTGGTTATTTTCACCACATTGGCTTTAAGCAATACTCCCTTTTTCATCGGCACGGTAACATGGGTGTTCGCGTCCGTGATGGCATGGCCCAATGCGCCGAAATATTTTTTATCCTGGGTGACGAAGGTTAGGGTGCCTATGCCGGAAACATTATCCCTTACCCATAGGCCTATCTGATAATTCCCGCTGCCGTTTATAATGGGATAAACGGTGAAGGTCATCGGTTTGCCCTCCCTGACCAAGAGAATTTGCACTTTCTGTCCGTTCACGCTGTTCAGCACCTCCCGAAATTCCGAGGCCTTGTCCACAGCAACTCCGTTAATGGCTTTGACGATATCTCCTTCCCTTATGCCCGCCCGATAAGCGGGGCTGTATTCGGTGCCGCCCGAAACACCCAAAGGTTCGAATCCCACAGCTATGACCCCGGAGGTGTCCACCTTAACTCCGATGGCATCTCCGCAGACATAAAGTTTTTCGTTTGAGATCACATTCACCTTCAAATGCTTAAATACGACCCTATTATATATATTTACGGTAAAATCGAAATCTCCTTCTTTTTTTGCGAAAAAATTTAAACTTTTTTTTGCGTTTACCTTGTAAGCCGTCGAAAATTCGCCATTTACCCCGATAATATCCTCTTTTTGCTTTAAATTCACATTTGTGAAGATACTTTCAATTTTGACGCTTGCCGTTTGTCCGGCGATGATGTTTATGGTTTCGTCACAGAAGCTCGGGTATATGGCAAAGGCGGCCATAACCGAAAACAAAAGCACAATAAAAAAATACGCACAGCGGTTTTTAATCTTCATGTGCGTATTTTGTGTTTCAATGGCGGATATGATTCATTAAGAAGGGAGGGACTCTCTGAAAGAAGCGGCCTGGGAAAGCACCTGCCTTGCATGGGCAAGGGCTGTTTCGTCTATTTCCACCCCTCCGAGGATACGGGCGATTTCCTCCACCCTTTCTTCCTCGCTCAGGTTGGTAACCTTTGTGTAGGTTGCTCCGTTTTCCACATATTTG
Organism: Eubacteriaceae bacterium; assembly: GCA_012727485.1. Taxonomy (GTDB): domain Bacteria; phylum Bacillota; class Clostridia; order Eubacteriales; family Anaerofustaceae; genus JAAYHF01. The sequence continues at coordinate 39,257 of JAAYHF010000076.1, forward strand.
CCTATGAGTATATGGTTATTGGCCATGCTCGCTATTTGCGAAAGGTGGGTTATACAGATAATCTGATGCTCCCCGCTTAAAGAAGCGATCTTTTCGGCGGCTTTCTGGGCAGTTCGTCCGCTGATGCCCGTATCTATTTCGTCGAATATAAGAGTATCGGTTCTGTCCGCCCGGGCAAGGATACTTTTCATCGAAAGCATTATTCTGGAAATCTCACCGCCGGAGGCGGCCTTCGCCAGGGGGCGCAGTTCCTGACCCGCATTGGTGGAAATCATGAATTGGGCGGTTTCGATGCCCTTTGCCCCGTAATGCTCCTCCCCGAGGGGGGTGAACTGCACTTCGAAAACAGTGTTCGGCATAGCCAAATCGCTTAATTGCTCGCAAAGACCCTTCCCAAGCTCGACGGCGGCTTGCTTTCTTATTTCGCTGAGCTTTGAGGCTTGTTTCATATATTCGCCTTTTTTCTTTTCGTAATCCTCCCGCGCCTGATCGATCAGCCCATCGATATTATCCATTGCCGATAACTTTTCCCTTAACTCATCGGAGTAATTCAATATATCGGAGATGGTAAATCCGTATTTTCTTTTAAGCTTGTTTATCTTGTTTAATCTGGCGTGTATATCCTCCAAAAGGGCGGGGTCGAATTCGATGGAATCCTTATAATCACGCAGAGTTATGACCGCATCTTCGATGGAATAGGCGGCTTCGTTCAGACTGTCAAAAGCGCCCTTTAAGCTCTCGTCTATGCGGGAGGCGTCCTGCAACATTCCCTTTGCGGAGGAAAGCATATCGCTGACGCTTCTTTCCCTTGAATAAAGCAGTGAGTAAGCTCCATCGACAAAGCCGAATAGCTTTTCGCCGTTTTGCAGAATATCTATCCTTTTCTCCAGCGTCTCGTCCTCGCCGGGGTTTAGGGCGGCTTGCTCGATTTCCTTCAGCTCTCTTTGGTAATCCTCCCGATTGTTTTCCCGATTTTTGGCGGATTCCAAAAGCTTTTTAAGCTCCCTTTTGCTTTTTCGCATATTCTCGAAGCTTTCCTCCACCCCGCTTAGCGCCTCCGATGCCCTTTGTCCGGCGAAGGAATCCAGCATATCGGTATGGGTGGAAGGATCAAGCAACTTTTGATGTTCGTGCTGACCGTGGATATCCACAAGGAACAGGCCTATCTGCTTCAAGGCATTGACGCTTAGCATTGTGGAATTTATCCGACAGACATTCCTGCCCCCCGCATAAAGCTCGCGGCTTATCAAAAGGCAGTTGTCCTCATAATCTATGTTATTTTCCTCAAGGAGCTTCTTTAATTCACCCTCTATTTTATCCAATGAAAACAAAGCCTGAACAAAGGTTTTATTCTCCCCGCTTCTTATCACGGAAACCCCGGTGCGATAACCGAGGGCAAGGGAAAGGGCGTCCACCAGAATGGATTTTCCCGCCCCGGTTTCCCCCGTGAGTACATTAAAGCCCTTCTCAAAGGAAATTTGGGTGTTGTCTATTATTGCATAGTTTTTGACTTCAAGGGTTTGAAGCATATTTTTTTACCAGCTGAGTATTTTTTTAAAATCCTTCACCAATTCGGCGGCCTTGGCCTCGTTTGCCACCAACACGAATACGGTGTCGTCTCCCGCGACGCTCCCTATAATATCGTTGCTCAAGGAAGCATCTATGGAAACGGCGGCGGCGTTCGCCATGCCCCGAACGGTTTGTATACAAATCATAAAGCCCACATACTGCACCTTTATGACCACTCTTTTGAAAATATCCACCAGCCTCTCGTCGAATATATCGTCGTTCGGCCCGGGGGCGGAATATTTATAGGTGCCGTTGTCGCTCATTATCTTAAGCAGTTTGAGTTCCCTTATATCCCTGGAAACGGTGGCCTGGGTTACGGAAATGTTGTTTTCCTTGAGCCTTTCGGTCAGTTCCTCCTGGGTATGGATCTCGTTTTCGGCGATGAGTTTAAGGATTATTGCCTGTCTTTCATTTTTCATTTATAACCATTCCTTTCGCTGTGAGGGTAATCAGTCAAGTTTCTTTCCGTTAAAAGCAAGAAGCTATCCTCTGTTGAGTTTCTCGCTGACTGTTTTATAAAAATCGTAATCCTTAAAACGGATTATCTTCGTTATCATATCGGCTTTTTTGATGAGAATGCTTCCTTGGTTGGGTTGTATCATTCTCCCGTCGCGGCTTATGGAGGTCTTTTGCTCGTCAAAGACGACTTTGATACTCTGCGAGCTGTCAACCGCCACCGCCCTTGAATTCAGGGTGTGGGGCGCTATGGGCTGAATTATCATCAAACGGCAGGAGGGAGCGACCAGGGGGCCTCCGAGGGACAGCACATAGGCGGTGGAGCCTGTGGGAGTGGAGATTATCACCCCGTCCGCCGAAATGTCGTAGAGCAGGGTATCGTTCACATAAATCTTGAAATGCCCCACATTATGCTCCATTTTATTTTTAAGTACAATGTCGTTGAGGGCGTTGCCCAAATCCCCCCCGTCGGAGGGGCGGTAGGCGTTGATCATCATACATTCTTCTATGCGATATTCCCCCTTTATTATCCTGTCTATCGCCGGGATAATATCCTCACTGCGAATGGTGGGCAAAAAACCCAGCGTTCCCGTATTTACCCCCGCCATGGGCAAATTCATTGCGGAGAAAATCTGCGCCGCCCAAAGAAAGGTGCCGTCCCCGCCGAAAACCATTCCGAAGTCATACAAGCTTTCGGGTTCGTTCATCGGTATACGGGTATGTTCCCAGCCTATTGAATTCAAATAGGCCGCGGCAGTAAGGTAATCCTCCACCGATTCGGGTTTGATGTCGTTCACAAAGAACAATGCTCTTTTCATTTTTATCGATCTCCGAAGCTGATTAATTCTCTTTGCGAATAAGCTCGTCATGAGCCGATTCCACGCATTTTTCTATCATTTCGTCATTATTGCCGTTGTAATCCGAAAGGGTGAAGCGGCCCAAGAATTCGATGTTCCCCTTCGGCCCTTTTATCGGTGAATAATCAAGGGATATAAGGTTATAGCCCAAATCGGCAAGGGAGGCGCTCACGCTTTTGAGCGTTTTTTTATGTATCGCCCCGTCGGTTATGACCCCGTTTTTCCCAATCTCCTCCCTTAGGGATTCGAATTGGGGCTTTATCAGGAATACAAGCTCGGTTTTTTCGTCTATGAAGTTTTTCAAATTCCCGCAAAGCTTGGTTATGGAGATGAAGGAAACATCCATCACAACGATGTCGATTATATCCTCTATCTCGCTTTTGTCAAAATAGCGGAAGTTTGTTTTTTCATATACCGCAACCCTGCTGTCCCGCCTGAGCTTATCCGCAAGTTGATCTGTTCCCGCGTCTATGCTGTAAACCTTCTTTGCACCGCCGGTCAGCAGGCAGTCCGTGAAGCCCCCGGTGGAAGCGCCTATATCAAGGGCTGTCTTGCCCCTCACATCGATCTTAAACACCCTTAGAGCCTTCTCAAGCTTGTAGCCGCCCCTGCTCACATAGGGGCAACCTGTGTCATTCAGGGCGATTTGGGCGTCTGCGGCCACCAACGCCGAGGGTTTGTCGCATACACTCCCCGAAAGGGTCACCGCCCCCTGCTTGATAAGGGTTTTGGCCTTCTCCCTGCTTTGAACAAGACCTCTTTCGAACAGCGCCACATCGAGCCGAATTTTATTCATCGGTCTTGTCTTTTTTCTCTCCCTCCCCCATGGGGAAAAAGCCCTTTTTCCTTTGAACTATTATAAAAGCGGAGGATAACAGGATAAGCAGAACCGATACTATCTGCGCCGTTCTCATTCCCATGAAATAAAGGCTGTCGGTACGCAGGGCTTCTATGAAAAATCTGCCCGTCGAATAGAGGATAAAATACCAGCAGGTCACCGAACCGTGGTATTTCGCCTTTTTGCTCACAATGAATATCAATATAAGGCACACGGCCATATTCCAGAGGGATTCGTAAAGAAAGGTGGGGTGAACGCTTAAAACCTTTCCCCCCTCAATCACCTCGATCGCCCAAGGGAGGTCGGTTGTTGTGCCGTGGGCTTCCATATTGAAATAATTGCCCCATCTGCCGATGGCCTGCCCCAAAGCAAGGCTCGGCGCCAAAAGATCAGTCACCGAAAAAAAGTTAATCTTTTTATGTCTGCAAACCAATAAAGCCGCAGAAGCACCGAAAAGAATGGCTCCGTGAATGGCAAGCCCCCCCTTCCAAATGGCAAGAATCTCCGAAAGGTGGTTTGAATAATAAGACCATTCAAAGACAACATAATATAACCTTGCTCCGAGAACGGCGCAGGGGATTATCCAGAGGAATATATCGTAAAGGTCGTCTTCCTTGAAGCCCTTTGACTTGCCCCTTCTCAGAAAGACAAAAAAGCCCGCCATGATGCCGAGGCTTATCATAATAGCATACCATCTTATCTGATAACCGAACACCTCGAAGGCCACAGGGTCGGGCTTACCCAAAAACGCAAGTAATTTACTCATAAGCTACTCCGACTAAGATTATACCACAACTTTTTGCTTTTTATAATTATTCATATCTTTTTGGGCAATTTTTGCATAAAAAAACAGCCGTATTTCTGTTTTTCTGCTTTTCTAACCAATATTTTAACCGTATAAACGATTATAATATACAGAAAACAAGGAAAAACGGCTGTATAATCTTTATTTGATGATCTCGCAGATGAGTCCGTTGGCGGCTCCCGCCGCATTCCCTTCTTCTATATCCACATGGAAGTCAATTTGACCGCTGCCTCCGGCGCGCACCAAAACATTGCCGAAAATGATCTCCCTTTCCCCGGGTACTTTTACGCTTACCCTCTGTCCGTCACAAAGACCGTATTCCTCGGCTTGAGCAAGGCTGATATGTATATGCCTTAAGGCTACGATAACGCCCTGTTCCAACATTATGCTTCCGTTGGGGCCTATTACCTCCAAACCGGGAGTACCCTTTAAATCCCCGGAATCCCTCATGACGGGGGCTATCCCCAGCTTGAAACAATCAGCGCGGAGGACTTCTATCTGGGTTTCCTTCCTTTCGGGCCCCAAAACCCTCACCTTTTCGATTATGCCCTTGGGTCCTTTGAGATTGACACATTCCTCATAGGCATACTGCCCCGGCTGGGAAAGCTCGTTGCGAACCTTGAACTCATAGCCCTTTCCGAAAAGGGCCTCCTTATCCGCAAGGCTTAAATGGCAATGACGATTAGACAGAGATATTCCGACAGTGTTTTTCATATCCTTCTCCTTTTATTGTATTATGGGCGAAACATATTGGGCGGCGCCCGTTCTTGTGGTGGGCACCTTCACTATCCCGCCGACCACCAAATTCTTCCAGAGATTTATCACATCGGCAACGCTTTGGTCTTCGGCGGCGTAGCTTTCGCTCAAAGCGCCCTCCCCGAGCCCGAAGCGGGCTATTTGCCCCTTCATGAGCCCGTTGTAATAAACCTCCATCATCGCATTTACTGCGCTTAATATGTCCTCTTTGACGATGAAATCCATCCCCTGGGTTCGATAATTATAAACTGCCCCGATCACGGGTATATTCAACTGCCCGGCCACATTATAAATGTAATCCGCTTCGTCGATGGTATATATGATGTCGCAGTTTGCGATCGCCGAGGCCAAGGCATCAAAACTCACCGCATCGTCGGTTTCATCTCCCCTGTAGAACTTCACGATTTCGAGATCCTTATTGACGGACTTTATCCCCGCGGTGAAGCCCGCCTCGTATTCTATGTAGGAGAGATATTCGTATTTACCCACAAAGCCCACGCTGTCAACGCTTTTGCAGGCGGCGTAAAGCCCGGAGAGGAAACCCGCCTGTTCCCTTCTGAAAACGATGCTGTATATATTCTGGGCGTCCTGAACCCCGTCCAAATTGCCGTCCGCATCTCCGCCCACCAGGGCGAAGTTGACCGCGGGGAAATTCTTGGCGCTTGAAAGGCAGATGTTTTCCAAGCCTTCTCCCGCAAATACCGCAAGACCCGGGGTTTTCGCCAAAACCTCGGTGACATCAAGCTCACTGCCGGATTCTTCGGTCAGTTGAATTTCTTCGAGCTTTAAGCCGTAAAGCTCACAACTGCTTTTTAAGCCCTCATGGGTATATTGATTCATATAACCGTCCTTCAGAGAGCCTTTATAGATAAAAACCACATCGGGAGTGGCCTTTTTGCAGGAAGCGCCCCCGAAGGCAAAGGCAAGGCAGATGAGAAGGATCAGTATTCTTTTAATTTTCATCGCCCGACCCCGCCGAAATATATTCCTTTGCGTAATATGCGGCGACGGCTCCGTCGGCGGCCGCAGTGATAACCTGGCGCAGGGGGGTAACTCGCACATCTCCCGCCGCATATACCCCCTCGCAGGAGGTTTGCATTTTTTCGTTTGTTATAATCCAACCCTCGTCGGTATCGACCATTCCCCTGAAAATTTCCGTATTGGGGATAAAG